>JAUZFQ010000016.1 GCA_030838445.1 Pyrinomonadaceae bacterium | reverse complement strand
CAAACGCCCGCCGCCGGAAATAGTATCAAACGAAGAGAGCGGACGCATACAAACGCCGCGACCTACACGCACGCCCGTCGCGCCGGACTACGTTTTTGGGTTTTTGGCAATCGGGGAAAACTCTTTTAAGATTGCTCGCATGAGTATCTGGCAAATCATCCGGCGGTTAACACCCTTTGTGAAGCCTTATCGCCGCTGGGTCATCTTCTCGCTAATTCTGACGCTGCTCGGCGCTTTCGCGGCGCAAGTTAATCCGATAGTGTTGCGCTACACGGTGGACACCATCGAAGGGCTTCTGAGAGAAGGCAAGACGGCGACCGAAGGGGCTTCACTGTTGCTGCTCATCAGCGCCATACTGTTCGGCAAAGAGATTCTCAACACCGGGTTGAAGTACGGGCAGAACCTCTTCGGCGAGAAAATTCGCGTCAACGTTTCGAGCCGCCTTTCGCAGTCGGCGGTCGAAAAAATTCTCACCTACCAACTCGCCTTTTATAGCGACGCCGACAACCAGACCGGCATCCTCCAGACGCGCATTGACCGTGGGGCTGAGAGTTTGACGAAACTCGTGCAGAGCGCGTTCATAGATATCCTGCCTCTGTTCGCCAACGCGATCATGGCGTTAATCGTCATGTTCTACGCCAACACTTACGTCGGGCTGGTGGCGGCGGCGATCTTGCCCATCTATTTTTTGTTGAGCCAGAGACAGGCTTCGATGCTCAAGGGCGCGCGGCGCGGATTGCGCGCGTTGCGCGAGACGAAAAACAACGGCCTTCACAACATCATCCAATCCATCGTCGTCATCAAGTCGTTCGTGCGTGAAGAGTACGAAAAAGAGAAGCAGTTTCGCTTGCAGCAAAACCTCGTCACCGCGCAGTTGAAACAACGGCAGACCAACTTCCTCTTCGACGGGTTGAAAACCTTTCTCGAACAGATCGGCGTCGTGCTGATCATCATCCTGACGGCGTACCTCGTCCTCGACGGCCGGATGTCAATCGGCGCGATCATGTTCCACATCATGCTGTTCAATAACGTCTCCGCGCCGATCAGACAACTGCACCGGATTTACGACGAGATGAACGACGCGCTGACTTACGCCGAAGGCTACTTTCAGATTCTCGACGCCGACGATCAGGTCGAGGCGAGCGGCAAACTGGGAATGGCGAGCCTCGAAGGCAGCTTCGAGTTGATCGACGTGAACTTCACCTACCCGAACGGCACACAGGCGCTGCACCACATCAACATGAAAATACCGCACGGGAAGACCGTCGCGTTCGTCGGCTTGTCCGGCGCGGGAAAATCCACGCTGCTCAATCTCCTGACGAGATTTTACCAGCCGACGAGCGGACGGATCCTGCTCGACGGCAAAGAGCTTGCCGAGTACGAGACTGACTTGCTCCGACGCAAAATCGGCTTAGTCCTGCAAAAGAACCACATCTTCAAGGGCACAATCGAGGAGAACATTCGCTACGGGAATCTCAAAGCCTCTTTCCCGGAGATCGAAGCGGCGGCGCGCAAAGCCTTCCTGCACGAACAGATCGAGAGGCTGCCGCAGAAATACGAATCGGACGCGCAGTTGCTCTCCGGCGGTCAACAACAGCGCATCGCCATCGCGCGGCTCTTTCTGAAAAACCCGCAGATCATATTTTTGGACGAACCGACCGCCAGCCTCGATGCCGTCGCCACCGAGCAAATCAAGAACAGTCTCGATGCGATCAAAGAAGACCGCACCGTCGTGGTCATCTCGCACAGCATCTCGCAGATCATAGACGCGGACATCATCTACGTGTTGAAAGAAGGTCGCGCCATCGAACACGGCACGCACGAAGAACTCTATGACAAGAACGGAACTTACCGCGAAATCTTCAACGCCTCCGCCCGCAGTCTGAACATAGACAAAATATCAAGAACTCTGGACATAGAATTTGCGCCCGACGTGACCCGTTGAATCAAACCGAGGTTACTTCAACATCCGGCCGCGTCTTTAACTTGTCGGCGTGGCGGTAACGCAGTCGTGCGAACCTCTCGCGCCTGCCGCCCGACGCCGGAAACTACAGCCGTCAATGTTGTTGATTTCCCCTATCATGCATGATACCGTCCTGTCGCCTCAGACACGCGGTTTGACGGCGACCATCTCACACTCCTCGAAAAGTTTTCCGGAAGGGCTGAAACCGGACGCGCCTGACAGCGACACCCGCTTAACGTAATAAAGGAACAACCTCATGGCTAACGGTCAACGTGGAGTCGCTCGTGGAATGGTCATTCAAGGCCGGTTCGTCGGAGGCCGGTTCAATTTACCCGGCGTCACGTCGCCTTCGCCTGTCCAGCCGCGCATGGCAGGCGCGCAGCCGATTCAACCGCGCATGTCACCCCCGAACGCGGCTCAGAATCGCGCAGCTAATCCACACATCAACCAGCATTCGGCACACCTCCAGCGAATCGCGCAAGCGAAAATGGCGCAGCCGCGAGCCGTGCCTCATCCAGCGGTGCAACTGCGTAGCGCTGCTTCTCAGAGTCAGGTGGTGCAGCGGCATGGAAACGGCGAGGCGTTTCAGTTGCCCGCGAACCTGCCGAACTTCGGCGGCGGCGGTCAGCCGTTGCCCGGAGCAGTGCAGCAGAAGATGGAATCGTTCTTCGGCACGAGTTTCGCGGATGTCCGTGTCCACGTGGGGCCGCAGGCGTCTGCAATCGGCGCGCTGGCCTTTACGCAAGGCTCGAATTTGTATTTCGCGCAGGGACAGTACAACCCGCACACCCCGCAGGGGCAGCAGATTTTGGGACACGAACTGACACACGTCGTGCAGCAGCGTGCGGGTCGGGTCAACAATCCGTTCGGGTCGGGCGTCGCGGTGGTACAGGATCGTGCGATGGAGGCAGAGGCGGATCGGATGGGCCTGAGAGCCGCTTCACACAAATCGCCCGTGCAGGCAAAAATGAGGCGTGCGGGGCAAGCATCAGTGGCACAAAGAGCTGTGTCTCCTTCTTCCGCTCTTTTCTCGGGAGTCGTTCAGCCCGCTGGCTGTTGGGACGCTATAGTCGGCTGCTGGAACTCATACTTCAACCCGCCGGTGTACGAAGTGATGGACGACTCAAATGATAACCACAGCAGCGGGAGTCACGTCGTAACTATAATGCCTTCAAGAAGGCCTTCAAATAAGATGGTTCTTCAAGGAATAGCCCTCTACGACCTGGATTATCCCACTGCGTTGAGTTGCGGTTTTATCTCATCATGTGCCTTGGTAATCTTCTGTGGAGCTAACAGTTTCGACTGCTACCACGCCCCGGGAGGCGCATTCAAGGGGAATCATGGGATGATGGCTGCGCCAACCCGAATCTACTATGTGTATCTGCCGGATGAGAGCGATACGCCCAAAATTGTCGCTGAGTATCAACGCAACGCCGACCTTTTCAGCGCAAGCGGCGGAAACGCGCCGTTGACATTTCAAAGCCAGACGGGCGTCAGCGGCAATATCATGGTGGATGTATTGTCGGCGAACCAAATTAACCCGACCATCGGCCAATTCGTTTAGTAGCCACGGCTGCCCGAACCGTAAAAGGGGTCAGAACCGGAAAGAGGGTCAGGACTCTTTGATTGGGAAGCTGACGAAACCGGATACTCCAACAAACATTATCACGGACTCACACACCCTGTCTTCGATCATCGAATCAAGTCCGACCAATAACCACTTTCACCACCACCGCACGTAGTCGTCAGGGCGGAGGCCATCCGCGCCTTGCTCATAAAGCCGGCGAGCACGCTCAACAAACCTCTCCACCGTCGGCCAAGCAATTCCCGCCCCCGACGGCGTAAACTTATACCCTAAAAAATTCAAAGCGAGGCCACGAACAGACACACGTGTTGCGGCAGCGAGTCGGCCGGGCGCGTAATTCGTTCGGCATCGGACATGGCCGTGGCACAGACGAGGCGCGCGGGGGCGCGTTGATGCGTGGGAAGTGTAGACCGGGCGCGGGCAGTTGAATATAATCTACGGCATCCCCTGAACAGTGTTGGGCGACTCGGCGGGCGTGTCGGTAATTTTAGTGTGAGGACGGAAGGGTCTATATGAATCTATTCAACCGGAAGCTGTTGTTGTCGGCGATGGTCGCCGTGTGTCTGCTGGCGACGTGCGCGCCGGGGGCGAGCGCGTTTCAGGAAAAGTCGGGGAAGAAGAAGACGCCTGCGGGGACGCCGGTGCTGTGGCAGGAGCCGCACGACATCTCCACGCGCAATTTGTTGCTGGGGTCGGGCGGCGCGCGGATGCGGCCGGACGTGCGGCGGCTCACCTTCATCAAGGAGGAGAAGGGGGGGTGGTCGAAGAAGTTCCGCGTGAGAGACGCGGCGGGGCGCGTGTGGGTGGCGAAGGTGGGCAAGGAGGCGCAGTCGGAGACGGCCTCGACGCGGCTGCTGTGGGCGGCCGGGTACATGACCGAGATCACCTATCTCGTCCCGCGCGTGAACATCCCCGGCAAGGGCGTGTTCGAGAACGTGAGGTTCGAGGCGCGCCCCGCGAACGTCGAACGCGAGGGCGACTGGGAGTGGGAGCAGAACCCGTTCGTCGGCACGCGCGAGTTACAGGGGTTGAAGGTGTTGATGGTGCTCTTGAACAACTGGGACACGAAGGACGAGAACAACGTCCTCTTAGCCGTGCCCACGCGCGAGGGCGCGACGGAACTGCGCTACGCCATCAGCGACCTCGGCGCGACGCTCGGCGACACGGGCAAGTGGCCGCTGCTGTGGCGCTTCACGCGCAGCCGCAACGACCCGAAAGGCTTTCGCGGCGACAAACTCATCGACGAGATCAAAGAGGACGGGCGGGTTGATTTCGAGTTCTCCGGCAAGAAGCGCGGCATGTTCAACGACATCACGGTTGACGAGGCGCGTTGGATCGGCCAACTGCTCTCGCGCCTGAGCGACCGCCAACTGGCGGACGCATTCCGCGCCGCCAACTACAGCCGCGCCGAAGTGCGCACGCTCTCCCGCGCGGTGCGGGCGCGCATCAACGAACTGGCGAACCTACGCCGGAGCGTGGCCGCGTCGAAGTCTGCCGGGCAATAGACAAACCGCGAGCGTCTGACAAAACCAGAGGGGCGGCGGACGCATGCGCCGCCCGCGTGCTTGACGAAAATAGAGGGGCGGCGGACTCATCCGTCGCCCCTCTATTTATGTTAGTTCGTTTGAAGCTCTCAGGCCGCGCCGCGTTCTCTCAACGGATCGGCGAGACTGTGAGGTTCGAGGCGTTCATAGCCTTCGCCTTCTTCCGCTGGTTCAGCATGACGCCGGAGTCAACCGTCTCGCCCGTGCGCGAGATGACCTGAAAGTGCAACTCGTCGCCCGCGGCTTCGAGCAGCATGAAGGACATGTCGGTGTCGTACGCCTTGTCCGTCAGCGGCGAGTTCTTCTTCACGTCGCCCGAACGGAGTTTGCCGCCCGCGCCGGAGATGAAATAGTAGATGCCCTTTTGCGGTTTGACGCGCTCGTAGAAATGTTCGTGACCGGCGAAGACCGCGTTGACGCCGTACTTCAAAAAGATCGGCTCGACCACTTCGCGCAAGCCCGAAGACGAGCCGTGCTTGCCGCCCGACGAGTAGGGCGGGTGGTGCATGAACATGATCTTCCACTCGGCCGTGTCCTTCGCCAACTCGTCTTCCAGCCACTTCACCTGACGCTTGTCCATGTAGTTGCTGTTCAGCGAGTAGAAGGCGACGTTGCCGCGCGCGAAACGATAGAACTCTTCGCCGTTCATGTTAAAGGCTTGATAGAAGCGTTGGTTCGATCCGTCGTGGTTGCCGAGCGTGGCGTAGAACTTCACCTTGTCGTCGAGCAGCGGCTTGTAAACGTCCTCGAACTTCGTTTTGAAGTCCGTGGGCGTTTCCCCGCCATACAGGTTATCGCCCATCATCAGAACGAACTCGTAGGGGAAGGCTTGCCGGTAGCGGAGCATCACGTCGGCCAACTCGTGTTGCTGGTGCGTGCCCGTGCCCGTGTCGCCGATGACGAGGAAACGCACCGAGCCTTCTTTCAAAGGCAGGGTGAGTTTGACGGGCGAGGCCGTGGCGACGGCCGCCGTAGCGGCGACGCGTTCTCCCGTCGCCGGGGCGACGGGGGCTGGAGTTTGGGCGAGCGCGTTCCCGACGAGGCCGCCGAAGAGGAGCGCGGCAAATATCAGCAGCGAAGTAATAGTGCGTTTCATGATCCAAATTCCTTCCGGCGCGCTGCTCCTTTAAGGCAGCGCGTTGAGCATGTAATCAACGATGAGACCGTTTTCGCGGTCAACGAGGAGCATGTTGCGGCCGACGAAGCGATAGCGCAATTGCTTCGGGAGTTGCGGCAGTTTCAGAAGCAGCGCGGGCGACATCTCGATCAACTCTTTCGTGTCCGGGTAAGCGTAGTTGACCCGGAGCGGAACGCCTTTCGTGTCCGCTTCCAACACCGACGCGCGCAGTGCTTTCAACTCTGCCCCTTTGAACTCGGTCTTGATCGTCGTGCGGATGAAAGCGGCGATGCCGGGCGTGAACAACTCGCCGCGCTTCGCCCCGGCACGCGCCTCGCGCACGCGCTCCTCGAACGCCTTCTTGTGCGCGTCGATCTGTTCGGGCGTGCTCTCCTTGGAGAGCTTCGGCATCTTGTCTTCGATTGACTCGCGCAACTTGGAGTAGTCTTTCGCGCGCTCCTGAAAGGCGACCACCGTCTCTCGCTGCTTGGCCGACAGTCCGTCCAGCGGGTCGGCTTGCGCCGCGACGGGAGTTTGCCCGGCGGTTAACTGAACCGGCAAAAACGTCAGGCCGAACATGACCGACACGCTCATCACAAAACCAGTCGCTCTGTTCATTTTGTGTTTCATTTGCCGTCTAATAAAAGCAAACACGATGCCAGCCGCGCGCCTCCCCCGGCCACGCTTCTTCGCATCCGTTTAGGCTTAAGGAATACAGGTAGTTACGTTGGCGCGGGACGAAGCCGCGCTCACTTGCGCCCGCCGCGACGCGCGGACGCGTGCATTGAGAGGTGAGACACCGGATGCCCCGTTTGTCCTATGTTGATACAAGCCGCGCGACCAATCGTAGTCAAAACTTCGACAGTTAAAACTTCGACGGTCAAATTTCCGACAGTTAATTTCAGATGGTCAATTTCAGATAGTTAAATTTCAGATGGTCAAATTTCAGATGGTCAAAACTTCGATTCGTCGCCGCGCGCCTCCGGCATGTGTTCGCGGATGAACGACGCGGCTTGTGTGAGGGCGGCGCGCGCTTCCGGCACGAGGCCGTCGAGCATCTGCCAGCCGTGCGGCAGGTCTTCGTAAATTTCCAGACGGCTCGCGCCGCCCGCCGCACGAATCCGTTCGTGGACGACGCGCGCGTCGTCCAACAGCAACTCGGTCGAACCGACTTGCAGGAGGAGTGGCGGCAACTTGCGGAAGTTGTCGGCGTGTGCGGGCGAGGCGTAAGGATCGCGCGGCGACGCGCCCGTCGGCAGATAGGCTGCGGCGAACTCGTCTATGTTCTCCGTGCGAAACATCGCGCAGCGCCCGTCGTTCGTGCGAACGCTCGCCCCCGTGCCCGCGAGATCAGTCCACGGGGAGAAGCACACGGCGCAGGCGGGCGGCGCGAGTCCCGCGTCGCGCAGGCGCAGCAGGCAGCCGAGCACGAGGCCGCCCCCGGCCGAATCCCCTGCGACGCAGATCGAGTCTGCGGGCACGCCCTCGCGCGCGAGCAGCCACTCGTAAGCGGCCAACGCGTCGTCGAGCGCGGCGGGGTAACGGTGTTCGGGCGCGAGGCGGTAGTCGAGGCTGAAGACGCGCTGGCCGGTGAGCCGCGCGAGGGCGGCCGTGACGGGGCGTTGCGTGGCAGCGGAGCCGGAGACGAAGCCGCCCCCGTGGATGTAGAAGATGACGCCCGCGTCCTTCGTCGCGCCCGCCCTCGCCTTCACGCTTGCCGGTTCGAGCCACTCGCCGCGCACGCCCGTTGCGGCGTCGTCAACCGGGCGCACGTTCAAGCCGCGCGTGCGAAACCATTGATAAGGCCACGGCGCGCCGAAGATGAGACGCGCGCGCCGCGCCGTCGCACCCGCGTCCCTGCCCCAACGACGACGCCGGACGAAGAGGCGGATGCTCGCGCTGATGCCGCGTGCTTGCCAACTCGGACTCATAAGTTAAACGAAACTTGTCGCCGCAGATTGCACGTATGATAACTCAGAATTTTCGGGCATGCTCTGCTGGCGCGCGCCGCCGGATGCGTCTACAATGTGCGCCAACACTACGACGACGGCCGCAAGGAAATTCTCGTCAACTCAATTTGCACGCGCCGCGCGCCGGACGGACACACGCCCCCGCGCCGCTCGCCCTCTAAACCTTCAATCGCGCGAGGAAACTCTATGAACCCGATTCTTAAATCCGTCTCCGCCCGCGGCGTGCTCGTCGCCAGCCTCTTAGTCGCCGTCTTCGCCTGCCCCGCCGCAACGTTCGCGCAGGAGAAGTACGACGTTAAGGCCAACTACCAGAAACGCGAGTATCGCGTCGAGATGCGCGACGGCGTGAAGTTGTTCACGTCCGTCTACGTGCCGAAGGACACCTCGCGCACCTACCCGATCATGTTCAGCCGCACGCCCTACACCGTCTCGCCTTACGGCGAAGACAAGTACAAGGGACTGCTCGGCCCCTCCGAACACTTCATGCGCGACGGCTACATCTTCGTCTATCAGGACGTGCGCGGGAGGTTCATGTCCGAGGGCGAGTACGTGGACGTGCGCCCGCACAAGCCGCACAAGACGGGCGCGACCGACATTGACGAGAGCACGGACACCTACGACACCATCGAGTGGCTCGTCAAAAACATCCCGAACCACAACGGGCGCGTCGGCATGTGGGGCATCTCGTATCCGGGCTTTTACACTTCGATGGGGCTGCTCGGCGCGCACCCCGCGCTCAAGGCCGCCTCGCCGCAAGCGCCCATCGCCGACTGGTTCATCGGCGACGACTGGCATCACAACGGGACGCTCTTTCTCGCGCACACCTTCCCCTTCTACGCTGCCTTCGGCCTGCCCCGGCCGCAGCCAACGACCGAGCGGCCTGACCCCGGCTTCAAACCCGGCACGCTCGACGGCTACAAGTTCTTTCTCGACATGGGCGCGCTGCCGAACGCCAACGCGAAGTATTACAAGAACAAGCGCGCCTTCTGGAACGAGATGATGGCGCACCCGACTTACGACGACTACTGGAAGGCGCGCAACGTCCCGCAGCACTTGAGCGGCATCAAGCCCGCCGTGATGACCGTCGGCGGCTGGTTCGACGCCGAAGACCTCTACGGCGCGCTCCACACCTACGAGGCGATTGAGAAGAAAAACCCCGGCATCTACAACACGCTCGTGATGGGGCCGTGGCTGCACGGCGGGTGGGCGGGCATGGACGGCGACACGCTCGGCGACATCAACTTCGGCGAGAAGACCGGCGTCTTCTACCGCGAGAAGATCGAGTTCCCGTTCTTCCAGTGCGTGCTGAAAGACAAGTGCGAGGAGAAGTTGCCGGAGGCTTACGTCTTCGAGACAGGCTCGAACCGCTGGCGCAAGTTCGACAGTTGGCCGCCGAAGAACGCGCGGCAAACCGAACTCTACCTCGACGCCGGAGGCCGTCTCTCCTTCAACGCCCCGGCGGCGACGGCCGCCACGCGCGCCTTCGACGAATACGTGAGCGACCCGTGGCATCCCGTGCCGCACCTCAACCGCATCTCCTTCGGCATGACGGGCGACTACATGATTCAGGATCAGCGTTTCGCGACGCGCCGCCCCGACGTTTTGGTCTACCAGACCGAACCGCTCGACAAAGACCTCACGCTCGCCGGCCCCGTCGCGGCCGACCTCACCGTCTCGACCACTGGCACGGACTCCGACTTCATCGTCAAACTCGTGGACGTGTTCCCCGAAGACACTCCCGACCCCGACCCCAACCCGAAACAGTTACGCATGGGCGGCTACCAGATGCTCGTGCGCGGCGAGCCGATGCGCGCGCGCTTCCGCAACGGTTGGGAGCGCCCCGAAGCGATGACGCCGAACCAGCCGACGAAGATCGAGTTTGTGATGCCGGACACGAGCCACACCTTCCGCAAAGGCCACCGCATCATGGTGCAGATTCAGAGCACCTGGTTTCCGCTCGTTGACCGCAACCCGCAGAAGTTCGTCAACATCTACCAGGCGCGCGAGTCCGACTTTCAAAAGGCGACCCAACGCATCTATCGCGCCGGGCGCAACGGCTCGCATTTGAAGTTGACGGTGCTGCCGTAACGCGTTTGTCGCGGGTCGGAAGCACCCTCGCGCTTCCGACCCGCGACAAACAGACGAGCGCGCAGATTCATAATCATTGACATTGATCATTTGAGAGGTATATCGTTCGCGCATCTCACACCCGCTGGCGAGAGCCGATTGTCGTGAGCCTCAAAGCATACTCACTAGAGGACGGCCTCAAAGGTCAAGCCAATGAATAAGCCATCGCGTCCTCCTCAAGTTAAGATCTCGCCCTCATCTGCGCAGCAGATGACAAGGCAGCATCAGCCTCATTTGCGCGTCATGCAGTGCAGGCTTGAAACGTCTCCTCAACCGCCACGACGTCCGGTCGCGCCTCCGGTGTATCGCCCGCAACCCGTCCCCAAAGTCTTGCAGGGGAAAATAGCCGTCAGTCAGCAGCCACAGCAGCGAGCGCAGCCGACACATCAACCTGTCGCCCCGCCGGTATATCGCCCTCAACCAAAGTTGATTCAGCCGCAACTTGCGATGCAGGCGCGAACAACGACGGCGACGAAAGTTAGCGATGCACAGACCATGCAGGCTAAGGTCGCTCCACGATTCTCCGCCTCGTCACCTGTGGCGACCGCTCAGCGGAAGAACCCGCCCAACAGCTTATCGCCTGCCCGACCGACGGGGCGTTTGCCCGTAGCCCAACTCAAACCAAATCTTGCGCCACAATCTCCGGGGCGACCCCTCTTGCGAAATGCCGTGATCCAACCCAAGTGGGTAGACGAACATGGGAAGGATCTTTACTGGGATCAGTTGGTAGACGGAGTGCAATGGCACGCTGATAGAAATACGGGAGAGATGTATTACGAAGTCAAAGATGCCTCGATGATCAAACTGGGGAGTGAGTCTGCTTATCGAGCGAATGCGGGAAAGAGGTCTCAGAGGCAAACGTGGCTGAACCACAGCGCCGCCGGTTTTGATATTTTGGCAAACGTTGATGCAAGTGTGGTGAAGCCTCAAACCGTAAATGAAGGCGTGCTGGATACGAGCGATGAGCGGCTAAAGATTTTCAAGCCCAGCCAGTTTAAGGATATTTATAAAATAGGCGAGACCCAATTACTTTCCGTGTTCAAGAATTGTAATAGCTCTCAAGTGCTCGGCGAGGTGGCGGCGCTTCATAAAATAGCTCAGGCCGGTTTTGCCACGCCTAATCCTAAAGTGATCGAGGTGATTCATAAGGGAAAGAAGACGATGGGTATTCTGATGGACAAGGTGGAAGGCGTTTTCGTAGACATGGCTAAAGTTTCCAACGAGGGGATCATCGGCTTCATACTAAACGAAGCGGCTGCCGGGCGAGAGGTGAACACCTCCGAGTTTGGCATCATAAGCCTTCTCTTAAAGATGAAACAGAAATGGGTTCCGCCCTCAAAGCAGGCGTTGGCGGCCATCTGCGAAGACCTCTCCAAGCTTTTGAAGACTCAAGATTCGATGGTCATCAACGACTTGCAATTTATGGTGAAGCGTGACGGGCGGATCGTCATCATTGACCCGCAATGGGCAGGTCATATCAAGATGCTGGTGAGCCACAACGAGTTGAAATTTATACGTGACACCTATGAGCGGATGCAGAAAGCATTGGCACAACTTCAAACAGGAGAGTCACAACAGCAATCCGCATCCCCGTTAGGAAACTTTGGAATGCAGGGCAGTCTAAGCTCTAGCTCCAGCGCGAGCTATATGGGGCCAAGCATCTCAAACACCGATAGTAAATTCTTCTTCTGATAAATGCTGATCGTAAGTGGAAGAGCCGCTCTTGAATCTCTCACCGGAGCACCCGCAAACTCAAGGTAACATGCGGGTGCTCTTCTTATTTGTGATCCGTGGCCGACCTGAAACGGAATACCTTGCGGCGCAACTTTTTCACTGGAAGATGAGTTCTCTTGATCGAACGTCACCACGGCACGCAGACGCAGTTGCGGCAGTTCGGCAGCAGGCGGTAGAGGACTTCGTAGGCGAGCGTGTAGGCTTCCGGGGCGCGCAGCAGCGGGTCGTCTTGCGCCGTGGCCTGCGCGCCCACCAACTCCGCGACGCGCGGGGCGGCGCGCACGTACCAGTACTTGTTCGCGCAGAAAGAGTTTCCGCCCTCGTCGCGCACCCCGGACAACTCTCTCTCCAACTCGCGGAGCGCGGGTTCGCGTTCCACGAGCATCTCCCACGTGACGACGGGCGCGAGGTAGCTTACTGCCCCCGCGGAAGTTGGACGCGGCGCGGCGCGATCTGGTCGCGCGTGGGAACCGTTGGAGTTTCCCGCCCCGCCGCTGCTGTCGTCTCCTGCGCGGGCGGGGCTTCCAACTTTTTTACGGCGTCCGCGGCCTCACTTGCCCCGCCTCCCTTCCGCCGCTCGTGCAGCACGCGCGAACTGTAGACCTCGACCTCGTGCTGGCTCAATTCTTCCACCTGATTGACGAAGGCCGAGAAGGCCGCCGCGTGGTTTTCGTAGTGGCGGTAGTGGCCGCTCAGTTGCAGAAACCGCCAGCCCTCGGTTTGCAGCCGCTCAAGGTTATGCTCCGTGTCGCGCCAGCGTTGCCCGTAGTTGAACAGGTGCTCGATGACGACGCTGCCCGACACCGCGAGCGTCAACAGGATCGTCAGGTAGCGCAGCGGCGTCGCCCAAGTGCCGAGGCGCGCCTCGTCGAAGCCGACGCTGACGAGCATCAGGATGACGAGGCAGCCGAGCGCGGTCGCCAGACGCAACACTTGATACTTCTTGAGCGCGCGCTGGAACTCGTAGTCCAGACGCAAGACCTGTTGCAGCCAGCGCGAGCGCACGTAGCCCTTCTGCAAATGCGACAGGCTCAAATCCTTCGACTCGATGAGCGCGCCCAAGTCCTCGCTGAGCCACGCGCGATAGCCCGCGCCCCGATACCTTGCCGGTAAGGCCATAGAAAAACTCCTCTGGTGTGTGGAAATAGAATTCTCCGCCGCAGGCTTCAGGCGGGCGTCACCCACGCACGCGCGCCCCGAGTCCCTCAACAGTCAACCGCGTCTTCCGTCTCGACTTGAAAGGGAGAGCATAGCCAAGAAACGCCCGGCGGTAAAGACCGAAGCCGAGTTTCAGGTTTCAGGTTTCAAGTTTCAGGACTGAAAAGTTTCAGGACTGACAGTTTCTCCGGTCTTTAACTTGAAACTTGACACCTGAAACTTGAAACCGCCCCGGCGATGGGCAACCCGCGTGCCCGGTTCGGACATCCTTTCGTGCAACATGCTACTCTCCCGCTTGCCAAAGCGTGCTCTGTTTGGTAAACGTCCGCTGGAACATTTCGTTCGGTTGTCCACAAGTCTCCGGGAGGGATTATGAAGAAGAGTAACTTAGGCGCGGCGACCCTCGCCGTCGTCCTCACCTTGAGTTTGAGCGCGGCGGCGTTGGCCGACACCATCCGCCTGCGCGACGGTTCGGTCGTGCGCGGCCAGATCATCGCCTTCAAAGATCAGCAGTTCACCGTGCTCATCGGCGCGAACACGCGCGGGCGGCGCGGCCGCATGACGATCTACTCGGAAGACATTGAATCCATCGAGTTCGATGCGGCCGACAGCAGCGGCGCAGCGGCGGGCGGCAGCATCAACGATGATGCCGCCGCAAACGACGACCGCAGCGCGAGCAACGCGCCCGCGCCCGTCATCCGCAACCCCGCCCCGACGACGCGCCCCACGCAGCCCGACAACACGGCGAACGACCGCAACAACGGTCTGGGCACAGGCACAGGCGGCGGCGCGTCGCCCGTCTTCTTCCCCATCCGCCTGCGCGTGCGCGCCGACAACGCCTCGAACGGCTGGAACGACAGCGGCCTGATGGTGCGCGCCGGGCAACGCCTGCGTATCACGGCGACGGGTCGCGTCTCGCTCGGCGGCGGCCAGATGTCAACGCCCACGGGGCTGCCCCGCCTCGCCGACCGCGACAAGCTCATGCGCAACGAGCCGACCGGCGGCCTCATCGCCGTCATCGGCGACGACAACGACGACTTCATCTTCCTCGGCGCGAGCCGCGAGTTCACAGCGCAGCGCGACGGGCGACTCTTTCTCGGCGTCAACGAAGGCAACCTCGTTGACAACTCAGGCACGTATGACGTGACGGTCGAAGCCGAAGCCCTCACGGGTTCGTCCCGCCCCTAACCGCCCGACTACGCGCGCGCGTTCCGACGCGAGACGGATGCCGCCGCCCCCTCCCGGCGGCGGCATCTCGCGCACGCTTCCACGCATCCAATCCTTTCTTGCTCTGCGGGCGGCGCGCGCCGTACTATTGCGTAAGCGTCAGCCCGAATAAAATCAACAACCCGCCCGAAGTCGTTTTAAGAGGTTTGTATTGATCATGAAGAACTCTCTCGACAGCCGCACGCGGCGCGTCCTCGCCGCCGCTCTCGCACTCATGTTCGTGTTGGCCGGAGTGCCCGCCGGTAGTTTCGACGCGCACGCGCAGTCGCGCCGCAGGCCGGAGACGCTGCCGCAGAAGAAGAACCAGCGGCCGGGCGAGCAGAAGCCGGAGGGCGAGAAGGTCGAGGAAGTGCCGAAGGATATCGTCAACGTGCCGCAGGATGCAGAGGTCGTCAAGGTCGTCACCAACCTCGTCAACATCGAGACGGTCGTCATCCACAAAAAGAGCAAGCAGATCGTCAGCGGTTTGAAGCAGGCGAACTTCGCCGTCTTCGAGGACGGCGTGCAGCAGCAGATCACGAACTTCGCCACGCCGGAGGCGAAACTCAACGTCGCCGTCGTCATCGAGTATAGCCGCCTCGCGCAGGGTCTCGCGTCGGCGGGCACGGGTGGCATGGACGACGGCCGCGCCGAACTGATCGCGCCCGCCGCCCTCTTCATGCAGGACGCCGTGCAGCGCGGCGACTACATTTCCGTCATCGCTTACGACATGCGCCCGACGCCGCTCACCGATTTCACCAACGACCCGCGCCGCGTCAACGAAGTCATCACCCTGCTCGTTCGCAACCGCCCGGCCTTCCGTGAGACGAACCTCTTCGACGCGTTGAAGCTGACGCTCGTCGGCGGCCGCGCCGATTCCGTCGTGCTCGAAGACAGCAAAGAGGAGAAGGCCGACTACACCGGGCTGGTCAGCGTCGAAGGCCGTCGCCGCGCCGTCTTCCTCATCTCCACGGGCATTGATACGTTCAGCAAGATCAACTACGATCAGGCGCGCAAGATCGCGCAGAACGCGGGCATCCCCATCTACATCATCGGCACGGGCAACCTCTTCTACAAACGCTACAGCGATCAGATTGAAGCCGTGGACACGCTGACCGGCTCGCCCGGACGCCTCACGCTCATTCAGGCGCAGAACACTCTGAACACCTTCGCCAAGGAGACGGGCGGCGCTTACTTCCCCGTCACCTTCCCCGGCGAACTGCGCGCGACGCTCGCCTCCATCAACGCGCTCATGCGCAGCCAGTACAGCCTCGGCTACAACCCCGGCGAACGCCGCGACGGCAAGCAGCACAAGATCGTCGTCAAAGTTGACATCAACGGCGACGGCGTCTACGACGAGAAAGAGTTCGACGTCCAGCACCGCAAGTATTACAACGCGCCGAAGGCCTAACGGCGGTTTTAAGTTTCAGGTTTCAGGTTTCAAGTTAAGAACAAGAAATAGGTCTCAGGTTTGTGCTGACAAACTTGAGACCTATTTCTTTAACCCGAATATTTTTAACTTGAGCTTCTTAAAACTTGAAACTTGAAACCTGAAACTTGAAACCCTTTCACACCCCGTAGAGCCGCAGCCGGAATTCGTCGTTGAAGGCGTTGATGTCGGCGCGGCGACCGGAGAAGAGGCGTGCCTGGCGCAGGAGCATGGGCAGGCCGCCGCGCGCGAGGTCGAGGCCGTAGGCGGGGCTGCGGAAGATAGCCGCGAGTTGCGGGTTGAGTTGCTGCGGCACGCCGTAGCGGATCGCCTTTTGCGCGGGCGGCGCGAAGCCTGCCGTCCGACGCGGGTTCAGAATTTCAATCGAACGGTCGAAGACGAGAAGGCGCGTCGTGTGATCGCGCAGGGCGAGGTCGCGGTGCGTGAGCGCGTTGGCGACGGCCTCGCCGACGGCGGCGCGTTGGTAGTTGGCGCGCGCCGCGATGGGCGCGTCATCCGGCACGTCGCTGCCCGCGGGCGTCTGGCGCGCGCGCGGACGCTCGTCCAGCAGGTCGCAGTAGCGCGTGATGAAACGCAAAGACGCCTCGTAGAGCGTGTGCAAATTTCCCTTCAAGACGACGCGCTCGACTTCGGCGTCCTGCGCGGTGTCCCCGGCGTAGCGAACGGCGGTGACCGAGGAGCGCGGGAGGAGTTCGGCGACGCGCTCGTCGCGCCCGAAGAGGAGGAGACCGGCGACCGTCGGCACGGCCATGTCCATGTTGCCCGTCGCGAGGAGAAGATCGCGCTTGAGCACGTCGGCGGTCGGGTAGTCGGGCGCGCCGGGGCTGGTGTCGAAGGCGTCGCCGGAGAACTCGCGGACGAAACTCCACAGGTGCGCCTCGTCGATGTCGGCGTCGCTCGCGCCCGTCACGGCGACGTTCTCGTAACGCAGGGGGCGCGCTTCGTCTAAGAGCGCGGAGAGTTCTTCGCGCGAGGCTTCGCGCTTGTCCGCGCCGATGCGGACGAAGTAACGCCCGTCGCGCGTTTGATAGGGACGGCGTTTGCCTTCGATGTCCACGGCGACGACGCGCCGCCCGTTGTCGAACGCGATGAGATCAATGTAGGGGACGAGTTGCGGCGAAATTTGTTCGCGGCAGATACGCACCACTTCGTCGCGCACGTCTTCGGGGTCGTCCACGCCCTCGACGCGGAGTTGGTCGCTGACGCCGAAGACCATCACGCCGCCGCCCGTGTTGGCGAGCGCGCAGATGCCCTGCGCGATCTTCTCCGGGTTCGAGAGTTTGACTTTGAGTTCTAGGTAAGTGTCTTCGCCGCCGCGCACGAGCCTGAGGAGTTCGATGCGGGAAGTTTGCAGGGCTGGCGTGGAGAGATACTCCAGAAAAGAGCGTTCCGTGACGGGCTGGGTGCTGCGGTATTTTCTGCGTGCCATTTGTGTCTGGACGGGGACGCGTCCGCCGTCGGACTAGCCCGCCCGGATGCCGCGCCGAATGAAACAAAAAATGGGCGCGCAGCACCTCTGGAATCAATATACTCTCGGCCAACGACCGGGACAAACCTGTCGCGCGCTTTGCTTGACGCACGTACGCGAGAAGGTCGGCGACTCGTTCAGTCGTCGCCGCGTCCGGTCACTGCTTCGAGGATGTCAAGTTCGCGTTCGGCGAGCAGTCGTCCCTGCCGTCTGAGCGACACGAGATAGACGAATACGCCCGCGATTGCCAACGCGGCGAGTATAGCATATTCGACGAGGAGACTCTGCGCGGCGTAACCGGCCAGCACGGCGACGGCGGGCGCGACGGCGATCAACAGGAAGACCGGGAGCAGCAGCAGCCCCGCCACGCCCGACGCGTTCATGCGTTTGCCGAATTGCAGACGCTTCGGGAAGCGCAGCGAGAACCAGTTGCCCGCCACGGCCGCGGCCGCCGCGAAGAAGACGAAGCAGAGTGAAGTGAAGAGTAGCGCCCGCGGCGTCAGGTCGCGATAGAGCAGCGCGTTGACGACGACGACGGCGACGGTGAAGACGAGCGAGACGGTGAAACCCGCGAGGTTCTTCCCCGCGAGGATGGTGCGCCGCGCGACGGGCGCGAGCACGTAGGCGCGCATCCCGCCCGCCTCGTAGCCGAACAAATTCGCCGAGAGCGCCGACGTAATGAGGAACACGTAGAGCACGCTCAAGGCCGCGCCCGTGCCTTCCGCGTAGGGCGCGACGGCCGCGAAGAAACTAGCTGCCGCGCCCGCGCCGCCGGAGTGACCACCGCCGCCGGGGAAGCCGCCGCCGCGCCGCGAGCCGATTAACTTGAACGAGAGCGTCATGATGATCGGCATCGCCGCCATCGTTCGCAACTGCGCGTTGCGCGCGGCGTAACGCAACTCCTTCTCGAACACGCTCGACAACTCTTCCGACCCGAACGGCAGACGCCACCCCCACGCCTTCGCCGACGCCGCGCCGCTGCTATCGCCGCCCGCTTCGACACGCGCCGCACGACGCGCGCCGCCTCTGCCGCCGTTTCCTTCCAGCGCGCGTTTCGCGATCTTGTAAGTGGCAAGCGTCGCGGCGAGCGCGTAGGCGACGAGTACTGCGAGCGAGAGCAAGTAGTTTGAGTTGACGCCCGACGCGCCGCCCGCGAGCGCGGCGGCGGTTGCGCCCATCGGCGTCAGGCGCAGCGCGAAGGGGAAACGCCCGAAGTGCGCGAAGAGGCGGTCGCTCTGTCCGAGCGCGAGGCCGGAGAGCGCGCCGACGACGCCGAGCACGGCCAGCAGCGCTTCGCCGCGCGTCCGCCGCATCCGCATCAACGTGCCGAGACACGTCGAGAGCAGTTTCGCGAGCGACATCCCGAACAGCGTCGCGCAGAGGGCGACGACGAGCGCGCCGCCGATACGCCCGTGCGCCAGCCCCGCGCCGAGCGCGAGCGCGAAGATGGCGGGCGCGGCGAAGATCGAGGCGAGACTCGTCAACTCGCTCAACATATCGAGGGCGAAGAGTTTGCGCAGGCTGACGGGGTACAGGAGCAGTCGCCCCGGATCGAAGTCGTTGCCGCCGCCGAAACTGAGCGGTGCGGTCGCCCACACGAGATAGATCATCGAGACCATCCCGAACAGCAGGAAGAGTGATTCCACGCTTGCGCCCGTCGCAATGTCAGGGGCGTAGCTCGACGCGCGCACGCCGCTCCGGTTGTAAACGATGAAGTACGCGGCCACGCCGAGACCGGCGGCGAACAACAACGAGAGCGTGATCGCAAAGAGCGTCCCCAAAGCGGAGGCCGCGCGGTTGGCCGCGCCGCGCTTCGACCGCATCGCGCTGACGAACAGACGCCACTTCAACCAGACGAGCGCGTCCAGTTGCGCCGCGTTCAAGTCGCGCCCCGCGCCCGCACGCGTCTGTTTGTCGGTCGCGCCCGCGCGCGTCTGTCGAGTCTCGTCCGGCATCTCGGCGCGAGTTTACCGCGCCCGCGCTCGATAGGCTACAATCGAATCCCCGATAGGCTACTATCGAATCCTCGATAGACTACAATCGAATCTCAGCGCGCCGCTTATGCACACGATCACGCACGCCTACGTCGGACTCGGCTCGAACCTCGGCGACCGCGCCGGCAACCTCCTGCTCGCCGTCGGCGGCATGCTCGACGCAGGCTTGCGCGTCACGCGCCTCTCGTCCGTCTACGAAACCGAACCCGTCGGCGTACCGGACGCGCAACCGCTCTTCCTCAACATGGTCGCCGAACTTACGCTCGCTGACGCTACGAACAACGATGCCGACGCGACGACGCACGCCGACGATGCTGACAACGATGCCGACGCCGTTTCTGCTATTACGCACGCCGCGTCTCCGTCGCCCGAACAACTTCTCGCGCGCCTGCTCCGCATCGAGTACCGGCTCGGCCGACGACGCGCCGCGCCGCCTTTGATGTCGCCCGCGCCGCGCACCATTGACCTCGACCTCCTCGTCTACGGCGACGCGCGCTCCGCGACGCAATATCTCACGCTCCCGCATCCGCGCCTCCACCTGCGCCGCTTCGTCCTCGCCCCCCTCGCCGAACTCGCGCCCGAACTCACGCACCCGACACTCGGCCGGAGTTTCGCCGCGCTGTTGTCCGAACTTTCAGACGCGTCCGTCGTCGCCCGTTGGTCTCCAACGTGCGGGCGCAGTGATCGGCCGGACGGTGAAATTTTCAATTGACATGCCGGATCGAAAGGCGGATAGTCCACACGCTTTGGAGCGCGTGCGTGGCGGCGGTGGCGAAAGTCAGTTTGCGGCCGCGCGGCCTGCTCGCCTATAATTCGCCATCCTCGGAAAAAGACGATCCAGACACAAGTGACCACGACCAATGGCATATCTCAAACAACAGCGTCCTGAAAAAGTGACGGTGCCTTCGCTGCGCGCGAGCAAAGAGCGCGGGGAGCGGCTCGTCTGCCTGACGGCCTACGACTACCCGACCGCGCGCATCGTGGACGAGGCGGGCACGGACATCATTCTCGTCGGCGACTCGGTGGGCAACGTCGTGCTCGGTTACGACACGACCGTCCCCGTCACGCTCGACGAGATGATCCGCCACACGCGCGCCGTGCGCCGCGGCGTCGAGCGCGCGCTCCTCGTCGCCGACATGCCCTACGGCTCTTACCATACGGGCGCGGACGATGCCGTGCGCGCCGCGCTCCGGCTCGTCAAAGAGGGCGGCGCGGAGGCCGTCAAACTCGAAGGCGGTCGCGCGCGCGTCGAAGTCGTCGCGCGCCTCGTCGCCGAAGAGATTCCGGTGATGGGTCACATCGGTTTGACGCCGCAGTCGGTCAACAAACTCGGCGGCTTCCGCCTGCAAGGCAAGACGGCCGACGCGGCGCGCGCCTTAGTGGAAGACGCGCGCGCTCTCGAAGCGGCGGGCGCGTTCGCGCTCGTCCTCGAAGTCGTGCCGCGCGAGATCGCCAAAGTGGTGACGGCGAGCGTTTCGATCCCGACCATCGGCATCGGCGCGGGCGAACACTGCGACGCGCAAGTCCTCGTCATACACGATCTGCTCGGCCTCTCGTTCAGCCCGACGCGCCCGCGCTTCGTCCGCCAGTACGCAGACCTGCGCGCGCAGATGACCGAGGCCATCAGCCGCTTCGCCGAAGACGTGCGCGCGGGCGCATACCCGGCGGAGAACGAATCCTACCCGCTGCCGCGCGAAGCCGCCGCCGAACTCGAAGCCACGCCCATCAGCACGACCGGCGACGCGGAGACCGAGCGTTCATAAAAACCCGTCAGTGGTCAGTTGTCAGTTGTCAGTTGTTTGTGATTTATGCGTAAGCTACGAAAGATTCAATCGAACAACTGACCGCGGACAACTGACCACTGACAACTTCCTATGGAAATCATCAATCGTCGTCAACGCATGAGTTCGGTGTCGCGCAAGGTGCGGCGC
The DNA here is from genome assembly GCA_030838445.1 of Pyrinomonadaceae bacterium. Lineage (GTDB taxonomy): Bacteria > Acidobacteriota > Blastocatellia > Pyrinomonadales > Pyrinomonadaceae > JAIVJZ01. The sequence continues at coordinate 37,999 of JAUZFQ010000016.1, read as the reverse complement.
GAGTTGGACAAGACCATCGGGCTGGTGCCGACGATGGGCGCGCTCCACGAGGGGCACTTGAGTCTCGTGCGCGAGGCACGGCGCATGTGCGACGTGGTGATCGTCTCGGTCTTCGTCAACCCCAAGCAGTTTGCCCCGCACGAAGACTTCTCGCGCTACCCGCGCGACCTGACGAAAGACACGATGGCCTTGGCCGACTACAACGTGGATTACATCTTCGCCCCGCCCGCCGAAGAGATTTACCCGAAAGGTTTTTCCACCTACGTCGAGGTCGAACGCCTCTCCGAGCAACTCGAAGGCGCGGCGCGCCCCGGCCACTTCCGCGGCGTCGCCACCGTCCTGACCGTCCTCTTCAACATCGTCCGCGCAGACTTCGCCTACTTCGGCCAGAAGGACGCGCAGCAGACGCTCGTCGTCAAGCGACTTGTGCGCGACCTGGCGTTCGACACGGAGATCGTCATCCTCCCGACCGTGCGCGAAGACTCCGGCCTCGCCCTCTCCTCGCGCAACGCCTATCTCGACCCGGAAGACAAGCGCGCCGCCGCCATCATCTACCGCGCGCTCTCGCACGCCGAGGCCGCCTATTCCGAAGGCGAGCGCAACGGCAAGAAGATCGCCGACCTCATCCGCGCCGACATCGAGGCCGAGCCGCGCGCCCAGATCGAATACGTCAGCGTCAACGACGCCGACACGCTGGAACGGCTCGACCGCCTCGACGACCGCTCCGTCCTCATCGCCGTCGCCGCGCGTTTCGGCAAGACCCGCCTCATAGACAACATCGTCCTCAACAAAACGAGCAAGACCGGCCAACTCGTCATGCCGTAGCTGGTGAACGGTAAATGGTCAATGGTGAATGGAGAAAACCCGCTTTCTTCCATTCGCCATTGACCATTTGCCATTTACCGTCTCAAGCGTTTCAGTCCAGCCCCCGTCTTCATATAAAATCAACCGGATGTCCGAACGAACCAAACAGAAAGCCCATATCGAATTCACCCTCAACGGCGAGACCGTGGAGGTGGCGTTCGCGCCGCACAAGACCCTGCTCGAAGTCCTGCGCGAAGACTTGAACCTGATGGGCACGAAGCACGGCTGCGAACTCGGCGAGTGCGGCACGTGCGCCGTCCTCATGAACGGCCGCTCCGTCCTCTCGTGCCTCGTGCTCGGACTCGACACGGAAGGCCGCAGCGTCGAGACCGTCGAGGGCATGGCGAGCGCAACCGGCTTGCATCCCTTGCAGGAGACTTTCGCCGACACGGGCGCGGCGCAGTGCGGCTACTGCACGCCCGGCTTCCTGCTCGTCGCCAAAGAACTGCTCGCTGCGAACCCCGACCCCAGCCGCGAAGAGATCAAGGAAGCCCTCTCCGGCAATCTCTGCCGCTGCACGGGCTACATCAAAATTTACGAGGCGGTCGAACTCGCCGCGGCGCGCATGCGCGGCGAAGAGGCGGAACTGCCGCGCGCGGCCGTCTACGGCCTCGACTAATGAGACTCGACAGACATGCAGCAACTACTGTCTGTAAAGGCTGACAGCAAATGTCCCGTGCGCGAGCGATATTAAACGGTCTAAACAATCGGCTTTATGTTGAAGATGCCGCTGCGCATGAATGGTATCGCTTCGTGCTTTCGTTTCCGCCTCATGTGGTACGCGATTATCTGGAGCGATTCGGCGTCCGCAGCGAACATCAGTTGCTAGACCCATTTTGTGGCACTGGCACAACGCTAGTTGAGGCTAAAAAGCTTGGTATTCCAAGTATCGGCATTGAAGCCAACTCAATGGCTCATTTCGCCAGCCGAATCAAGGTTGATTGGACGCCAGAGCCTGAAGGATTGATTAAACATGCCCAACTGGTTGCCGACGCGACGCTAATCCGACTTCAAGCTGAGGGTGGAGTAGAGGATTCCGCCTCGGCGACTAACTTCCAGTTACGCACGTTGCCGCCGGAAAGCTTCAAGTTACTACTAACAGACTCGATCAGCCCAGTTCCCCTTCATAAGACGCTTATTCTCCTTGAAACGCTCAGAGCACACTATGATAAACGTTACCATCAACATGAACTCTTGGCCTTAGCCAAAGCCCTTGTCTTCTCAGTCAGCAATCTTCACTTCGGGCCGGAGGTCGGAGTCAGTGCCAGTAAAAAATTGGACGCGTCGGTGGTTGGTGCCTGGCAAGCTAACGTGGGCGCGATGGCTAACGACTTGCGTGAATTGCAAAGGCAAGGAGATACGCCGACAGAAGTTCATCATGCCGACGCGCGTCATCTTCAAAACATCATCAAGCCTCACTCTATTGATGCTGTCATCACCTCGCCACCTTATCCGAATGAGAAAGACTATACGCGCACCACGCGCCTCGAATCGGTACTGCTCGGTTTCATTAGCAACAAAGCGGAACTGCAAGCCCTCAAGCGCGGGTTGCTGCGCTCAAACACGCGCAATGTCTATAAAGGCGATGATGATGATAAATGGATCGTAGAGCATAGTGAGATTCAGCGCATCGCCAATGCAATTGAGACGCGGCGAATCGAACTTGGTAAAACGAGCGGATTTGAAAAGCTCTATGCAAAGGCCACTAAACTTTACTTTGGGGGCATAGCTCGCCACCTGTCCGAATTGCGCGGGCTGCTGCGTCCCGGCGCGTATTTGGCATATGTGGTCGGCGACCAAGCCTCATACTTTCGTGTGATGATTCGCACTGGTCAATTATTGGCCGACATTGCTCAGTCGCTTGGCTATCAACTTGTGGATAGAGACCTGTTTCGCTCGCGTCTGGCGACCGCGACTAAAGAACAACTCAGAGAAGAAGTGGTGGTACTCCACTGGCCTGACAATACGGTACGGATGCTCGCGCCGACAAAACATTTTACACAGGACAAAAACTCTATGGCTAAAAGTGAAGGAGTTAAGGCAGTGAACCGCTATGCTCAAATTATTGAGCGGATTTTCTTCACACATTACACAGAGGGCGCGACTGAAGTTTGTTTCGAGAGAAATGAGATTGAGGCCGTCGCGCAGGAGCTTCACATCAACCTGCCGAAGAATCTAGGCGACATTGTTTACAGCTTCCGCTACCGCGTAACGTTACCGGCATCAATTCGAGAGAAGGCCACGCAAGACAAGCAATGGATCATTCGCCCCGCAGGTCGGTCTAAATATTGCTTCGCGCTGGTGGCCGAACACAACATCATGCCCACGGGTATGAAGGCGGAAACCAAAGTGCCGGATGCTACGCCCGGACTCGTTGCGATGTATTCGCTTGACGACGAGCAGGCGCTTTTAGCGAGGCTTCGTTATAATCGGTTGCTCGACATTTTTACCGGCATCACCTGTTACTCGCTGCAAAACCATCTGCGTACCTTCTTGTCGGGCATCGGGCAAGTGGAAACCGATGAGGTTTACATCGGCATTGATAAAAAAGGTCGGCATTATGTTTTTCCGGTTCAAGCTAAAGGTGGGATGGATAAACTCAACATCGTGCAAATCGAGCAGGACTTCGCGCTCTGCGCGAGTAAATTCCCGTCCCTGATTTGTAGACCTCTGGGCGCGCAATTTATGGAAGGCAACTTGATCGCTCTTTTTGAATTTGAAAGCACGGCCGAAGGCGTCAAGTTAGCGCAGGAAGAGCACTATCGGCTTGTTGCGCCAGACGAGATAACACCGGAAATCTTGAAAACGTATCAAGAGCGATTATCAAACACATGAAGCGTGACAAACTTAAAGGTATGGCTATAGTTTATGGGCAATAGCGGAAACAACGGACACGGCAACAACGGCGCGGGCGGCGCGCGACAGAAAGATTTGAAAGTGGTCGGCCGACCCTTTCGCAAGGTTGACGCGCGCGCGAAGTGTACGGGGCAGACGAAGTTTGCCGACGACATCGTGCTGCCGCGCATGCTCTTCGCCAAACTTCTGCGCACGCACGAGCCGCACGCGCGCATCGTTAAAATAGACACCTCGAAGGCGCGTGCTCTGCCCGGCGTGCATGCCGTCATCACGGGCGAGGACTTGCCGACGAGTTACGGCATCCTGCCCGTCAGTCAGGACGAGCACGCGCTCTGCACCGACCGCGTGCGCTTCATCGGCGACCCGGTGGCGGCCGTCGCCGCCGTTGACGAGGACACGGCGTTCGAGGCGATGAACTTGATCGAAGTCGAGTATGACAAACTTCAGACGATCACGAGCATCGAAGAGGCGATCATGATTGACGAGCCGCGCGTGCAGGACTACGGCGAGAGCGGCAACGTCCACAAGAAAGTCCACCTCGAATTCGGCGACATGGACGAGGGCTTCGCCGCGGCCGATCTCATCCGCGAAGACACCTTCTTCTACGAGGGCAACACGCACCTGCCCATGGAGCAGCACGCGTCGGTCGCACACTTCGACCCCGACAATAAATTGACGCTCTGGAGTTCGACGCAGACGCCGCACTACGTCCACCGCGCGCTGACGAAAGTCCTCGGTCTTCCGGCCGCGCACATCCGCGTCATCGCCACGCCGAACGGCGGCGGCTTCGGCGGCAAGAGCGATCCCTTCAACCACGAAGTCGCCGTCTGCAAGCTCTCGATGATCACGGGTCGCCCCGTCAAAATAACTCTGACGCGCGAGGAAGTTTTCTACTGTCACCGCGGCCGCCATCCCGTCCTGATGCACGTCAAGACGGGCGTCAAACGCGACGGCTCGATCACGGCGATGGATTTCCAGTCGTTCCTCGATGGCGGCGCATACGGCTCTTACGGTGTCGCCTCCACGTTCTACACGGGCGCGCTGCAAACCGTCACGTATGACGTGCCGCGCTACCGCTTCCGCGGGCTTCGCGCCTTCACCAACAAGCCGCCCTGCGGCCCCAAGCGCGGGCACGGCACGCCGCAGCCGCGCTTCGGCCTCGAAGTCCAACTCGACAAGATCGCGGACGATCTCAAACTCGACCCGGCCGAGATGCGTCTCAAGCATCTGGTCAAACCCTACTCGCTGACGGCCAACTACCTGCGCATCGGCAGCATGGGACTCGGCAAGTGCATCGAGAAGATTGTGGAAGGCTCGGGCTGGAAAGACAAGTTTCGCAAGCTGCCTTACGGCAAGGGCGTGGGGCTAGCTTGCAGTAGTTACATCTGCGGCGCGGGGCTGCCGATCTACTGGAACAACATGCCGCATTCGGGCGTCCAACTCGGACTCGACCGGCAGGGCGGCGTACGCGTCCAGTGCGGCTCGACCGACATCGGGCAAGGCTCGGATTCCGTCCTCGCCTACATCGTCGCCGAAGTCCTGGGGATCGATCCTTTCGACATCCGCGTCGTGACCGCCGACACAGACCTCACGCCGGTTGACCTCGGCAGCTATTCGAGCCGCGTCACCTTGATGACCGGCAACGCCGCCCTGCAAGCCGCCGAACGCGCGCGCGAACTCTTGAGCAAGGCCGTCGCCGAAAAACTTTCGCTGCCCGTCGAGAACCTCTCGTTCGCAGATCACCGCGTCTTCGACGTAGAGAACCCCGACGTGGGCGTCACCTTCGCCGAGGCGGTCGTGCTGGCGGAGTCGAAGTATGGCACGATTGGGACGGTCGGCTCGTACACGCCGCCGCGCTCGCCCGGCAAGTTCAAAGGCGCGGGCGTCGGCCCCTCGCCCGCCTACAGTTACTCGGCCGCCATCGCCGAAGTTGACGTTGACGCAGAGACGGGTTTCGTCACAGTCGAACGCGTCTGGATCGGCCACGACATCGGACAGAGTATCAACCCGATGCTCGTCATGGGGCAGGTCGAGGGCGGCGTCTACATGGGACTCGGCGAGGCGCTCATGGAAGAGATGACTTACCGCGCCAACCGCAACGTCGTCCACAAATTTCCGTCGCTCCTCGAATACAAAAGCCCGACGACGCACGAGATGTGCGACGTGAAAACCTATCTCATCGAAGACGCCGACCCGAATGGCCCCTTCGGCGCGAAAGAGGTCGGGCAGGGGCCACTCCTCCCCGTCATGCCCGCCATCGCCAACGCCGTCTACGATGCCGTCGGCGTGCGCGTGGACGAAGTGCCGATCACGCCGGAGAAAGTCCTCGCCGCGCTCCGCTCGAAGGCACAGGGCAAGCCCGCGCGCTTCGGCCCCAAAGGCGTCCCCTCGGTCGAATGGCCTGAACCGCTCAAAGTCGCCACCCCCGCCGAAGGCGGCGACGGGCGCGAGATGCCGCGCGTGGCGATTCATTCGTAGAACGATAGTTAAGCACGAAGGAAGGATCGCTGTTGAGATTTGAATGGAACGATGCGAAGGCACAGACCAATTTAGCGAAGCATGGGGTCAGCTTCGGAGAAGCTACGGAAGTCTTTTATGACCCGAACGGGCTAGAAGATTACGACGCGGAGCACTCTGAGACGGAAAGCCGGTTCTTCATCATCGGCCTGTCGAGTCGTCGGTTACTGTACGTGATTTACGCTGAACGGACGGGCGACGTGATCCGCATCATTTCCGCTCGGAAGGCCAACCAGTTAGAGCAACAAATTTATGAGCGAACAAAAAACAGATAGGCCGTTTGTCTTCACCGTGGTCGAAGATGACGGCGAGAACGTGACCATCGAAATCTCGGAAGAGGATTACCGGCGCGACCTTGAGGCCGGGATTGAAGAGGATGCCACGCTCAAGCCCGGCCGCTACAAGATGAAGCGCGGCGGCTTCCTCGCGCGCCATCCTGAGTTGAAGATTGAAGACAAGAAGCGAGCCTGACATGGATGCCGCGCGTGGCGATTCATTCATAAGAGCAAGGGAAATTTAAATTGTTATGATGAGACTTCCGAAGTTTGAGTATCGCGTGCCTAAAGAGATTAAGGACGCGGTGAAGATGATGGCGGACGCGGGCGCGGCGGGACAGTTCGTGGCGGGCGGGACAGACTTGTATCCGAATATGAAGCGGCGGCAGCAGACGCCGAAGACGGTCATCTCGGTGGGGCGCGTCGCGGAGTTGAACCGGATCGAGGGCGACGGGCGGAGCGGCTTGCGGATAGGCGCGGGCGTGACGCTGACGGATTTGTGCGAGCACCCGTTGGTGAATCGCGATTACCCGTCGGTCGTGGCGGCGGCGCGGACGATCTCGACGCCCGTCTTGCGCAACATGGGGACGGTCGGCGGAAACCTCCTGCTCGACACGCGCTGCAATTATTACGATCAGAATTACGAGTGGCGCAAGGGCATCAACTTCTGTCTGAAGAAGGACGGCGACGTGTGTTGGGTCGCGCCGGGGTCGTCGAAGTGTTGGGCGGTGCAGTCGGCCGACCTCGTGCCGTTGATGGTCGCGATGGGCGCGCGCGTGCGGCTCGTCTCGACGCTCGGCGAGCGCGAGGTGACGGCCGAAGGGTTGTACAACGACGACGGCATCGCCTACCTGCACAAGCGGCCGGACGAGTTGCTGGCCGACATCCTTTTGCCGCCGGTGGCAGGCTGGCGCGCGGTCTACAAGAAGCTCAGGCGACGCGGCGCGTTCGACTTCCCCGTCCTCGGCGTAGCCGTGCGGCTCGACACGGAGGCGGACGGGACGGTGCGCGCGGCGAAGTTGATTCTGGGCGGCATCGCGCCCGCGCCCGTCGCGGTGCGCGAGGCGGAGGCGGCGCTCGTCGGCGGGCGACTCAACCCGGAGCGGATGCGTGCGGCGGCCGAGGCGTGCTACGTCAAAGCGCGCCCGCTCGACAACACGGATTTCATCATGAACTGGCGCAAGCAGATGACGCGCACTTACGTCATGCGCGCGCTCGAAGCGTTGCAGGAAAACTAGCCCGCGCGTTCGAGAGGGATGAGGCATGAGCGATGAAGAAAAGCCTTCAAGGAAGTTAGACGCCTCTCCTGTTCATCCCTCATCTCTCATCCCTCATCCCTTAATCTCCGCTATCCTTCTCGCCGCCGGACGCTCGCGGCGCATGGGCGCGTTCAAGCCGCTGCTGCCTTTCGGCGCGCAGACCGTCATCGAAACCTGTGTCAACAATCTGCTCGCGGCGGGCGTGGGCGAGGTCGTCGTCGTCGTCGGCCATCGCGCGGAAGAGGTGCGCGCGGCGCTCGCGCATCTGCCCGTCCGCTTCGCGCTCAACCGAGAGGTCGGGAGCGAGATGGGCGTCTCGATTGCGCGGGGCGTGGAGGCTCTGTCCGCAGGCGTCGAGGACGAGGACGGCGGCGCGGCGGCGACGGGCGCGTTGCTGATCGCGCTCGCGGATCACCCGGCGGTGACGTCGAGAGAGATCGTGGAGGTCATCGCGGCGCACCGGCGGACGGGCGCGCGCGTCGTCGTGCCGGAGTGGCAGGGACGCGGCGGGCATCCTGTCTTAGTCAGCAACAGCCTGCGCGCGTCGCTCCTGAATCTGGACGCGGCGGGCGGTTTGCGCGCCTTGTTCCGCGCGCACGCGGGCGAGGTCTTGCGCCTGCCGGTCGAGTCAGAATACGTTGCGCGCGACATGGATACGTGGGAAGATTACCGCGCGCTACACGAAGAGATTTTCGGAGTCCCGCCGCCCGTCACACAGACTTAAACTTCAACCCGGACGGGCTGGTTGTTCGCCTTCAATCCAACGGTTCTTTCTGACCGTACATCTAACTATTTCGGTACGGGAAGCGTTTCACGTACCAGCCGGGCGCACCGCGGGCGAAGTTAGTTCAGCCCGCCGGAACGCCGCCGGGGATCGTGAGACGCCGTGTAGAAGGAGAAAAAATGTTTACGAAGTCCCCCCGTTTTATCGCCGGTCTGTTGCTCTCCTCGACGCTCGTCTTCGCGCAGGCGTTCGCGGTCGCGCCCGCCGCGAACACGCAAGACGCCTTGCCGGAATTTTCGCTGCGCTCGGTGGACGGCGGTAGTATCACCTCCGAGCAGTTGCGCGGCGACGTGGTGATCCTCGCCTTCGGCGCGTCGTGGCTGCCGCTCTCGCGCACGCAGATCGAAGGCGTGCAGCGACTCGCCGACGAGTACCGCGACCGCGATTTGAGAGTCTACTGGGTGAGCACCGATTCGGAATCGCAGAAGTCGAAGAACTTCGCGACGGACGATCAACTGCGCTCGTTCGCGCGCAAGAACGGACTCAAGATTGGCGTCTTGCGCGACCCCGACGGCACGCTCTTCAAGCGCATGGGCGTGGATCGCAACCAACTGCCCGCGCTCGTCATCTTCGACAAGAGCGGCCAGATTTCCGGCGACCCCATCGGCGGCCTCGACCCCGAAGGCAACCTCGTCCAACGCCTCTCCGCGCGCATCAACAAACTTCTCTGAGTCGCCCGCCCGGTTTCATTCCGGCCAGCGACACTCTCATCAAACAACGGGGGCTGCTTCTTGATTGAAGCAGCCCCCGCCGTTTTTTATTTTTACTATGCGCGCCCTCTGCGCTCTCTCTGCGGCTACGAACTACGGCTCTCTCCCGCCAGCTTGTAGAGCAGACGCACCGGCAGGCCGACGACGTTCCAGTAGTCGCCCTCGATCTCTTCGATGAAGAGCGAGGCGCGTCCCTGCACGCCGTACGCGCCCGCCTTGTCCGCCGGTTCGCCCGTCGCGATGTACCCGTCAATCTCCTCGTCGCTCATCGCCGCGAAGCGCACGCGCGTCAGTTCGTGTGAGACGAGCACCTCGCCCGTCTCCGCGCGCACGAGCGCGACGCCGGTCAGCACGTCGTGCCACCTCCCGCTCAACAGCCGCAGCATCCGCCGCGCGTCCTCGTCGTCGGACGGCTTGCCGAGCACCTGACCGCCGACCGCGACCACCGTGTCCGCGCCGACCACGAGACCGGACGCGCGCCCCTCCGCCACCACCTCCGCCTTCTCGCACGCCAGACGCTCCACGTACTCGACCACCTCTTCGCCGCCGCGCGCCGTCTCGTCAACGTTCGCCGCCACGGCCTCGAACGGCCAGCCGACGGCGCGCAAAATCTCCGCGCGCCGCGGGCTACTCGAAGCCAGCACCAGACGTTCCAACTCCAACCCGCCCGCGCCGCCCGGCGGGACTATTACTTGTGGCTCTCCCCGTTCTTCCATTACACTCCCCTTTTATGAATGCGGAGTTCGGATTGCGGAATGCGGATTGTAGATACACGAGGCCGGGATTGCCAGTCGGCAACCTGCCTTCGAGTAATCCGCAATCCTAAATCCGCATTCCGCAATTGAAAAGATGGACGACTTAATTCGAGCACTGCCCAACCTGCTGCGCGCGGCGGGCGACGCGGAAGAGGTGGCCGAGGCGGCGGCGATGGTGGCGTGGCGTCGCGTGGCGGGCGAAGCCCTGCGCGGTCAGGCCGTGCCGTTTCGGCTGTACCGCAAACAGCTCGTCGTCGCCGTCCCAGACACGGCTTGGCAGAAGCAACTCGAACAGATCAGCGGCCAACTCATCTTTCGTCTCAACTCGCTGCTCGGTCAGGCCGTCGTCACCTACATCGAGTTTCGCGTTGACGCGGCGACCGTCCGCGCCGAACGCGCGCGGCTCGGCCAGACCGAGTTTGACCGCGACGCACACGAACGACGCGCGCTCCGCAACTCGCGCCAACTGACCGAAGCCGCCGGGGCGATCCGCGACGAAGACTTGCGCCGCCGCTTCCTGCTCGCCGCCGGTAGTTACATTGAAGCGCAACAGCGCAGCAAGTAGACCGACTAGAGCCGCACGCCCCGTCGAAATGTTTACGAGAACGCACACGCGCCATTGAGGACGCAGAGACACACGCCAACAATAAGGAGGATACGATGTCGAAACCGAGGACAGCATTTATCGTCGCCACGGCGCTCGTCGCGTCGCTGCTCGCCATTCCCGTGACCTCCGCGCAGACCACCGCGCCGGACGTGCAACTCTCCGGCGTGGAGTGGCAACCCATCTTCAGCTACATCTCCGGCGCGAGATTCAACGCAGACAAGTCCGGCCGTCTGGAGGACGACTATTTCGGCTACCCGCAGTCTCGGCCGTTCCCTTATGAGGAGAGCAAAGGCGCGCCCTACCTGCCGCAACAGGGCTACAACCTGATTGCGAAGGTGACGAACAACGAGACGAAGACGATCCGCGCGGTCGTCTGGGAAGTGACCTATTTCAAGGACGCCGACAAGACGCAGACGCTCGCTTGTCGCACGACCAGCCTGCTCGGACACGTCTCGCCCGGTAAAACCAAAACGCTGCGGCAGACGCTCTCCGCGGGGAAATTCAAGACCACGCCGTACAGTACGGCCAACCTCCTGCGCGTTGACTATACGGACAACACCGCTTGGCTGAGTTCAGACCTGTTGAAGATCAAGAGCGGCGAAAGGCGACCCTGCGGCTCTTAAGTTCGCTCGCCGCCCGCTCACACGAAACACTTATGCCGATCACCGAATCCGACATCGAAAAGATCGCCGCGCTTGCCCAACTCGAACTGACGGACGACGAGCGCCGTGCGTTGACGCCACAGATGGCTTCCATCGTCGCCTACGTCGAACAGTTGAACGAGTTGGACACGAGCGCGGCCGAACCCGCCCTCGGCGGACTCACCGACGAGGGCGCGCGCACCGACGCCGCGCGCGAAGATGCGCCCCTGCCCTCGCTCGGCCAGAAGCTCGCGCTCGACCAAGCGCCCGACCCAGCCGCCGGACATTTCCGCGTGCCGAAAGTTTTATGAACACTGCGCGTTGTCAGTGGTCAGTCGTCAGTTGTTTGTGATTTATCAGCAACGGACTGAAGATGTATGTCTCAAGTTTTTGAGCCGACGAACAACGGACGACGGACGACGAACCAATAATGAACATCGAAACTACAAGGACGCGCCTCGCGGGAGGCGAACTGGACGCGCGCGCCGTCGTGGAGCGCGCGCTCACTGCTGCCGAAGAGTTGAACGAGACGCTCGGCGCGTTTCTGCAAATTGACCGCGCGGGCGCGCTCGCGCGGGCGGGCGAGTTGGACGCCGGGCGACAGCACGACGAGTCGCAGTCGCACGCGCTCGACGCAGTTCCCGTTGCCGTCAAGGACAACATCTGCGTGCGTGGCTTGCAAGCCTCGTGCGGCTCGCGCATCCTCGGCGGCTATCACCCGCCCTACAGCGCGACCGTCATCGAACGCCTCCGCGACGCGGGCGCGATCATCGTCGGCAAGACCAACTGCGACGAGTTTGCGATGGGTTCGTCGAACGAGAACTCGGCTTATCATCCCGTGCGCAACCCTTGGGACACGGCGCGCGTGCCCGGCGGCTCGTCGGGCGGTTCGGCGGCGGCGGTCGCGGCGCGCATCGTGCCCGTCGCGCTGGGGTCGGACACGGGCGGGTCAGTCCGCCAGCCCGCCTCGCTCTGCGGCATCGTCGGCGTGAAGCCCACCTACGGGCGCGTCTCGCGCTACGGCCTCGTCGCCTTCGGCTCGTCGCTCGACCAGATCGGCATCTTCGCCACCAACACCGCGGACGCCGCTCTGACCCTCTCGGTCATCGCCGGGCGCGACCCGCGCGACGCGACGACCGCCGACATGCCCGTGCCCGATTACGTCGCGGAGTTGACGGGCGACATGCGCGGCGCGCGCATCGGCGTGCCGCGCGAGTTGTTCGGCGCGGGGCTGGACGCGGACGTGCGCGCGAGTGTCGAGGCGGCGATTGAAACTTACCGCGCGCTCGGCGCGGAGGTGGTTGACGTCGAACTGCCGCACGCGAAATACGCCATCGCGGTCTACTACATCATCGCCACCGCCGAAGCCTCTTCCAACCTCGCGCGCTACGACGGCGTGCGCTACGGCCTCCGCGCCGAAGAGTCGCACACCCTGCGCGAGATGTACCGCCGCACGCGCGAGGAGGGCTTCGGCGCGGAGGTCAAACGCCGCATCATGCTCGGCACTTACGTCCTCTCTTCCGGTTACTACGACGCCTATTATCTCAAGGCGCAAAAGGTGCGGACGCTGCTCAAGCAGGACTTCGCACGCGCCTTCGAGCGTTGCGACGCGATCATCACGCCGACCTCGCCGACCACAGCCTTCCTGCTCGGCGAAAAGACGGACGACCCGCTCGCGATGTACCTCAACGACATCTACACGGTGACGGCCAACCTCGCGGGCATCCCCGGCCTCTCCATCCCCTGCGGCCTCTCGCAGGCAAAGTTGCCCATCGGCATGCAACTGCTCGGCCCGCACTGGAGCGAGCCGACGCTCTTCCGCTTCGCACACGCCTACGAGCAGGCGCAACCCTTCGACGCGCGCCCGCCCGTCTCGGCAGAAGGTCAATGAAGCACGTTTAACCGAAACGAGTTTTTGCCCGGACGCGCGTTCAACCGAAACGAGTTTTGCCTTGAAGCGCGTTCGCGCGTCAAACGGAGAAACTGCCATGCAACGAATCATCCGGCTCGTCGCCCTCTGCGCAGTCTTCGCCCTCGCGGCGTCGGGCGCGTCGGCACAGATCGGCGGCGCGGTGAGCGCGGGCAACGACCTGCCCGCGCGGCCGAAGAGTTTCGTCGGCGACTTCGCGAACGCGATAGACGCGCGGGCGGAGCGGCAACTCGAAACGAAGTTGGCCGCGCTGCGCAAACGCGCCGGGATTGAGTTTGTTGTCGTGACGATTGAGACGACCGGCGGCGAGGAGATTTTCGACTACTCACTGAACGCCGCGCGCCGTTGGAGACTGGCGAAGGGCGCGGGCGATAAAGGCGGCATCCTCTTGATGCTCGCCATCCGGGATCGCAAGTGGCGCGTGCAACTGACGGACAGTCTCAGGGTTGATTTACCGGAAGAGGTGTTGAAGATTCACGGCGACCGGATGAGCGCGCCGTTCGGCCGGGGCGGCGTGGGCGCGGGCGTGAACGTCTTCGTTGACGGGATCATCGCGCACCTCGCAGAGCGGGGCTGGTTCACGACGGGCGCGAAATGAGCCGCCCCCGTCGCTCTACTGAGTCGCGCTTCGCTCTACCGGGTCGCGCGCGTCGCTTTAACGGTTACCGTTTTTCTTGTCGGGGATGAGGTCGCCCGTGAAGATTTCGAGCACGTCTTTGGCCGTGCCGACGACGGGGATGATGTCGAGGCCGACGTGCAGGAGGCCGTTGCGCCAGCCCTTCTTTTTGATCTCGTAGCCCGCGAAGCCGAGCGCGACGGCCGTGCCGACTACGGGGATCGGCTTGATCAGCCGCCGCGCGAGTTTCCAGCCCCCGGCGCGCGCCACCCGCCGCGTCCTGCTCTGCCCCGCCCCTTTTGTGTTCGCCGCCATCGCTTGTTTACCCCGCCACTTCCAGACCGAGTTCCGCGCGCAGTTTGCGCTCGTCGTAGGGCGAGAGGTTGAAAGCACGCCCGTCAACCTCGAAGGTCGGGACTTTGCGCTTGCCCTCGTTGAGACGCATCACGAGTTCCGCCGCCCCGTCCTCGTCTTCGATGTTGATCTCGTCGTAAGCGATGCCGCTCTCGTTCAGGAACTTCTTGGCGCGGCGGCAGTCGGAGCACCACGTCGTCGTATACATCTTGATGTTTGCCATCGCACGAACTCTCTCCCGAATGAAAATTTATGATGCCCTTATTGTAGCCCAACCGCGCTTCGTTTGCATGACGCGAACGCGCTCACAACAGACGTACAGAGACCGCGTGCTGTTAACTAAAGCGTTGCGCGGTGTTGACTGAATCAGGCCACGTTCAGTTCGTCCGTGAGCGGGGTGGGGGCGATGACGGCGTGCAGCCCCTGGCGCAGGCGGCGTTCGATCTCGAAGGGGTCTTGCGGGCGGGAGAAGAGGTAGCCCTGACCGTAGGCGCAGTTGAGCGTGCGGAGGCGCGCGAGTTGTTCGCAAGTCTCGATGCCTTCGGCCACCACGTCCTTGCCCATGTTCTTGGCGAGCATGATGATGGTGCGGACGATCTCGGAATTCTCGTGGTCGTCGCCGCCCATGCTGATGAACGAGCGGTCAATCTTCAACGTGTGGATCGGCTTCAGGCGCGAGAGGTAGCTGAGCGACGAGTAGCCCGTGCCGAAGTCGTCAATCGCCAACTCGACGCCGAGATCGCGCAAGCGGCTGAGGAGCGGGACGATGGTGTGCGCGTTCTCCATCAAGACGCTCTCTGTGATTTCGAGTTGGAGCGCGTGGGGCGCAAGACCTGTCTCGGCGAGCACCTGCTCGATGCGCTCGTAGAGATCGGGCTGGACGAAGTGGCGGCTCGACAAATTGACGCTGAGTTTGAGTTGACTGTGCTGCGGCGAGATCAACTGCCAGCCGCGCATCTGGCGGCACGCCTCTTCCATCACCCACTGGCCGAGTTCAACGATCACGCCGGTCTCTTCCGCGACGGGGATGAAATCTTTCGGCGGGATCAAGCCGAGTTCCGGATGCTGCCAGCGCGCGAGCGCCTCGAAGCCGGAGACGCGCCCCGTGTCGAGCGCGACGATGGGTTGATACTGCAAACGAAATTCGTTGCGCTCGACGGCGCGGCGCAGATCGTTTTCCAGCCGCAGCAGCGCGACGACGCGCGCGTGCATGTTCTGATCGAACACCTCGTGGCGCGCCTTGCCGCGCGCCTTCGCGCGGTACATCACCGTGTCCGCGTCGCGCAAAACGGCCTCCGGCGTCTCATACCCCGTGGTGCTCAGGGCGATGCCGATGCTCGCCGTGGTGAACACCTCGTGGCCGCCGAGGTTGAACGGCTGCATCAACTCCTGCTGCACGCGTTCGGCGAGGGCGACGGCCTCGCCCGGCTGCGCGCCGATGTCGTTCAACAGGATCGCGAACTCGTCGCCGCCGAGCCGCGCCACCACATCGGAGGGGCGCAGGCAGTGTTGCAGGCGGCGCGAGAGCGCGACGAGCAGTTGGTCGCCGACCGTGTGGCCGAGAGAGTCGTTGACGTTCTTGAAGCGGTCGAGGTCTAAGAACAGCACGGCGAAGACGGACTCCGCGTGCCGCCGCGCGCGCTCGACGGCCATCTGCAAATGATCCGTGAAGAGGTTGCGGTTGGGCAGTCCGGTCAGCGCGTCGTGGTAGGCGTTGTGGAGAAGTTTGGCCTCGGTGTGCTTGCGCTCGGCGATGTCGCGCGCGATGCCCTGCACGCCGCAGGGCACGCCGTTCCGGTAGACGAGCCGCGTGCTCACTTCGAGCGGCACGCGCCGCCCGTCCTTCGCGATGATGTCAACTTCGTAGACGGTTGACTCGTCGGTTGACCCCTTGCGCGCCATCATCCCGCGCGCGAGGGCGAGGTGTTCCGGCACGATGACCTGCGCGATGTTGAGCGACACGGCCTCTTCGCGCGTGTAGCCCGTGATGCGCTCGCCCGTCTTGTTGAGCGAGGTGAAGTAGCCCGCGAGGTCGTGCGTGTAGACGAGGTCGTTGGCGTTCTCGAACAGTTCGCGGTAACGCTCCTCGCTCTCGCGCAGGGCGCGCTCGGCGCGAGAGCGCGTGGTGATGTCGCGCGCGATGCCCTGCACGCCCACCGGCGCACCGCCGTCGTAGATCAACTGCGAACTCACTTCGAGCAGCACGCGCTCGCCGCTCTTCGAGACGATCTCGCTCTCGTAAAAAGTGGTGGACTCCTCGCCCGCGAGTTTGCGCGCCATCATCTGGCGCGACAGTTCGAGACATTCCGGCGCGACGAGTTGCGAGTAGTCCATGCGGCGTATCTCGTCGCAGGTGTAGCCGGAAATCTTCTCGACCACGCGGTTGACGGTGATGTAACGGCCGGACAGATCAGTCGTGTAGATGACGTCGTTGGCGTTCTCAAAGAGTTCGCGGTAGCGTTCCTCGCTCTCGCGCAGGGCGCGCTCGGCCTGCTTGCGCTCGGTCACATCGTTGATCAGCACGAGCCGCGCCGTGCGCCCGCCGAAGTCAATCAGTTGCGAACTGATCTCGACGAAAATCTGCGTGCCGTCCTTCTTGAGGTGCTCCCACTCGCCCGCGTAGCGATGCTCTGAGGGGAGCGCGGCGATGTTTTCGAGCACGGCCGGGATGTTGGACGCGGGGCGCACGTCGAGGATCGACATCTTGAGAAACTCTTCGCGCGTATAGCCGTAGTGCCTGACCGCCGCCTCGTTGACGGCGAGATAGGCGTAGGTGTCCGTGTCGTAGACCCACATCGGGTTCGGGTTGCTCTCGAACAGGACGCGGTACTGCTCTTCGCTGCGCGCGAGCATCTCCTTAGCGCGCTTGCCCGCGGTGATGTCCTCGACGCTGCCCTCGTAATACAGGAGCGCGCCCTGCGCGTCGCACACGGCGTAGATGTTTTCGCGCATCCAGATGACGCTGCGGTCTTTGCAAAACACGCGCGCCTCGAAGCCCTGCACCTTGCCGTTCGCGGCGAGCAGGCTTTGGAGTCGGCCGCGCGTCTCGGCGTCGGCGTAGAAGTCGCGCTCGATGTCGGTGCAGTGCGCCGTCAGTTCGGCGGGCGAAGCGTAGCCGAGCATGTGCGCGATGGCCGGGTTGGCGGCGAGAAACTTTCCGTCGGGCGTCGAGCGGTAGATGCCGTGGACGGCCTGCTCGAAGATCGAGCGATACTTCAACTCTGCCGCGCGCAGCGCCTCTTCCGCCTGCACGCGGTCGGTGATGTCTGTGACGAAGCCCTCGATGGCGACGAGTTCGCCTTCGGCCGAGAAGATGCCGTGCCCCTGCTCCCACACCCAACGCTCGCCCTGCGCGGCGGTCGCCAGACGGTAGACGAGGCGGAAGCGCGTTCCGGCCGCGATGGCGGCCTGCACCTCTTCCCAGACCTTGCCCCGGTCGTCCGGGTGGATCAAGTCGGCGTAAGAGACTTTGCGTTCGCCGGTCAGGTCTGCGGGCGCGTAGCCGGTCAGTTCCAGACAGCCTTCGCTGACGAAGAGCATCGTCCAGTCGGCATCGTTGCGGCAGCAGTAGGCCATGCCGGGCAGGTTGCCCATCAGCGTGAGCAGCGTTCGCTGCGCTTCGGCGTAACTGCCCGGTTCGGATGCTTGATTCGCGTGCACCTCGCACAAACGCTGGAAGACTGCGAGGTCAATGGCGGGGGGGAATGAGTTCATAGTCGTATCGGGTGAGGCGCGCCCCGCCGGTTCGACCGAATCGCACAGTTCGGGCGGGCGTCGGGAGCGGGCTTCTCGTTTGTCGGGAAACTTTTCGGTCTGCGTGCGTCGCGCGCGACGCGCGCCCTCCGGCGGGCACACGCTCTAGAGACGCGCCCAAACTTTAAAGTGAAACTACCTGCCCCGTCTGACCGCACACGCGCACGCACAAAGAGAGGGCGGCGAGCATTGATGAAACGGAGGACTGTCACGCTGGCTGAGGAGGCTGACCGGAAGATGTAGGCAAGTCCCCGTTAGGGGAGGTCAACCGCTTTTCAGATTACTTGATAATCCGTGCCCTTGCAAGAAGATAAAATTAGGGGCGGGAAGTTGGGGAGGCTGTCAGTTGTCCGTGGTCAGTTGTTCTTAGTCAGTTGTCCGTGGTCAGTTGCATGTGACTGACGAGCGAGTCGCTAAAGATTGTCTTGAACAACTGACCACGGACAACTGACCACGGACTAAGAACAACTGACTAAGAACAACTGACCATCCGGCTACTGCTCCAACTGCGTGCGCGCGCGTTGGAGGAAGGTGCGCATCATCTCGCTGACGCCCTTCTGCATCTCCGCGCTGAGGCGGTTCTCGCCGACGAGTCCGGCCAGCATGTGCAACTCGGTCGCCTTCTGGCGGCGCAACTCGACGCGCTGCACGATGCGGATCAAGACGCGCGTGCCCTGCTCCTCGAACTGCGCGGCGTAGCGCAGAAAGTTGCTCCGCTCCTGCGCGGCGGGCGACCACTCGATGCTCTGCGGGTGGTCGAGCGTCTGCTCGACGGCGAACGCCTGCCGGATCGCGCCGATCACGGGCACTTCCGCGCGGATGAGCCAGCGCATCACGCCGCCCGCCTCTTCGCGAATGCTCTCCACGCCCGGCATCAACTCCACGAAGTTGCGCCAGTCGCCGAAGAAGGCGCGCGCACGCTCAATCGTGGTCTTAATCTCAAGTTTGTCTTCAAAAGCCGCTTTGATCTGAAACACGATAAAACCCCCAGTGACAGGTGACAAGTGACGAGTCAGAACCAAACTCAACCCGTCACCTCAAGCATACGTTTTTAACTCGTCACTTGTCACTCGTCACTTGTCACTTTTTTCTAAAACGTTGGTTGAAAGAGAAACGAGTTGAAGAACAGACGCGTGGTCGCACGCCAGAAGCCGCGATAGTTCGGGTCTTCGGCGTAGAGGACGACGTGGCCGCGCCCCGTCGGTTCTTCGATGACGTGCGCCGTGCCGCGCAAGAGCCGCTCCGTGTTGTTCGGCCAGATGAAACCGGCGAGACGCAACGGTTGATTCGCTTCGCCCGTGAAGACGACGGCGTTCGTGCCTTCCTTCGACGGGCGGAAGAAGTAGGCCGAGTCGATGAGCACGGGGAGCGACGCGTCTTCGTAGCCGTAGGTCAGCGGCGTCGAGCGATCCACGGTGGCGCGGAAGATCGCGCCGGGGACGGCTTCGGGCACGCGTCCCGGCCGCGCCGAGGGCGACGCGATGGGCGGCAGGTCGGGCGGCGCGCCGTCGAGCTTCTCGCTGCGGTCTTGCGCCTCGCGCTGCTGCTCGGTGGCGGTCTGCGTCGCCTGCCGGCGGTTGCGCGCCGTCGCTGTTTGCTCGCGCTGCTGCGTGGCTTCGGGCGTCGCGGGCGTCGGGCTGGACAATGGCGAAGGGCTGGGCGTCGCTTGCGCTTCCGCGTCGTCGGGCGTCTTCTGATCGCGCTGCTCGTCGTCGTCGCTGCCGACGAGTCGCGAGGAAGTTAAGTTGACCTCCTTCAAGGCCGCGAAGACCGCCGCGCCCTTGACGCAAACGAGCGTGCCGCCGCGCTGCACCCACGCGCGCAACGTCGAGACTCCGCTTGCTCCGAGCGCGCCCATGTAACCGCCCGCCGAACCGTCGGGCATGATGATCACGTTGTACTGGTCGAGGTTCGCGCGCCGGAGATTCGCAATGGTCATCGGCGTGAAGTCCACGCCGTAACGCTCGAACGTCCACCACATCGCGCCGTAGCCCGTCTGGCTCACGGGTTCGTCGGCGACGACGATGATGCGCGGCCGCTTCAAAGAGACGACCGCTTCCGAGCCGATGCTCGTGTCGCCCGTCTCGATGAAACCGGAATTAACGGAGGTGACTTCAACGCTCGCCTCTCGCGCGAGCCGCGCGATGGCTTCGTGCAGCGTGTCGGGGTTGCGCGAGACGCGCACGACGATTGTGCCGCGCGGCCAGTCGCGCCCGCCCGCGTTGAGGGTGCGCGTGGCGACGGCGAGTTTGTAGTTCTCGCGCAGCAGACGGTAGGCGAGCGAGGCCGCGCCGTTCGTCTCGTAAGGGATGATGTAGGCGACCGAGGCGCGCCCCGCGACGCCGAGGCGACGCGAGAGCAGACGCTCGCCCGAAGCGCGCAGGGCGTCGGCGGTCGTCTCGCCCGACGTGGGCGCGGCGCGCAAGGCGACGGACGCGACCGCCTGCGCGTCGCCCGTCGAGTAGGCTTCGACGCCGAAGACGAGCGGCAGCGACCACGCCGTCACGTCGTAAAAGCCGTAATCCTCTTTCGACGCGCTCGCGCCGCGCCGCTGGTTGCGCGCGAAACGCGCGAGTTGATCGCGCACGAACGCGGGGTCGAGTTCCGTGTCGGGTTCGAGCAGGGCTTTGGCGAGACGCTTCTGCGGCTGCGCGAGTTCGACGACGTAAGAGCCTGCGGGGAACGTGCGCGCCTCCGCGCGCGCCGCGCCGCCCGCCGCGTGTGCGCGTGCGCTCGTCGAGCGGAACGATTCGCTCGCCACGCTCACTTCGATCCCCGAACGCAAGAGCACGTCGGCCAGATCGGCCGCGCGTGCAGGGTCGCGTCCCGGCACGATCACGATGCGCCGCATCCCCTCGCGCCGCCCCTCTTCGAGCGCGCTCTGTTTGAACTCGTAGAAGTCTTTCAGACGCGCCTCGCGGTTGCGCGCCGCCGTCTCAAGCGTCGTCAGTGACGCGACGAAGTGCTTGGCGATGGCCGAGCGCAAAGTGACGACGGTGTCGTCGTCGCGCCGCCACGCGTAGCCCTTTGTGCCGCCGCCGTCCGTCTCGTAAGTCATGCCGGTCGCGCCGTTCAAAGCAGGCCACGAGTCCCAGAAGAACGGGCCGAAGAGATCGAACACGTCGCGCACGTAGTAGTCCCAGTTGCGCGCGTCGAACTGCGCGGCGTTGGCGCGGCCGAACTCGGTGAGCCAACGCGAGGTCTGCGCGGGCGGGAGGTTCGGGTTGACGGGGAGCGCGGCGGGCGGGAAGAAATACTGCGACGGCTGGCCGTGATGATCCACGAAGAGTTGCGGATTCCAGTCGAGGTAGGGGTGCTGTAGATTGCGCGTCTCTACTTGCGTGGCGGCGAGGTTGTCGCGGTTGAGATCGAAGCGGTAATGATTCGCGCGCCCCCAGATCGACCAAGGCTCGCGGTGTTCGCCCGCGAGCGGGTCGGAGTTGCCCGTGCCGAACGAGTTGTACCACGTCACGAAACGCTCGTGGCCGTCGGGGTTCGAGCAGACGTTAACGAGGACGATTGTGTTCTTCAGGATGTCGAGCGTCGCCGGTTCGTTCGACGCGGCAAGTTGATAGACGACCTGCATCATCGCCTCGAACGACGCCGACTCGTTGCCGTGAATCGTGTAGCTCATAAACGAGATGACGGGCGTCTCGGCGGCGATGCGCGCGGCCTCTGCTTGCGTAGTCGCGCGCGGGTCGGCGAGGCGCGCGACGTTCGCTTTGATCTGATCGAGCCGCTGCAAATTTTCCGGCGCGGAGATAACGAGCAGGTGCATCATGCGGTGCTCGTTCGTCTCGCCGATGTCGGTGACGCGCACGCGGTCGGGCGCGGCGGCGGCGATGCGCTCGACGACGCGCTCCATCGTCGCGTAGTTCGTGTGGAAGTCGCCCACGTCGAAGCGCGTCGTCGCTTGCGGGCGCGGCACGCTCTCGCGGTAAGGGCCACGCGCGTAAAAGTCGAAGCGCGAATCATCGCGTTGCGCCTGTGCGGGTGAATTGAATGAGAGGACGCAGGCAAGGGCGGCGAGCAGAAGGAGAGCGCGGGCGCGACCGTTCTGGATCATGTGTCAGGCAGCTTTCTGTTTTTCCGAGAGTATGTTAAAGACGGCGACGATATTACCTTGTCTCAGTTGCGACACTCAAACCTAAAGTGAAAGATCGTTCGATCTTTCGGAGCGACAAAACATGAACGGCGACGCGTTGAATGAACAACGGAAGGTCGGGAGTTGCCCGCGCTGCGACGCGACGCGACTGCGCGCGTGGGACGAACTCGACGCGGGCGAGCAAGAGGTCGTGCGCCGCCTGCCGTCTGCCGCCGATCTCCCACTCGAAGAACGCGCCGCGCGACACCTCTGGTGCGTGCGCTGCTGGCACGAAGAGACGGGCAACGCGCCGCTTGAGACATGACGCGGAAGCACGCATGAGTTCCAACAATCCAAACGACATCCCCGGAGCGTCCACATGAAAAAACTTTGCGCCTGTTTACTCGCCCTTCTCTTCTTCGCGTCAACTTCCACATCTCACGCACAGCAACAGCAGCGCAGCGCGCCGTCGCCGACTACGCCACGCACCATCGTCATCAAGGCCGCGCGCATCTTCGACGGGCGGAACGAACGGCTGCTCACGCCCGGCGTGATCGTCGTCGTGGACGGGCGGATTCAGTCGCTCGCCTTGAACGCGCAGATTCCGGCGGGCGCGGAGGTGATCGATCTCGGCGACGCGACGCTCCTGCCCGGTTTCATGGACGCGCACACGCACATCACGAGCGAGGCCACTGACGACTGGAAGCAGGACGAACTCGACAACTTCAAAAAGTCCGTCCCCGAACAGGCGCTCGACGCCACCGTCCACGCGCGCAAGACACTCTTGATCGGCTTCACCACGATCCGCGATCTGGGGTCGAGCGATCTCATAGACATCGGTTTACGCAACGCCATCCGCAACGGCAAAGTGCCGGGGCCGCGCATCCTCGCGGCTGTGCGCGCCATCGGCGCGACGGGCGGCCACTGCGACCCGACGGGCGGCTACCGCCCCGGCATCTTCGACCGCTCGACCGGCGTCGAGGATGCCGTCGCCAACGGCGCGGACGCCGTGCGCGCTGCCGTCCGTCTCAACATCAAGCGCGGCGCGGACGTGATCAAAGTCTGCGCCACGGGCGGCGTCCTCTCTCTGACGGGCGACGTTAACTCGCCGCAACTGACGCAAGCAGAACTCGACGCGCTCGTTGACGAAGCGCACGCACTCCGGCGCAAGACCGCCGCCCACGCGCACGGCGCGGAAGGGGCGAAGCGCGCCATCCGCGCCGGGATTGACTCAATCGAGCACGGCTCGTTTCTCGACGACGAGGCGCTCGACATGATGAAGGCGAAAGGCACTTTTCTCGTCGCCACGCTGCTGGCTCCGTACAACCTGCGCGAGAAACTCGACCGCGGCCTCTACATGCCGCCGAACGTCGAAGCCAAAGCGCGCGCCGCCATCGCCAGCATTCAGGGCATGTTCCGCAAGGCCGTCGCCAAAGGGGTGCGGATCGCCTTCGGCACGGACGCCGCCGTCTATCCGCACGGGCGCAACGCAGAAGAGTTTCGTCTTATGGTCGAACTCGGCATGCGCCCCGTGGACGCGCTGCGCGCCGCCACCTCCGTCAACGCCGAACTCTTCGGCCTCTCCGATCAACTCGGCACTATCGCCCCCGGCAAACTCGCAGACATCATCGCCGTCCCCGGCGACCCCCTGCGCGACATACGCGAAACCGAAAAAGTTTTCTTCGTCATGAAAGAGGGCGTCGTCTATAAGAACGACCGCCAAAAGTAAACGATAGGCAAAAGTAACAAAGAGCACATCCGTTCAAACGAAGCAGAGAGCGCGTCCGTTCAAACTAAGCGGGCGCGCACACTAACGAGAGACGCGATGCGTCGCGTGACAAGTTACTTTGCCGCATGACGACTTACTTTCAACCGAGGTCAAACGTGATGAGAAACAGAGCCGTCGCAGTCCTGTTGCTGCTCGCCGTCCTCGCGGGCGGCGCGTCACCCGCAGCGCGCGCCACGCAGAGACGCGGGCGGTCTCAAGAGCAACTGCACGTGGCTGAGCAGGCGCGTGTGGCTGAGCAGGTGCGCGCGGAGTTTCTGCACGCGTGGCGTGGTTACGAGCGTTACGCGTGGGGGCACGACGCGCTGCGGCCTCTGAGCAAAGCGCCGCACGACTGGTACAAAGAGACGCTCCTGATGACGCCCGTGGATGCGCTCGACACGATGATCCTGATGGGTCTCAAAGAGGAAGCGGAGAAGACGAAGCAGTTGATCGTCGAACGACTCTCTTTCGACAAGGACGTGAGCGTCAAGAATTTCGAGGTCACGATCCGGCTGCTCGGCGGGCTGCTGTCGGGCTACCAGTTGACCGGCGACCGGCGTCTGCTCGCGCTCGCCGAAGACCTCGGCACGCGCTTGCTTCCGGCCTTCGAGTCGCCGACGGGCATCCCCTACATGTACGTCAACTTGAAGACCGGCGCGGTGCGCCAGCCCATCACCAACCCGGCCGAAGCCGGGACGCTCCTCATCGAGTTCGGCACGCTCAGCAAGCTGACCGGCAAGCCCGTCTTTTACCAAAAGGCCAAACGCTCGCTGGTCGAAGTCTATAAACGCCGCTCGACCATCGGACTCGTCGGGCAGCGGATCAACGTGGAGACGGGCGAGTGGACGAACCGCAACAGCAGCATCAGCGCCGAGATTGATTCTTACTATGAATACCTGTTGAAGTGCTGGCTACTGTTCGGCGACGAAGACTGCCGCCGGATGTGGCGCACGCACATCCGTGCCATCAACCGACATCTCGCCGACGACACGCCCAACGCGCTCTGGTACGGCCACGCCGACATGGACACGGGGCGGCGCGCGGCCACCACCTACGGCGCGCTCGACGCTTTCTTCCCGGCCGTCCTCGCCCTCTCCGGCGATCTGCGGCGCGCGCGGCGTCTGCAAGAGTCGTCTTTCAAGATGTGGCAACTGCACGGCGTCGAGCCGGAGGAACTCGACTACCGGACGATGCAAGTTAAAGATGCCGGATACGCCCTGCGCCCCGAAATCGTCGAGTCGGCTTATTACCTGCACCGCCTGACCGGCGACCCGAAATACCTGCGCATGGGCGAGACGATGTTCGCGGACTTCGTGAAGGCGTGCCGGACGGAGGCGGGCTACGCGAGTTTGAAGAGCGTCGTGACGAAAGAG
This sequence comes from Pyrinomonadaceae bacterium, assembly GCA_030838445.1. Lineage (GTDB taxonomy): Bacteria > Acidobacteriota > Blastocatellia > Pyrinomonadales > Pyrinomonadaceae > JAIVJZ01. Next base: position 12,853 of record JAUZFQ010000016.1, on the reverse strand, counting down.
AAAGCGGACGTGATGGAGAGCTTCGTGCTGGCGGAAACGTTCAAGTATTTTTATTTGCTCCACGCGTCGCCGCGCGTGCTGAATTTCCGACAGGTCGTCTTCAACACCGAAGCCCACCCGATCAGGAAGACGTGGGTGAACGCGCCGCCGAAGACGAAACGCCGTCAGGCATGAACACGTTTGCCGCGCTCGTGCCGACGCCCGATGCCGTTAGGCGTCAATCGCACGACGCCGTTCGGCGTCAATCCTCGCGGGTCGTGATGCGGTCGTAGGCCGCGCGGATCGCAGACATGCGCGCGCGCAGGGTGTCTGTGAGCGCGGCGGCCGAGTCGTGCCCGACGGAGCGCGCGAGGTCGCGTAGGACGGCGTGGTCGGGCGCGGCGGGCAGGCGCGACGAACGCCCTGCGATGAGGCGCAGGTGATGGTCGAGCGCGCGCAGGGTGTCGTAGCCTTCCGAGAGCGTGCGGTGCGTCTCGGCGTCGAGCGAACCGGCGTCGCGCAGTCGCGCGAGCGTCGTCCGCGTCGAACGATCCGCGCCCGCGTCGCGCACGTCGTCGCGCAGTTGCAGGTAGCGCGCGGCGAAGTACACGTCGAGCATGCCGCCCGCGCCGAACTTGATGTCAATCGCGCCGCGCCCCGCGACGCTACCAGCGCCGCGCTCGTGTTCGAGACGCTCGCGCACGCGGCGCGTCTCACGTCGCAACTCTTCCGCATCGCACGCACGCGCCGCCTCGTGGATCACGCGACGCGCTGACGCTTCGGCCGCGCGCCCCAGTTCGAGGTCGCCGCCGACCGCGCGCAGTTTCACGTAAGCCAGCCACTCCCAGACGCCCGTCCGCGCGCGCAGGTATTCGGCGAACGACGCGTCGCTGCGCACGAGCGCGCCGTTCTTCCCGTCGGGACGCAGGCGCAGGTCAACGCGGTAGACGTAGCCCGCGCGCGTCAGGCTCGACAAGGCCGAGACCATCAACTCGACGAGCCGCGTGTAAGCCTCGTCTTTCGTGAGCGCGCTGACGGGCGACCGGACGCGCGCGTCGTAGATGATGACGAGATCGAGATCAGAGCCGTAGTCCATCCCGCCGCTCGCGAGGCGGCCGAGGGCGAGGACGGCGAGGCGCGGCCCCGCCGCGAGGTTGCCGTAACGCCGCGCCAGCTCGCGGCGCGCGATGAAGTAAGCGGCGTTGATGCTTGCTGCGGCGAGTTCGGTCTGCAAGCGGTTCGACTCGGCGTGCGAGAGTTCGCCGCGTGCGTCGCGCGCGCCCGTCTCGACGAGCAGTTGCGCCCACGCGCGGCGCAGCGCGATCAACTCCGCGCGAAAGCTCGACTCGCGATCAATCTCGCGGCGCAGCAACGCGCGGTAGTCGCGCTCGCCGGACGCTTCCCCGCCCGCGTTGCCGAGCGCGGGGATCAACGCGGGGTTGCCCGCGATCATCTCGCCGAAGAACTCGGACGCGCCGCAGAGCCGGACGAGCGCGCGCAGACTCTCCGCGGAGAGTTCGACGTTTGCGCTCGACTTGTCGAGCGAGGCGGCGACGCGCGCGACGTAGGAGAGCGCGCGGCGGGGGTTGAGCGAGTCGTGCGCCGCGTCGTGGAGTAGTCGCACGACGCGTGCCACCGTCGCGTTGGTGTTCGCAGGAGCGGCCTGCGTCTCGCGCGGGTTGAGGTTGACATGGCCGCTAACGGGAATGAGGCGGGGCGCGAAGACCTGCGCGGCGGCCAGCGTCGCGGCGGCGTCCGCGTGTACGCCCGATGCGACTTCGAGACGCGGCTCACGAAACGGCGCAGCGCGTGGGTGCGCGTCGCCGAGCGTCGCGGCATCTGCTTCGTCGGCAGCGTCCGTTTGCTCAGCGGCGTTCGCATCGTCTGCGGCGAGAGACTCCTTGGCTGTTGAATCACCTGCCGCGTCGCCCGTCGCGGCGTTACGTGTCGCGTCGCGGGTCGTGGCTTCATCAGTCCCGGTGTCGCCGGTCGCGTTCTCACCCGTCGCCGCGTTGACTATCGCATCGCCTGTCGCCGCGTTGACTGTTGTGTCGCTCGTCGCGGCTGCAACTGTCGCGTCGCGCGTCGCGGCGTCTATGGCAGTCGTCAGAGTCTTGGCTGTTGCGGCGTCGGCGTTCGTCGTCTGCTGCGCGTTGGCGTGCGGCGTGGTGTGCGCGTCGGGCGCGGCCTCGTCGTGCGGCTCGCTGAAGACGCGTTCGTAGGCGGCGCGGACGCGCGCGGTGTGGAGTTCGAGCGCGCGGTTGAAGTCGGCGAGCGCGTCCGCGCCTGCGAAGTTCATCCGCCGCGCGACGAGCGCGCGCCGCGCAGCTTCGTCGGGGACGGAGTGAGTTTGCAGGCCGTGCTCCATTTGCAGCCGGTGTTCGAGCATGCGCAGGAAGGCGTAGGCGTCGGAGAGTTCGGTGCGCTCACGCTCGCCGACGAGACCGCGGTCGGCGAGTCGGCCGAGGCTGATGAGCGTGTGCGGCGCGTGCAGCCAACTGTCGTGCGCGCCGTGCGCGAGTTGGAGGGCTTGCGCGATGAACTCGATCTCGCGGATGCCGCCGCGGCCGAGTTTGACGTTGAAGCCGCGCGAGCGGTCGGCGTGCTGGCGGTCAATCTTCTGCTTGGCGAGGCGGACGTTCCTCAACGCCTCTTCGACGGACGCGGCGTGCGTGTAGACGCGCGCGCGCACCTCTTCGGCGAAGCGCGTGTAGAGCGCACTCGTCCCGGCGGCGGCGCGCGAACGGATGAGCGTTTGCAGTTCCCACGCCTGCGCCTTCGCGCGGTAGTAGCTGAGGGCTTCGGCGAGCGAGCAACTGAGCGCGCCGTCGCGGCCGTGCGGGCGCAGGCGCAAGTCCACGCGGTAGGCCGCGCCTTCGCCCGACTGTCGACCGACGAGGCGCGTCGTCAGTTCGGCGAGACGATTGAAGTATTCGCGGTTGGTCGTCGCGCCGCGTTCGCCCGCGCCGGAAGTCTCGCCGTCGTCGGAGTAGAGGAAGAGGAGGTCTATGTCGGAGGCGTAGTTGAGTTCGCGCGAGCCGAGTTTGCCGAGCGCGACGACGCAGAAACTCGCGGTCGTCTTGCGCCCGCGCGCGTCCGTCGAGAGCGGCGCGCCGTGGCGGTTGTCCAACTCCTGACGCGCGAGGTTGAGCGCGTAGGCGAGCACGGCGTCGGCGAGGTTCGAGAGTTCCTCGGTCGTCTCGACGATGGAGTTGGTGCGGCGCAGGTCGTGCAGGTAGACGCGCAGCAACTCGCGCCGCCGGAAACGCGCGAGCAAAACTTGCGGCTCGACCCGCGAATGCGTCAGCCCGAAGCGCGCGAGCGACTCGCCCAACTCCTCCGTCGTCCGCACGTGTGTATCCGCGCGTTCGCGCGCGAGCCACTGCAAGTAGTCCGGGTTCTGCGCGAGCGTCGTGCCGAGCAGAGGACTCCACGCCGCGAGCGCGAGCGCGTCAGCGAGCAGCCCCTCGTCGCGCGCGAGCTTCTGCGCTGCGCGCGCGTCGTCCGCCGCGAGCCGTTCGTAGAACATGCGCGCCCCCTCCGCGTCCGGCAGGTCGCGCACGAGCGCTTCGATTTTTTCGTCAAACTTACGCAAGGCGACTCGATTGTAACGCGAAGCGCGCCGCGTTGCGGAACGATGTGCGCCGGGTGACGGTCAGCCGGAAGACAAAGCGGGCAGGCTGGTTAATCTATGCGGTATAATCCGGCGCTCTAGTCACACGGGCGGAAACGGAGGCGCGTTGAAAATCATTCGGAGGATATTCGCGGCGGGGTATTTGGCGATCATCTTTTTGTTCATGTGTTGCGCCGTGGCGCTCGTCGTGTTCGCGGGGATCGAGTTGTGGCAGGGGATCAATCCGGGCGCGGCGAAGCCTCTGGGCGAGCGTTTCAACGCGGTGCTGGAATGCGTGGGGCTGTTGACGATTGCGGTGGCCGCGCTCGAACTGGGACAGACCATCCTTGAAGAGGAGGTGCAGCGCGGGGCGCAGATGAGCGCGCCGACGCGCGTCAGGCGTTTCCTGTCGCGGTTCATGGTGGTGGTCATCGTGTCGCTCTCAATCGAATCGCTGGTGGCGGTCTTCCAGTTCCTCCACGACGACCCGGCGCACTTGCCGCAGGCGGCCGGGATCGCCGTCGCGGCCGCCTTGCTCCTGGCGGCGTGGGGCGTCTTCATCAAGTTGAACAGGAGCGCAGAGGAGTTGGAGCCGGAGGCGATGGAAGATGCGAAGAGAGAGGACGTGGTGGTCGAAGAGAACGACGCGAGTTGAGCCGTTCGCCTGCGGCCGGGGCGCATGAAGTCGAGAGCGGCAACGTTTTTTCTAAACGCAGGGCGGCGTGTCGGCGTGTCTGCGATTTCTGAGAATCAAGACACGAGAGGGGACTTGAAATGACGGAGATCGAACGGCTCACAGACCAACTACAGCGCGCCTTCTACCGCGACGCGTGGTGCGGCCCTTCGCTCTTGGAAACGCTCGAAGGCGTCGCGGCCGCGCAAGCCGCAGCGCGTCCGCTCGCGCGGGCGCATAGCATCCGGGAGATCGTCTTGCACGTGAGCGGTTGGAAGCGGACGGTGCATCAGCGGCTCGAAGGTCAGGCGGTAAGGCTGCCGGAAGAGGGCGACTGGCCGCGCGTGACGGACGCGAGCGAGCGCGGTTGGCAGGAGACGCTGGCACAGTTGAAGGCGCGGCACGACGCTCTGTCGAACGCGGTGCGCGGCCTCGGCGATGCGCGTCTGGAAGACGTCCTCATCACGGAGACGAGCCGCGAGACGGGCGGCGGCGTCTCCTGCTACGTCACGCTACACGGCGTCGCGCAGCACGACCTTTATCACGGCGGGCAGATTTCGCTGTTGAAGAAGGGCTGACGCGTGAAGCAAGCCGACGCCCCGCGCCGCACATCGAAGCCGAAAATTTTAACCGCGCGGTCTTACGCCGAGGGCTTGCGCGAGTTGGCCGCGCGCGACCGAGACCTCGCGCGTCTCCACGCGGAGTTCGGCACGCCGCCCGTCTGGTTTCGCGCGCCGGGCTTCCCGACGCTCGTCCACATCATCCTTGAGCAGCAGGTGTCGCTCGCCTCGGCGCAAGCCGCCTTCACGCGCCTCGTCGCGCTCACTTCGTCGCCGCTCACGCCGGAGAGTTTCCTCGCGCTCGACGACGCGGAGTTGAAAGGCGCGGGCTTCAGTCGCCAGAAGATCGTTTACGGCAGACATCTGGCCGAGGCCGTCGCGGGCGGGCGTCTGAACCTCGAAGCGTTCGGCGGGATGGACGACGAAGCGGTGAAGGCCGAATTGACGAGCGTGAAGGGGATCGGCTCGTGGACGGCGGACATCTACCTGTTGATGTCGCTCCGCAGACCGGACGCGTGGCCGGCCGGAGACCTCGCTCTCGCCGTGGCAATGCAGGAAGTTAAACGCCTCGCGTCGCGTCCCGCGCCCGTCGAACTCGAAGAGATGGCCGAGGCGTGGCGACCCTGGCGTGCGGTCGGCGCGCGGCTCTTGTGGCATTACTATCTGCAACGGCGTGCGGCCGCCGCCGTCGTTCGCCGCACGCGCAACTAATTTTGACTAACCTCGTCTGCCCTCGTAGCGAACTTTGACCAACCCGCCCGAATTTGAGGAGAACCGGCCATGAAGTCGAGATTGAACACGAGTCTGTTCGCGCTGCTCCTGTGCGTGACGAGTTGCGCGACGAACCTCTCCGCCAAGACGCGACCCGGCGCACCGCAGCAGCACTGGCCTTCCTTCCGCGGCCGCAACGCGTCCGGCGTCGCCGAGAGCCAGAATTTGCCTCAGAGTTGGAACGCGCCGAAAGGCGAGAACATCAAATGGAAGACACGCATTCCGGGGCTGGCGCATTCGAGTCCCATCGTCTGGGGCGGGCGCGTCTTCGTCACGACCGCCGTCAGCAGCGCGCGCGGCGACGGCACTTTCCGACACGGCCTCTACGGCGACGGCGACGCCTCGGACGACACTTCGAGCCAGCAGTGGAAGCTCTACGCGCTCGACGCGAAGGACGGCAAAGTTGTGTGGGAGCGCATCGCCTACGAGGGCGTGCCGCGCGAGAAACGACACGTCAAGGCCACCTACGCCAACGCCACCCCGGCCACCGATGGCCGCTACGTCGTCGCCTTCTTCGGCTCGCAGGGCTTGTACGCCTTCGACATGCGCGGTCGTCAACTGTGGAAGAAAGACCTCGGCGTCTTGAACGCGGGCGCGTACGACATTCCGAGTTACGAATGGGGCACGGCCAGTTCGCCGATCATTTACAAGGACTCTGTTGTCGTGCAGTGCGACACGCAAGAAGGGTCTTTCCTGCTGGCGTCGGACATCAAGACCGGCAAGACGCTCTGGAAGACCGCGCGCGAAGAACTTCCTTCGTGGGGCACGCCGACCGTCTACACGGGCGCGGGGCGCACCGAGATCGTCACCAACGCTTCCAACTTCATACGCGGTTACGACCCGGCGACGGGGCGCGAGTTGTGGCGGCTGGGCGGCAGTTCGAAGATCACTGCGCCGACGCCGATCTTCTCCGGCGACTTGATCGTCGTCGCGAGCGGGCGGCGGCCGGAAGCCCCGATCTTCGTCATCCGCGCGGGTGCGTCGGGCGACATCACACTGGCTAAGGATCAGTCTTCCAACAAGTCAATCGCGTGGAGCAAGCAGGGGCGCGGCTCTTACATGCCGACGCCGCTCATCTACCGCGAGCACCTCTACGTGCTCTCGAATCAGGGCGTGTTCGATTGCTACGACCTCAAGACGGGCGCGGAGGTTTACCGCGAGCGACTGCCGCATCAGGGTGGGGGTTTCAGCGCGTCGCCGGTGGCGGCCGACGGGCGGATTTATTTGCCGAGCGAGGATGGCGAGATGTTCGTCGTCGCGGCGGGCGCGAAGTTCGAGTTGCTCGCGCGCAACCCGATGGGCGAACTTTTAATGGCGACCCCGGCGATCTCCGACGGACGGATGTTCGTGCGGACGCAACACCACCTGTTCGCAGTCGGGAAGTAAGAGCGGGAATGCGTGAAGGAGTCGAGCGCAAGAATCACGGACGGGCACGGGCGAAGTATAGAGACACTTCAAACGTCGTTCACAAATCGTTGCGTCAAACGATCACGAGTCGTTGCGCCAAGCGTTTACGAGTCGTCGCGTCAAACGTTTGCTAGTTGTTGCGTCACCCGTTCAGGAGTTTGCGATAGGCCGCGTACACGTCGGAGAGGCGATCCGCGGCGGCCGGGTCGCTGCGCGCGAGCAGGGTGATGATCTCGTCGCGCCCTGCAAACAACGCCTGCGCGGCGGTGCGCTGCGCGGGCGTGAGCGGCGAGTCGTCGCCCTTGTCAATGTCCGCCTGCAAGGAGGTGTAGAACTGGCTGGCCGCTTGTCGCGCCGGTTCGTAATCGCCGCGGCGCGCGTCGAGTGCGGCCGAGGCGAGTTGGTTCTGCAAACGCGTGAGGCCGAGCGTGCGCTCCGAGGCCGCGAGTTGGTGGCCGCTCTCGCGCGCCTTGAGCCACATCGGGACGAAGCCGACGAGGAAGGCGACCAGCGCCAGCGCGGCGTAGATGCCGACGCGTTGCAACAAATTACTCGATCTGGCCGGTGTGGTGTCCCGAATATCTTCGCTCATCATCAACTCCTCGGACGGCGGCCGTCACGTTTCGCGTAATATCTCACCCGGCACAATATCAGATGTGACCCGTAAACGTTGAGCGCGGAATGACGGCGGAGAAATAAACGCGGAACGATGAACGATTAACTGAAAGCTGTCCGTGGTCAGTAGTCCGTGGTCAGTTGTTCAAGACAGTCTTTAGCAACTTGGTTGATGGTCACATGCAACTGACAACTGACCACGGACTACTGACAGTCTTCAATTCATCGTTCATCGTTCGCTCTAGATGTCGTAGTACATCGAGAACTCCAACGGGTGCGGGCGCATGCGCAGGCGCGTGATCTCGTTGTCGCGTTTGTAACTGATCCAGCGATCAATGAGTTGCGGCGTGAACACGTCGCCTTTGAGCAGGAAGTCGTGGTCGGCTTCGAGCGCGTTGAGCGATTCGTCGAGCGACCCCGGCAAGCTCGGCACGTCTTTGAGTTGCTCCGGCGAGAGATCGTAGATGTCCTTGTCGAGCGGCTCGCCCGGATCGATGCGGTTCTGGATGCCGTCGAGACCTGCGAGCAGCATCGCCGAGAAGGCGAGGTAAGGATTGCACGAAGGGTCGGGCGGACGAAACTCCAAACGCTTCAACTTCGGGTTGGTCGAGAACATCGGAATGCGAATGGCCGCCGAGCGGTTGCGCGCCGAGTAGGCGAGGTTGACCGGGGCTTCAAAACCGGGGACGAGTCGCTTGTAGCTGTTCGTCGTCGGCGCGGCGAAGGCGACGACGGCCGCGGCGTGTTTCAACAGGCCGCCGATGTAGAAGCGCGCCATCTCGGAGAGACCGGCGTAGCCGTCGCCCGCAAACAGTGGCTTCTCGCCTTTCCATAAACTCTGGTGGCAGTGCATGCCCGAACCGTTGTCGCCGTAGAGCGGCTTCGGCATGAAGGTCGCGGTCTTGCCGTACTGGTAGGCCGTGTTGCGCACGACGTATTTGAAGAGTTGGAGGTTGTCGGCCGTGCCGAGCATCGTCGCGTAGCGGATGTCAATCTCACACTGTCCGGCCGTGGCGACTTCGTGATGGTGACATTCGACCGTGATGCCGCAGCGTTCGAGAATGAGTGCGATCTCTGAGCGCAGGTCGCTCAACGTGTCGGTCGGCGGGACGGGCACGTAGCCCTCTTTCGGGCGGATGCGGTAGCCCTGATTGGGGCCGTTCGCCTCGTCGGCCGCACGCCCCGAAGCCCAGTGGCCTTCGTCGGATTCGATGGTGTAACCGGCGGAGAACTGGTCGTTGTTGAAGCGCACGCCGTCGAAGACGAAGAACTCGGCTTCGGGGCCGAAGTAAACGGTGTCGGCCAGGCCCGTGAAACGCAGGTAGCTCTCGGCGCGCTGCGCGACGGAGCGCGGGTCGAGGCCGTAGCCCTCTTTCGTGATCGGGTCAACGGCGTTGGCGATGAGGCAGAGCGTCTGCTCCTCTGCGAAGGGATCCATCCACATCCGACCCGCGTCGGGCACGAGCAGCATGTCCGACTCGTGGATCGAAGCCCAGCCGCGCAAAGAAGAGGCGTCGAAGCCGAAGCCGTCCTCGAACGATCCCTCGTCGAGTTCGTGGATCGGGTAAGTCAAGTGGTGCCATGCGCCCACGAGGTCTGTGAATCTGACGGAGAGAAATTTCGCTCCTTGCTCCTCGGCATACTTCAAGGCCGTTTTTGCGTTCATGTTATCTCCTGCTCGGTTGTGTAGGGAGTGTGGGTCTGACAGGCCGCCGTCGTGCTGCTGCGGAACGTGCGTGCTACTGTTGAGAAGTTTGACAAATGCTTCAAAGCGGGCGTCGTTCAACTGCTGCGTGAGACGCTGTAAAAAAGTCCGCATTATAGAGCCGCCGCCAACCCTGTCAAGGTTTCACGCGAGAAACTTGGTGGCACGCTTTTCAACAACGCCCGCGCACGTCTCCTAAACCTTTCTGGGGCGACTGTTTAAGCCCGCCGCGGGGCGTCCGCGCGCCAAAAATAGTTATTGTTTGCCTCCGGTTTTTCTGTTACTCTGCGACCTTAAGTTTTCCAACCATGTATGTTCCCACTAAAGGCGGAGCGCGGAGACCGACAGGCGCGCACTTGATGCCCCAACACGAACACGAGGGAGGCAGGAGACCGGAAGTTGACCACGGCTATTGAACAGACGCTCGAAACCTACGGCATCGAAAATTGGGGAGCCGGCTACTTCGGCATCAACCGCAAAGGTAACTTGATCGTCCACCCCTCGGACACGGACACCAAATCTTCCGCCGATCTCAAAGAGATCATTGACGACCTCGAACGTCGCGGCATCTCCACGCCCGTCCTCCTGCGCTTCCCCCAACTCGTCACCGCGCAGGTGCGCAAACTTCAACGCGCCTTCCGCAACGCCATCCGCGAATTTGAATATCAGGGCACGCACATGTGCGTCTACCCGATGAAGGTCAACCAGCAGCGCGCGGTGGTCGAAGAGTACTTGCGCGAGGGCACGCGCTACGACTTCGGGTTGGAGGCCGGGTCGAAGGCCGAACTCTACGCGGCGGTCGCGCTCGAACAGGCGTCCGACAGCCTGCTCGTCCTGAACGGCTTCAAGGACGAGGAGTTTATCGAACTCGCTTTCGTCAGCGCGCGCGCCGGGAAGCGCGTCGTGATCGTCATCGAGAAGATGAGCGAACTCGACCACATCCTGCGCTTCGCCGAAAGCTTCGAGGAAGACCACGAGGGCGATCTGCCGCTCGTCGGCCTGCGTGTCAAACTCTACTCGAAGGGTTCGGGACGTTGGGAGAAGTCGGGCGGCGAGGCGGCGAAGTTCGGGTTGACGACGACCGAGTTGCTGGAAGTCATCCGCCGCTTGCAGGAGGCGGGGCGCATCGAGATGCTGCGCCTGCTCCACTTCCACATCGGCTCGCAACTGACCGACATCAAGCGCATCAAGAACGCGATGAAAGAGGCGGCGCGCGTCTACGCCAAGATTTACCAGATGAAGATTCCCATCGAGTTGCTCGACGTCGGCGGCGGCATGGCCGTGGACTACGACGGCTCGAAGACCGCCTTCGACTCTTCCGCCAACTACAACTCGCAGGAGTTTGCCAACGACGTCATCTACACGATCAAGCAGGTCTGCGACGACGAGAACGTGCCGCACCCGACCGTCATACAGGAGTCCGGCCGCTACCTCTCCGCCTACCACGCCATACTCGTCACCAACGTGCAGGAAGAGATCGAGACGGTCGTCGAAGACATCACGCCGATTGAGATTGACGCGGACGATCCGCAGGTCGTCACCGAACTCGGCGACCTGCGCCGCGGGATCAGCATCAAGAACTACCGCGAGTATTACCACGACGCGCTCGAACAGCGCGACACGATGTTCACGCTCTTCAACCTCGGCCTCATTTCGCTCGAAGACCGCGCGAAGGGCGAGGTGCTCTTCTGGGACGTGTGCGAGCGCGCCGACAAGTACGCGCAGCAGGCCGAGTATGTCTCCGAGGAGTTTGACGAACTGCGTCGGCTGTCGCGCGCGAAGTATTTGACGAACTTCTCGGTCTTCCGTTCCGCGCCCGACCACTGGGCGCTCGACCAGTTGTTCCCCATCGTCCCGATTCACCGTCTCAACAAGACGCCGACCGCCTACGCCACGCTCTGCGACATCACTTGCGACTCGGACGGCGTGGTGGACAAGTTCGTCGATCTGCACGACGTGAAGCAGGTGCTCGAACTGCACCCGCTCATCGCGGGCGAGCCATACTATCTGGCGTTCCTGCTGGTCGGGGCGTATCAGGAAGCGATGGGCAACAACCACAACCTCTTCGGCACGCCGAACGAGGCGCACATCCACATTGACGAGGACGGCTATCTGATCAAGAAAGTCCTGCGCGGCACGACCGTGGGCGAAGCGGTCGAGAGCGCGCGCTACGAGCCGGGGCAACTGCACGACGGCTTTCGCCGCCAGGTCAGGCAGCGCATCAAGCAGGGCTTCCTGACCGAAGCCGAGGGCGCGGAACTCGTCGAGTTCTACGAATCCCGCGTCAGCGCCTACACCTATCTCGCAGTCAACGGGAAAGAGAGGAAGGGGTGAGTTTCAAGTTTCAGGTTTCAAGTTTCAAGTCTGAATTTCTTCAACTTGAAACTTGAAACCTGAAACTTGAAACTCATTCCTCAAAAAACTATGGTAACTCAACGCAAACCCCGACCCTCGAAATATCTGACCGTCCCGACGCGCCCGGTACAGGTGGATCGCGACCGCTCGGTGGCCGGACTGCTGGAGAAGATGGAGGGCACCGGCTTCGGCGCGCGCCAGTTGGCCGAGGCGCACCGCATCTGGCTCGACATGCTCGGCGACAACACGACGATCTTCGTCGCCGCCTCGGGCGCGCTCATCCCGGCGGGGATGCGCCGCCTGTTGGCCTACGTCATCAAGAACCGCTTCGTGGACGTGCTCGTCTGCTCCGGCGCGCTGCTCTTCCACGACCTGCATGAGACGCTCGGCCGCCAGCACTTTCAGGCGCACCCGCAGATGACCGACGCCGAACTCGAAGCCTCGCAGATCAGCCGGATGCTCGACGTGATCGCGAGCGAAGAGGAGTACCGCGAGGCCGAAGAGTGGGTCGGCGGCTTCACCAACCAACTCGACCAGACGCGCCCCTACTCGACGCGCGAGTTCCTGCACCTCTTGGGTCGTGAACTCGCCGAGATTGCGACCGACGACGGCGTGCTGACCTCTGCCTACAAGGCGCGCGTGCCCATCTTCTGCCCGACCATCGCCGACTCTTCGATCAGCATCGGCATCGCCAACTCGCGCTTTGAGAAGAAGAACAACTTCCAGTTCGATCTCATTCAGGACGTGCTCGATCTCACGCAGGTGGCGGCGCGCGCGCGCGTCTCCGGCGTGATCAATATCGGCGGCGGCACGTCGCGCAGTTTCCTCCACCAGATGGAAGTTGCGACCAACATCGTCAAGACGCCCGCGCGCGGACACAAGTACGCGATCCAGATTTCGAGCGACGCGCCGCACCCCGGCGGCCGCTCGGCCGGGACGGTCAACGACGAGTCGCTCATCTACGGCAAGCTCGCGCGCGGCGCGGTCTCGGCCTACGTCAACTGCGACGCCACCATCGCGCTCCCGATCCTCGTCACCTCGCTGTCGCAAACCGCCGCCAAGTACATGAAAGGCCGCAAGCGCCCCAACTTCATCTTCGCGCGCGAACTGACCATCGAAGTACCCTAACTGAAACGGTGAAGGCGGGATGCGGGATGACGAATTGAAGACGAAAG
>JAUZFQ010000262.1 GCA_030838445.1 Pyrinomonadaceae bacterium | reverse complement strand
ATCTCTGACAAAGAAGCAATCAGGCGGTGGACGAGAAGGATTTTTAACACGCGCTTTAGGCGTTGTCAATAAACTTGTCGGCGCACGCGGGCGAGGCCACCGCGCGCCATAAATCCCCATCTAACTTGACGATAAGAATCGCGAAAACGTATCATGTCGGATTGACAGGCGACCCAAATTCGCGCCTGTCGCGAGGAAGGAAAACATGAAAGACGGAATTCATCCCAAATACAACGAAATCAAAGTCGTCTGCGCCTGCGGCGAGAATTTCACGACGCGTTCGACCCGCAAGGACGACCTGCACGTGGAAATCTGCTCGGCGTGCCACCCGTTCTTTACCGGCAAACAGAAACTCGTGGACACCGCCGGACGCGTTGACCGCTTCAACAAACGTTACGGCAAGAAGACCGAAACGGCCGCCAGCGAAAAGACCGAGACCGTGGCGAGCGGTCAGTAACCACGGCGCGACCAAGGCCGCCCGCTAACAGTAGAGACGCGGGCGCAAGAGTAGTAGTGTTGATGAAGCACACCCACCCCGGCCAGTCCTAGCGACCCAAAACCTGACGCCGACGCTCTCAAGCGCGGCGGTCGTTCCCGCGTGTCCCGATTTCCAGTGTGACGCCGAACAAGCGACCTCCGAACCTGACGCGTCGGCGTCCTTGTATCAACCCCCTGCTAATCCCGGAGAGCGAAACAGACGTGAGCGCAAACGAAAAAGATTTGATCGTCGGCGGCCAGGCGGTCGTCGAGGGCGTGATGATGCGGACGCCGAACGCCTACGCCGTGGCAGTCCGGCGCGCCGACGGCGAGATCGTGTTCACGGGCGCGGCCTTGCCGAAGTGGAGCGACAAGCATCGCATCTTGCGGCTGCCCGTCCTGCGCGGCGCGGCGGTGCTCGTGCAGTCAATGGCGCTCGGCATCAAGGCTCTCAACTACTCTGCGAGCGAAGCCTTCGCCGACGCGGAGGAGAAACAGGTCGCCGTGGCTTTGACCCCGGCGGTCGTCGAGGGCGAAGGCGACTTCGCGGGAATCACGGGCGGCGTGCCCGGACTCATCCCCATGCCGACCGAGCGACGCCCCGAAGACGAGTTGAAGCGCGGCGCGAACGCCTCGGTCGTCGGCTCGATCATCTTCGCGCTCTTCTTCAACGTGATGCTCTTCATCGTCGCGCCGCTCGTCCTGACGAACGCGCTGTTCATCGCCGCCGGGTGGGCTGTGCCCACAGGCACGAACGCTGCAACAGCGACAACTCAGACTCAGAAGGCCGCCAACCCTGCGACCGGCGACGCTTCGGCCGCGACGAACCAAACGGCGGCGAGTAATGAGGCGTGGTACGAACGCGCGTGGAGCGGCGTGCGCGGCTATCTGCACCCGGTCGAGATCACGTGGCAGTTCAACCTGATTGACGGCATCATTCGTCTCGCGTTCTTCCTGATCATGATCTTCACCTTCTCGCTCTTGAAGGACATCCGCCGCGTCTTCGAGTATCACGGCGCGGAGCACAAGACGGTCTTCACTTGGGAGGCGGGCTTGCCTTTGACGGTCGAGCACGCGCGCGTGCAGCCGCGCCAGCACCCGCGCTGCGGGACGAGTTTCCTGATGGTCGTGATGCTCGTCTCCATCGTGCTCTTCTCCGTCGTCAAGTTCGACTCGCTCGCCCTGAACATGCTCACGCGCATCGCGCTGATGCCGCTCGTCGCCGGTCTCTCCTACGAGATCATCCGGCTCTCGGCCAAGCGCGAAGGCAGCCTCGTCTTCAAGTTGATGACGCTGCCCGGCCTCTGGCTGCAAAACATCACGACGAAAGAACCGGACGACCAGCAACTCGAAGTCGCCCTCTACGCGCTCAAGGAGTCGCTCAAACTCGAACCGCGGCCGCAAGCAGAGACTGCCATGACGCCGCTCTCATAAAGACTATGCTAGAGAAACTCGAACAGATCGAAGCGCGCTACGAAGCCCTCTCGGAAGAACTCTACTCGCCCGAACTGGTGGCGGATCAGGCGGCCTATGGCAAAGCCGCCAAGCAGCACCGCAGCCTCGGCGAGATGGTCAAACGCTACCGCGAATGGAAGTCGCTCAGGGAGCAACTAGCGGGCGCGCGCGAAATGTTTGACGCGGGCGGCGACGACGAGGAGATGCGCGAACTGGCGCGCCTCGAAATGGACACGCTGCAAGAGCAGTTGGAGAAGACCGAAGAAGACTTGCGCCTGTTGCTCCTGCCGACCGACCCCAACGACGAGAAGAACGTCATCCTCGAAATCCGCGCGGGCACGGGCGGCGACGAGGCTTCACTCTTCGCCGCCGAGATGCTGCGCATGTACGGCCGCTACGCCGAGCGTCAGGGCTGGCGCATGGAAATCCTCAACACCTCCGAGTCCGGCATCGGCGGCTACAAGGAAGCCACCGCGCTCATCGAGGGCGACAAGGTTTATTCCAAGTTGAAGCACGAATCGGGCGTGCACCGCGTCCAGCGCGTGCCGCAGACGGAGACGAGCGGGCGCATCCACACCTCCGCGATCACGGTCGCCGTCCTCCCCGAAGCCGAAGAAGTTGACGTGAAGATTGACGCGAAGGACTTACGCATTGACACCTTCTGCTCATCGGGGCCGGGCGGGCAGAGCGTCAACACCACTTACTCGGCCGTGCGCATCACGCACCTGCCGACGAACACCGTCGTCTCCATGCAGGACGAGAAGTCGCAGATCAAGAACCGCGAGAAGGCCATGCGTGTGCTGCGCGCGCGTCTGCAAGAGCAAGAGGAACAGAAGCAGCACGAACTGCTCGCCAGCGAACGCCGCTCGCAGGTCGGCTCCGGCGACCGCTCCGAAAAGATTCGCACCTACAACTTCAAAGAGAACCGCGTCTCCGATCACCGCATCGGCCTCACCGTCCACCAACTCCACCTCTTCATGGAAGGCCAACTCGACGAGATCATCAACGCCCTCGTCGCACACTATCAGGCCGAGAAGTTGCGCGCGGAGACAGTCGCGGCGTAGACGATTGCGGAATGCGGATTTCGGATCGCGGATTGGAAACCCATCCGCCTCTAACCGATCACATCTTGCTTTGTAATCCGCATTCCGCAATCCGCATTCCGCAATTTGATTTATGACCGGCATCCTGCTCATTCGCCACGGGCAATCCGAGGGCAACGCCGAGCGTCGCTTCGGGGGGCACACTGCGACGCCTTTGTCCGCGCTCGGCCGCACGCAGGCGGAGGCGACGGCGCGTGCGCTCGGTCGTGAACCCATCACGGCGATCTATTCGAGCGACCTGCTGCGCGCCGTGGAGACGGCCGCGCCGCTCGCACGCGCGCTCGGCGTGGAGGTGCGGCAGACAGACGCTTTTCGCGAGCGCAGCGTCGGCCACATGGAGGGCTTGACGTTCGAGGAGGCGGCGCAAAAGTTCCCCGCCGAGTATGCTGCGCTGCTGCACAGGGACTTCGAGCACGTCCTCTCCGGCGGCGAGAGTTACCGCCAACTGCTCGACCGCGCCGCGAGCGAACTCGACCGCGCCATCGCCGACAACCGTGGCGGCACGATTGCCGTCTTCTCCCACACCGGCACGATCTGTATCCTCGCGCTGCACCTGATGGGCGCGCTCGACGCCCCCAACTTGCGCCCCGTCTGGATCGGGACAGCCAACTGCGGCGTCGCGCGCATCCAATGCCGCGACGACGGCTTCGTCCGCGTCACGGCGATCAACGACACGCGGCATCTGTCAGCGTTGCCTGAATCAAACACATAAATTTTCGGTTAAGTGTCAATTTTAAATCGGCCGGAGCGGCAATCATAAAAGCGTCCCGGCTCTCAAACTTTAGGAGGGCGCGTGCTACTATCGTCTCAATTCGTACCCGGCGGCGGCGCGCGTAATTTTTAGCAGTTCCCCTTTAATCCTAAGACGTTCATCAACAGCACAAGAGAGTAGTCGGATGTCATTTCAGAATCTTTTGACGAATAGCCGCGCCTTGCTCTTTGCGCTCGCACTGCTCTCCGGCGCGGTCGCGCTCGTCGCGGGCTTCGGCCTGCGCCCCGCGTCGGCGCAAGCGGCCACGCCGACGCCCTACAGCATCACCGGCCGCGTCACGGACAGCGCGGGCAACGGCATCCCCGGCGTACACGTCATTCTCATCACCGGCCAGAACGGCTCGCGCGCCGCGGTGACGAAGGCCGACGGCAGCTATCAACATTTCTATTTCGCCGACACGCGCATCACCCTCTCGCCCGCCAGGGACGGTTACGCGTTCAACCCTTCAAACGTCAGTTACATCTCGTCTGCTTCAATCACCGGCGACAAGCCGAACATGAACTTCACCGCCATCCCATTCCCGTTCGGCACTACTTTCAACTTCAGCGCGCCGACCTACACGGTCAGCGAAGGCTCGCTCAACGCGACCTTCACCGTCACCCGCAGCGGCGATGCCGCCCTCTTCACCAGCGGCGCGCTCGTCAACTATCGCACCGTGGACGATCCGGCCGCCGTGCCCTGCACCAACGCGGGCGCGACCGCCTACGCGCGTTGCGACTACGCGACCGCCGTGGACACGCTCTACTTCGCGGCGGGCGACACAGAGGAGACGTTCACCGTCTCGCTCATCAACGACGCGCACGTCGAAAACACGGAGAGCTTCGCGCTCGAACTCTTCAACCCTGTCGGCGCGTCGCTCGGCACGCAGAGTCGCGCGAGCGTCCAGATCACGGACAACGACACGCCCGGTCAGCCTAACCCGATTGACGACTCGCCTACCTTCGTCCGCCAGCAGTACCTCGACTTCCTTTCGCGCGAACCTGAACCGGCGGGCTTTCAAGCGTGGCTCGGCGTGCTCGAACGTTGCTCGAACGTCAACGACAACCCGGCGTGTGATCGTCTCACGGTCTCGTCCAGTTTCTTCCTCTCGGCGGAGTTTCAACTCAAGGGCTATTTCGTCTACCGCTTCTACACGCTCGCCTACGGGCGCGTGCCGCGCTACGACGAGATCATCCCCGACATGAAGAGCGTCTCCGGTGCGAGCGCGGCCGAGGTGTTCGCCAAGCGCTCCGCCTTCGCCGAGTCGTGGGTGGCGCGTCCCGCGTTCAAAACTCTCTACGACGCGAAGACGAACGCCGACTTCGTGAACACGCTCATGGATCGCCACGGCCTCGCGCAGATCACCACGCCCGACCCGGCCAACCCCGACGGCACGGCGAAGGTAACGCTCACGCGCGCCGACCTCGCCGCGCGCCTCGACGCGCAGACGCTCACACGCGCGCAAGTGGTGCGTGCCATCGTCGAATCGGATCAGGTGTTCGCCGCGCAGTTCAACCCCGCCTTCGTCGCCATGCAGTACTTCGGCTACCTGCGCCGCGACCCGGACCCCGACTACAACAAGTGGCTCGCTTACCTGAACGCGCACCCCGACGACTTCCGCACCATGGTCAAAGGTTTCATTAACTCCGTCGAATACCGCCTGCGCTTCGGCCAGCCGTAAACTCATGCGCGGGCGCACACGAAGAGAGGCCGCGACTGTTAGATAGTCGCGGCCTCTTTTATTCTCGTCCCCGGTCGCGCCACCACCGCGCTGCCCTCGCGAGTCTGCGGCGGCCGTGGTGGCGCGACGGCGCGGCGG
>JAUZFQ010000241.1 GCA_030838445.1 Pyrinomonadaceae bacterium | reverse complement strand
CGGTTCGCTCACACGAACCGGCCTTCTTTTCGTTTGCGTGCGAACACGCGCTTGCGTCTTTAGCGCGCGGCGGGCGCGCTGATTCGTTTGACGCGCGGCGGTTGTTCTTACTCGTTTAGCGCACGTCGGTCGCGTCTAGCCGATGAGCGGCATCTTCGCGCCGCACTCCGGGCAGAACTTGGTGATGGCTTCCGGTTGATGGCCGCAGCCCTGACACGTCGCGCGCGGCGGCTGTGTGGGCGTGCCGCATTCGGGGCAGAACTTGGCCTTGCCCACGTCCGTGCCGCAAGAGACGCAGGCGAGCGTCTGCGCCGCGGAGTCGGCGTCGGTTTGCGCCGGGGCTTTCACGTGCGCGTCCGCGCTCATGTCAATCTTCGAGGCGTAGTCTGTCTGCCGCGCGCGTTCGTGGAGTTGCTCGCGGGCGGCTTCGGCCTTGGCGTTGGCGTGCGAAGAGGCGAGTTCCTCTTGAAAGTCCGGCGCGCACCCTTCGCACTGACCGGCGTTCGAGTTCCAACAGACTTCCGGGCAGACCCAACGACCGCAGCGCGAGCATTGATGAAAATGCTCCTTGCCCTCTTCGACCGCGCGGGCTAACGCGTCGTCGTGCGCCTTGCCGCCGACGGAACGCTGGATGTCGTAGGCCGAGTTACCGGCCGTGCTCGCCCAGCCGCCGAACAGGTCGCCCGCCGCGCGCAGCAGCGACCCCGCCGTGCCAATGGCCGACGCCTGAAACCGCGACATGTAACCGTTGCCGCACTTGTCGCAATGAAACTTGAATTGATAGCCCCGATCCGTCGAGAGATCGTCGTAGTTACTCACGAATTGCACCAACGCCATGCCGAGAACCTCCGTCCGACTTTAAGCGAATTAAAATTGCCGTCGTTCATTAACGCGTATTTGGCGCGCGCAACGGATATTTTATTCGCTCAAACTTTACTTGTCACTGCTTTTCGCTTCGAGCCAGAGCGTCTCCATTTCGTCGAGCGTGGCGGCGTCGAGCGACTGGCCGCGCGCCGCGAGGCCGCGCTCGATGTGTCGGAAGCGGCGTCGGAATTTGCGGTTGGTCAACTTCAACGCGGCCTCCGGTTCGACCGTCAAATGGCGCGCGATGTTCGTCACGACGAAGAGCAGGTCGCCCAACTCTTCGCGCACGCGCGCCTGCATGGCTTCGACGGTCGCGGCGTCCACATCGTCGTCGCCGTCGCCGCCCGCGTTGCTCTCCTCGATGGCAACTTTAAGTTCGTCCACCTCTTCGTGCAGCTTGTCGAAAATCTGTTCGACGTTCTGCCAGTCGAAGCCGACGCGCGCGGCCTTCGTCGTCAGTTGGTGCGCCTCCATCAGCGCGGGCGCTTTGGCCGACACGCCGTCGAGGAGCGACGAATCTTTCGCGGCCTCGGTCTTCCCGGCCGCGCGTTTCTCTTCGGCCTTGATCGCCTCCCAGTTGCGCAAGACCTCCGCCGAGTCGGCCGCGCTCTCGCCCGCGAAGACGTGCGGGTGGCGGCGCACCATCTTCGCGTGAATCGCCTCGACGACATCGTCAATCGTGAACTCGCCGCGCTCGGCGGCGACCTGCGCGTAGAAGACGATCTGGAACAGGAGGTCGCCGAGTTCGCCGCGCAACTCTTCGGGGCGTCCCTCGCGCGCCTCTTCGACGGCCTCGAAAGCTTCGTAGGCTTCCTCCAAGAGCATGGGCGCGAGCGTGGCGTAGGTCTGTTCGCGATCCCAGGGGCAGCCACCGGGCGAGCGCAAGGTAGCCATCAGCGCGACGAGATCGTTGAATGTGGCGGGCATAGATTTATCCGAAGTTCAGAGTCGAAAGTTGAATGCGTGTCGTCAAGTATGTTGAAGACTCAAGTCTAAAACTTTAGAGCCAGATGTTCCAAGTCGCCCCGGAGAAACTTTCCAACGCGCTGCGACGGAGAATCGCCGCGCGACTTCGGGCGCGCCGTTCAGTCCTTAAAATGTACGGTAAGGTATGGACAAGCGCGGGGCGGAAGATGTTTAATTGGCCGCAACTCTCCTCGTAGAATTTTAATCGGCCGCAACTCTCCTCGTACTATTAAGGCTGGCGGGGGATAGTTGTATGGTAGTCGCAGCATTCATCTTTGGTCTCGTCATCTTTTCCGTCTCGGTCTTTTTCCTACTCGGTTACATCCGCAGCCACAATTCCATCCGGCAAAACCGCCACTCTCTGGCGCGGCAGCAGCAGCTACAGGCGAAGCTACAGGCCGACTTGCAAACTCGCATCGAAGCCGACGCGCGCAAGTTCGAGGAAGCGCGCCGCGCGCTGCTCGCGCACGCGAATGGTGAGTCCGACCGCGCCGACGTGGAGCACGCCGCTTAACCTCCTTAACCAGTCTCGGCCGCCCGCACCGCGCCGACGTTTCGGACGCCTTTCTTGCGGCCGCGTCGCGCTCGGTGCTACCATCCTCCGGCAACTCATAGATCACAAAATTTAACTGACACAGGCGCGGCACACGTACGCTGGTGGCCGCCCCGGATTCGAGCGACGAGATGAGCGAAGAAAAACCACGTTTCAAAGTGACAGACCGGCGTCTGTTCAACCCGGACGGCACGCCCCGCGACATCGAGCGCGAGGCAGAGGCCGCAACCGACAACACCGCGACCGCCGCCGACGCCGCCGCGTCGGCCGCAACGGAAACCGTCGCCGCACGACCGGACGCCACTTCCGCCGCCGCGCCCGCTGCTGCTGCTACTACTGCGCCCGCGTCCGAAGGCGCGCGGCGTGAGCCGTCGCCCGCCGCCGCAACCGCGAGCGAGTCGCGCGCGGCCGCGCCGTCCGCCGCCGCGCCGGACGCTAAAGCCACAACAACGACGGCGGGAATCGAGGAAGACCCGACGGCCTTCGCCAACCTCGTCATGTTCATCGCCTCGCCCGCAGCCGCCGCGATGGGCATGACCGAGCACCCCGGCCTCGCCCCCGGTGAACTCGATCTGCCGCTCGCCAAGCACTGCATTGATCTGCTCGGCACGCTCCAACAGAAGACGCACGGCCACCTCGGCACGCAGGAGGGGCAAATCCTCGAAGGACTGCTCGCCGAACTCCGCATGCAATACATCTCGCTCACCTCGACGCAACGCCCGCCCGCGCGCGGCTTCACCGGCGGCGACATCACGGGCGGAAGATAGTTTCAAGTTTCAGGTTTCAAGTTTCAGGACTGACAAGTTCTCCATTCTTTAACTTGAAACCTGTAACCTGAAACTTGAAACTCTTATGAAGTTTACGCTACTCGGCACAGGCACTTCGACGGGCGTGCCGTCCATCGGCTGCGAGTGCGAGACGTGTACGTCCGACGACCCGCGCGACCGGCGTCTGCGCGTCTCCGTGCTCGTCGAGCACGACGGGCAGAGCGTGCTGATTGACACCTCTTCGGACTTTCGCCAGCAGGCGCTCCGGCAGAAGTTGAAACGGCTCGACGCCGTGCTCATCACACACTGCCACGCCGACCACATCTTCGGCCTTGACGACATTCGCCCGCTCAACTTCCGCCACGGCGCGCTCGGCGTCTACGCCAACGAGCGCGCGTGGCGCGACATCCGACGCATCTTTCAATACGTCTTCGAGCCGTCGCACTTCGGCGGCGGCCTGCCGCAAGTCGTCGCGCACACGGTCATGGACGGCGCGCCGTTCTGCCTCGGCCGCGACTTCCGCGTGACGCCGCTCGAAGTCATCCACGGGCGGCTGCCCGTCGTCGCCTACCGCTGCAACGACTTCGCCTACGCCACCGATCTGAGCGAGATACCGCCCTCGACGCTCGAATCTTTACGCGGCCTCGACGTGCTCGTCCTCGACTGCCTCCGGCTCACCTCGCACCCGACGCACCTCTCGCTCGAACGCTCCCTCGCCTACATCGAAGAACTCAAACCGCGCCGCGCCTACTTGACCCACATCGCGCACGACATCAAACACGAACGCGACTCCGCACTGCTCCCCCCCGGCGTCGCCTTCGGCTACGACGGATTGGAAATCAGTGACGAGTGACGAGTTAAAACAGTGACGAGTGACAAGTGACAAGTGACGAGTTAAAAATGCAAAAACCCAACTTGTCTCTGCTCACGCCCTCCTCGCCGCTCTCGACTCACTCGTCGCTCTTGACTTACTTGTCGCTCTGGACGCTTTTGAATTGCTCGTCACTCTTGACTTACACGTCGCTCTCAACTTGCTCGTCGCTCTTAACTTGCTCGTCACTCGTCACTCGTCACTCGTCACTGTCTTATGAGACTCTTTCACGGAACTGACAACGCGGCGATTGCGCGGCCGACCGTGCTGACGCTCGGCGTCTTCGACGGGCTGCACCTCGGCCACCAGTTGATCATGCGGACGGTGGTTGAGCGCGCGCGTGCAACACGCTCAGTGCCGACCGTCATCACTTTCGATCCGCACCCGCGCGCCGTGCTGCACCCGGAATCCGCGCCGCCCCTGTTGCAGACCTTCGACCAGAAGATCGAAGCCTTCGGCGTGCTCGGCGTCGAGCAGGCGATTGTGATCCGTTTCGACGAAGAGTTCGCGCGCGTTCGTGCAGAGGATTTTTTGCGCGATGTGGTGCGGGATCGTTTGCAGGCGAGGGAAGTGTATCTCGGTCGCGGCTTCGCGTTCGGGCAGGGGCGCGAGGGGAACATCGAGTTGCTCAGGGCGGCGAGCGGGCGTCTCGGCTTTCACGCGGACGAGGTGGCGGAGGTGCGCCTGCGCGGGCGTCGGATCAGTTCGAGCCGGATTCGCGAGTTGCTCGCGGCAGGGCGCGTCAATCCGGCGCGGCGCATGTTGGGACGGCCTTACGGCGTCGAGGGGCGCGTCGTTCGCGGCGACGAGCGCGGGCGCACGCTCGGTTTCCCGACGGCCAACCTGCACCCGCAGAACCGCGTCATCCCGCGCGGCGGCGTCTACGTGACGGCCACCCTGATTGACGGCGCGTGGCGGCGCAGCGTCACCAACGTCGGCACGCGCCCGACGTTTGCGACGGGGCGCGAGGCCGCGCCCTCAGTCGAGACTTACGTGATGAATTGGAGCGGCGACCTCTACGGCGACGTGGTGCGTGTGCGCTTCCTCCACCGCCTGCGCGACGAGCGAAAGTTCGCCGGGGTTGATGATCTCAAGGCGCAGATTGACAATGATGTCGCCCGCGCCGCGCGCTATTTCAAGCACCCCGGCGTGCGCAATTCGCTGGCGATTATTTGAAGCGCGCAAGTCGTCTGATGACACGCACGTCGCTCCGTGATCAACCGTTCACCAAACACAGTTCCTCTCACGCTCGCCCCGAATCACACTGAAAATAAGTGCCCCGCGAAAACTCGTGCGCGGCGGGCGGAACGAATTTAAGTCGCATCTAATCTGCGCCCCCGAACGTACAAGGAATGCACCCGGCTGTCACAGGATCGCGACAAGTGTGATTTATCATCAAGGTGAAAATGGCAACGACTGAGAAAAAATCAACTGCTTTAGTCCCGCGCAACGGGCACGACTCGAACGGCGGCACGCAGCGGAAGAACGGCAACGGGCGCGCCACCACTCCCGCCTTGAGCCTCGTCCCTTCCGTGCGCGCGGAGCAACCGTCGGCAGCAGCGACTAACGGCGGTAGCACCAAAGAGACTGTCGCCCGCACGGCCGAAGCGGAGGCGCGCGCGGCGGAAGCGGCGCGGCTGGCGCGTGGCTGGCGCGGCTGGTGGCGCACGCTGCAAGTGGCGCGCGTGCTCGGCACGCTCGGCTTCTACCTCTTTCTGGAAAACTACGAGGCGCGCGCGAAGTTTAACCGGCGCATGAGCGCGCGTCGGCTCGAAGAGGCAGCGGCGCGCGGGAGTGGCGCGTTGCGTCGCGCGAAGTTGCGCGCGTTTTTCGTGCGTGCGGTTGATCGCCTCATTCGCTTCGTGCGTCACCTCGTCTTTCGCGGCGCGGACGAATCGAGCAGCAAAGAGGCGCGTCTGCGCGAGCAGGCCGTGTGGTTGAAGACGCGGCTGATCAAACTCGGCCCCACCTTCATCAAGATCGGGCAGTCGCTCGGCACGCGCGGCGACCTGCTGCCGCTCGCCTACGTCAAGGAACTCTCGCTCCTGCAAGATCAAGTGCCGCCGTTCCCGACCACAGAGGCTTACGCGCGCATCGAGGCGGAACTCGGCCGCACGCTCCAACAGGCTTACGCCGAAATTGACGCCGCGCCCGTGGCCGCCGCTTCGCTCGGTCAGGTTTACCGCGCGCGTCTGCACACGGGCGAAGAGGTGGCGGTGAAAGTGCAACGCCCCGATCTCGATGGCGTGGTCAGTCTCGACATCGCCGTGCTGCGCCGCATCGTCGCGCGACTCTCGCGCTATCCTTCGTTCAACGAGAACGCCGACTGGCAGGGGATGCTCGACGAGTTCGACGAGACGATCCACGAGGAGATGAATTACGCGCAGGAGGCCGAGAACGCCGAACGCTTCCGCGAGAATTTCAAGACGTGGCGCGTCGTCCACGTCCCGCGCATCCACTTCACGCATTCGACCGGGCGCGTGCTGACGATGGAGTTCATTCGCGGCACGAAGGTGGTCGAACTCGAAGCCCTGCGGGCGCGCCGCATCTCGCCCGTCAAGGTCAACCGCCTGTTGATTCGCACGTATCTCAAGCAACTGCTAGAAGACGGTTTCTTTCACGCCGACCCGCACCCCGGCAACTTGCTCGTGATGGACGACGGGCGGCTTGCTTTCTTCGACTTCGGCATGACCGGGCGCATCACGCCGCGCCTGCAATCGCAGATGATTGATGCCTTCTTTCACGTCGTCTCGCGCGACGTGCACGGCCTCGCGCAGGATTTGATCAACCTCAATTTCCTGAAGCCCGGCGTTGATCCGGAACTCGTGCGCCCCGTGGTCGAGGGTCTGTTCGAGCACTACCTGAATCTGAAACTCGGCGAGGTGAACTTCAAGGAGTTGACTTACGAGTTGGCGGAGGTGATGTACGAGTACCCGTTCCGTCTGCCGTCGAACTTCACTTACGTGATGCGCGCGCTGATGACTCTGGAAGGCATCGGCCTCGTGACCGACCCCGGTTTCAGTTTCTTCGAGACGGCGAAGCCCTACGCCAAAGAGTTCATGCTGAGACGCGAGGGCAAGCAGTTTCGCAAGCTGATCCTCGACAAGTTCATGGGGCGCGAAAGCCCTGACGGGCGCATCGAATGGGGCAAGATGTGGAAGCTCGCCAAGATGGCCGCCAAGACGTATCTCGAAAAATAGCAGGCCGGGATCGGTAAAATATAAGAGCTGCCGCAAACTGTAATCCTTTGCGGCGGCTCTTAAGTTTTCAATCGAAGACGTGCCTTGCTACTTCTGCGCTCCGCGTATTGCGTTGAAGAGGAGCGGGTAGGTGGCGAGCGATTGCGCGCGGTATTGCGGGCGGAAGCCGAAGAGGTAGATGCGCCCCTGTCCGCGCATGACTTCGACGAGCGCGGCCTTGCCACGGATGCGCTCCGCGCCGAGGAGCCAGCCGGAGAGGAGCGGGTCG
>JAUZFQ010000264.1 GCA_030838445.1 Pyrinomonadaceae bacterium | reverse complement strand
GGGGGGGCCCCCCCCGCGCCCGAACCCCGACCAGCGAGAGATTTAGAGATTGATGAAGAAGACGCAGTTGACTCCTCACCTGACCGCCGCGGTGTGCGCCCACGTCGTCCGGCGTCGGGTGCGCGCGCGCCTCTTCGCGGCCTGCTGCGCCGCCGCGCTGTTGTTGGTCTCGCTCGCCACCTCGCCTACGGACGTTTTCGCGCAACACAAATTTTCCAAGACCTACCCCGCGCGCCAACAGGTTCGCCTCCAACTCAACAATCGCTCCGGCGAGATTGACGTGGTGGGCTGGGGGCGCGACGAGATCAAGATCACCGCCGACATGGAAGCGCCCGCCGCGCGCTTCACGCCCGTGCTCAAAGACGACGGACTGTGGATTGACGTGATGAACGACACGCGCGGGAAGGAAGACGTGGGCGACGTTAATTTTCGCATTCAAGTGCCCTACGGCTCGACCGTTGACTTGGAGACCAAGCGCGGCAACATCACCGTCCATAACGTGCAGGGCGCGATGGTGCGCGCCGTCGTCACCACCGAGGGCGACATCAACCTGACGGGCATCCGCTCCGCCCGCGTGATGGCCTCGAATATCAGCGGCAACATCTTCTTCGACGCAGACCTCATGCGCGGCGGCATGTACGAACTCAGGTCTACGCAGGGCGACATCAACCTGCGCATCAACGCCGGATCGGGTTTCAACCTGACGGCGACCGCCCCGCGCACGCGCAACATCAACCTCGGCGAATTCGCCGGGAAGGGCAGTTGGGATTTTCAGAGCAACAACCGCAGGGTGACCGGCAAAGTCGGCGACGGCGGCGCGACGCTGCACACGACTAACCTGCGCGGCTCAATCGTCTTCGTCTCGCGCTAACGCGCGCCGTCAAGCGCGAGCCGCACGCACGCGTCCCGCGCCTGTCCGTCAACTCTTTGAGGCACACACCCTTTTGCAGCACAACTCAAACACCTCCGACGCCACCGTCTCGTCAATATCTTCGAGCGCGCGCACCACGCGCGCTTTTCTCTTTCTCGCCCTCTTGAGTTTCGTTACGTGCGCGGGCGCACACGCGCAGTCGCAGCGCAGCCGTGGCGCGACCGCCGCCAGCCCGACGCCCGCCCCGACGCCCGCGCCCTTGCTCACGCGCAGTACCACGCGACACGAGACGCGCCGCTTCGGCTACGGCGGCACGCTCACGATCCACGGCGCGCCCGAAGGCTCGATCACCGTCGAAGCGTGGCCGCGCAACGAAGTTGACGTCACCGCCGACATCGAACTCAAGGGCGCGACGGAAGAGGAACTCGCCGCGCTCGCCGCCGTCAACAATTTCGTGCTCGACGAAGACGGCTCGCACCTCTCGATCCTCACCACCGGCACGCACGACCGCAAGTTCATGAAACGCGCCGCCAAAGAGTTCCCCAAAAAACTCCTTGCGCTGCCGTGGAAGATTGACTATCGCATCCGCGTCCCCGCCCAACTCGATCTGGAAATCTACGCCGGGCGCGGCGCGCTCGAAATCATCAACACAGAGGGCGCGCTCAGCGTCAACGCAGGGGAGAGTCAGGCGTCGCTCACGCTCCGCGGCGGCGATGTGGTCTCGACCATCGCGGGCGGCTCGCTCCGCCTGCGCGTCCCCGCCAACGGCTGGCGCGGTCGCGGCGCGTCCATCCGCCTCGGCCGCGGCGACTTGACCGTCGAACTCCCCGCGAGTTTCAACGGCGACGTAGACGCCACCCTGCTCCGCACCGGCCGCGTCGAAAACAACCACCCCGCACTCCTGCCGCGCTCCGGCGGCGGCAACAACGCGCCCAACCCACGCCAACTCCGCGCCCGCGCCGGTTCCGGAGGCGCAACCCTCTCCCTCGAACTCGGCGACGGCGTCCTCCGCATCACTCAACTGACAAGCGACGAAAAGAAACCGTGAGCGGTGAATAGTGAATGGTCAATGGTGAATAGTAAATGGTAAACGGTAGACGAAAGGAGACGCGTCTGCTCCATTCGCCATTTACCATTCACCATTGACCATTCACTTGCCTTCACTCGTCACTCGTCACTTGTCACTCACCCCATTCCCCTTTATGCTCATGCCGCGCGTCTCCGGCTCAATCGAAACGCGCGTCAGACCAAATCTCATCCGCCCATAATTTCGCTATGACTGTTAAATCCGACAGGTGGATTCGGCGCATGGCCGAAGAGTCCGACTTCATACAGCCCTTCGACGCCGCGCTCGTGCGCGAAGTGGACGGCCGCCGCATCATCTCCGCCGGCGCGTCCTCTTACGGCTACGACATGCGCCTCGCCGACGACGGCTTCCGCGTCTTCTCCCCCATCCACGGCCTCGAAATTGATCCCAAACACTTCGACGAGGAGTCGCTCATCGAACCCCCCTTGCGCACCGCCGACGACGGCTCGCGCTACTACCTCATGCCGCCGCAGTCCTACGCCCTCGGCGTCACGGTCGAGACCTTCAAGATGCCCCGCAACGTCACCGGCATCGCCATGGGCAAAAGCACCTACGCCCGCTTCTCTAAACCACTTTCCTCACGCAACGGCTGTGTGTGTGGCTGATTCCCAGCAATTCCTCGGCAACCCGCCGAAAATCAATGTGCAATTCTGTGCATATTCAATGAGAGCTTTAGTGACAAGGCCTTTAGAGTCTAAAACTTAGAGTCGGAGCTGGAAAAGTAAAAATGAGCATAAAATCGGATAAATGGATTCGTAAGATGGCCCAAGAGCAAGGGTTAATTGACCCCTTTGAGCCCTACCAGGTTAAGGAGGTTGACGGGCGGCGCGTTGTATCTTTCGGCACCTCCAGCTATGGCTATGACGTTCGGTGTGCCGATGAATTCAAGCTTTTCACAAACGTATATAGCGCCGTCGTGGATCCGAAGAATTTTGATCCCAAGAGCTTCGTCGATATCAAAAACGACCACGTCATCATCCCGCCCAACAGCTTCGCATTAGCGCGTACTGTTGAGTATTTCCGAATACCACGGAACGTAATGACAATCTGCCTTGGTAAGAGCACATATGCGAGGTGTTTCCGAGGCGACACGCGCGTCGCACTGGTCAACGGCACCACCCCGACTTTAGAGGAGATGGCAAGGCGGGCCAGTGACGGCGAGACCTTCCGAGGCTACAGCGTCGGGCTAGGTGGGCGTGTGATTACAACGGAGCTCATGGCCCCAAGGTTCATTGGGAGGGATTCTCTGCTTGAGGTGATGCTGGACAACGAGGTGCCGGTGTACTGCACGCCAGATCACCAGTTCATGATGAGTGACGGGCGGATGGTCGCGGCCTCTAATCTTCAACCTGGTGATCCACTCATGTCTTTGCATCGTTCGTTCGCTGATGCATCTCCTGCGCCAGTCAGTTTCGGCATTCCCAGAACGGTTGCGGCGACAGCCGTTAGCGGTTCGCTCTCCGGCGATGTCGGTGGTAGCTTTCGCTCCTCTACTCGACTCAACAGCCTCCTGCTGTCACAGGGTGTGACAGCAGCTTCACCGATCCCTTACCGGGTGAGCCGCATCCTAGAACTCACTGGCGACCATGATGTCTACTGCCTGACCGTGCCTGAGGCTGGTAACTTTGCCTTGGCCGCAGGTGTGTTCGTACACAATTGCGGCATTATCGTGAACGTCACGCCGTTCGAGCCGGAGTGGGAGGGCTACGTTACACTCGAATTCTCCAACACTACCCCCATGCCCGCTAAGATTTATGCCAACGAAGGCGTCGCGCAGGTCCTGTTCTTCGAGGCGGATGAAGTTTGCGAGACTTCGTATAAAGATCGAGGAGGGAAGTACCAAGGTCAGCATGGCGTTACTCCGCCAAAGCTTTAATGGCTGTCGGTTCAGGCTGTGACTTGAACCATAAGTTGGCCGCTACGGCCACCTGATGCTTCCAATAGCGTGCGGCCAACTTATGCTTCCAGCAGTAATGTAGGGAACTAGAGGCGGATTAAGTAGGGAAGTTGCGTGTCAGATACCCATCTCGGATTTTATTTCGCGTAGAGCTTGCTTGAAGAGACTGTCTC
>JAUZFQ010000235.1 GCA_030838445.1 Pyrinomonadaceae bacterium | reverse complement strand
CAAAGGAACACGACTTAGGCCGACGGCCGTTAAGGTTTCTCGTAGCCGAGCACGCGCGCGGTGAGACGTGCGTCGCGCGGGTCTTGATGGAAGGTGTCGAAGCGGTGCGCTCCTCTAGGAGGCGGTGCGCTCCTTGTTTTCGCTAAGAAGCGGAAGCGGTGCGTTCCTCGTCCTCGTCGTCGCTGTCGTCCTCGTCTGCTTCGGGCGCGTCGTCCGTGGTCGCGTCCACCTCTTCGGCGGCCGCTTCGTCCTCGTTGACGACTTCGGTTTGCGGCTGCTCCTGATCGAGGTCGCGCTTGATGGCGTCGAGGATGCCGTTGATGAACTGCGTGGCCTCGTAGGTGGAGAAGCGGCGGGCGATCTCCAGCGCCTCGTTGATGGCGACGGTGCGCGGCGTCGGCTCGTGCAGGAACTCGTAGACGGCGAGCCGGAGCACGTTGCGATCCACGACGGCCATGCGCTCGATGCGCCAGTGTTCGGCGCGCGAGCGGATGCGCTCGTCGAGTTGAGGGATGCGCGAGAGCGCGCCGAGCGCGAGACGCGTGGCGAACTCGCGCGCCGCCTCGTCCATCTCCGTCTCGCCCAACTCCGCCCAGTAGTGACGCACGAGTTGGTCGGCGCGCACCTCGTCCTTCCGCGCCGCACTCATGACATCAGCCGCAAAGAGCATTTGCAAGGCGCATTCGCGCGCCTTACGTCTCGAACCCATGAATTAACACCCCAGTGACAAGTGACGAGTGACAAGTGACGAGAGAGAGCAAGGTTTTAAACTTGTCACCCGTCACTTGTCACTCGTCACTTGCTAAACGCTTCCTTGTAAAGATTGACTAACTCGACGGCCGCCATGGCGGCCTCGAACCCCTTGTTGCCGGCCTTCACGCCCGCCCGATCAATCGCCTGCTCCAACGTGTCGGCCGTGACGATGCCGTAGACGACCGGAATCCCGGACTCCATCCCGGCCTGCGCGACGCCCTTCGTCACCTCGCCCGCGAGGTAGTCGAAGTGCGGCGTCTGCCCGCGGATGATCGTGCCGAGACAGATCACTGCGTCGTACTTTTCCGAGTCCGCCAGCTTGCCCGCCAAAAGCGGAATCTCGAACGACCCCGGCACGCGGTAATGCTCCACAGACTTCTCCGCCGCCCCCAGACGCTCCAACGCGTCGAGCGCGCCTTCGACCAGACGCGACGTGAGAAAGTCGTTCCAACGACTCGACACCAGCGCAAAGCGAAAGCCCTTGGCGTTCAACTGACCTTGATGTGTGACGGGTTGCAAGTGTTTCCGGCGACTCCAAGTTTTTTAGGAAATTGATTCACACGCAGTATAGGTAAACGTGCGGCGAGAGACAAGCGGAGAGGAATTGCGGAATGCGGATTTCGGATTGCGGATTAGAAAGACAGTTGCTTTACTAATCCGAAATCCGCATTCCGCAATCATCTGCCTTTAAAGACGGGCGCGCGTTTTTCGAGGAAGGCGCGCGTGCCTTCGCGCACGTCTTCGGTGGAGAAGAGTTGGGCGAAGAGTCGGGCTTCGAGGTCGAGTCCTTCGTCGAGCGGGAGACGCGCGCCGCGCGTGACGGCGGCGAGACAGGCGCGCACGGCGAGCGGCGCGACGCGGGAGACGGTGGCGGCGAGCGTCTCCGCTTCACACGCGAGTTGTTCGACCGCGACGACGCGATTCAAGAGGCCGAGGCGCAGGGCTTCTTCCGCCGGCAGGCTGTCGCCCGCGAGCATGGCGGCGAGCGCGCGGCCGTGGCCGACTGCGCGAGCGAGGCGTTGCGTCCCGCCGTAGGCCGGGATCATGCCGAGCTTGAGTTCGGGCAAAGAGAAGGTCGCGTGCGTCGCCGCGACTCTGAGGTGACAGGCGAGGGCGAGTTCACAACCGCCGCCCGCCGCGAGGCCGTTGACGGCGGCGATGACGGGCACGGCGCACAGTTCAATCGCCTCGCAAGTCTCCTGCCCGCGCCGCGCGGTGGCGAGCGCGCCCGCTTCGTCGAGGCGTTCGAGTTCCGCGATGTCCGTGCCCGCGCAGAAGGCCGCGCGACCCGCGCCGGTGAGGACGACGGCGCGCAGGTCTGTGCGTTCATCGAAGGCGCGGAAAATTTCCTTGAGGCGTTCGAGCATCGCGGCGGTGAGCGCGTTGTGCTTGGCGGGGCGATTCAGGCGCACGTAGGCCAGCCCGGCGTCGCCGCGTTCCTCGTACAAGATGTCCGGCGTGTCTGTGTTGTCGGGCATGACTTCGCTCATCGAGAGGCCGCGGCGGCGGGTTTCACTTCGACGGTGAAGGAGACGGTCGAGACGCGACCGTTGCGCTGAAACTGCGTCCAGATGCGGTAGAGTCCGGCTTCGGGAAACATCGCGCCGAACTCGACTTCGGGGCCGCCGCGCAAGCTCGCGCGCTCCGTCCCTTCCGGCAGCGTCTCGGTCGGGTGCGAGTGGAGATAGTCGGATTGATCCGCGTCGAGGATGAGCGTGTGCCCCCACGCGCCGAGGTACGGTTCGAGGTCGCGCACCGGATCATTCGTGCGCGCGTCCGCGATGGCGTACTTGAGCCGGACGAACGCGCCGGGAACGAGTTCCCCGCCGCCCCATCCCAGACTGATCTTCATCCCGTCAATCGTCTTCGTGAACGACGTGTCGGCGGCGAGCGTGGCGGCGGCGACTGCCGACACGCCGCGCGGCGCGCGATAACCGGCCGTCGCCAGCGAGCGGTGCAAGACCTGCAACGTGCCACCGGCGGGAAAGAAGTCGGAGTGAAGTTTGTAGAGTCCCGCGCGCGGCAGGCGCGTCTCGACTTTGAAACTGCCGTCGGCGGCGAGTTCGGGATGGATGTGCTGGTACTCGTTCATGTCCGCGCTGACGATGAAGAGATGAAAGAGCCGCTCGTGATTCAACACGAAGTCGCGCACGCGCGCCCCCGTCAACGGGTGCGTGACGACGAAGTTCAGGCGCACGCGTTCGCCCGCGCGCGGCAGGCGCGGCGTCTGCGTGACGGCGAGCCGGTACGCGCCGCGCACCGACGGCCGCACGGTCGAGAGCGGCATCCCGCATTTCGGGCACACGCCCTCCTGCGCCTGCCGCACTTCCGGGTGCATCACGCACGCGAACTCGTAAGTCGGGGCTAAGCCCTCCAACGCGCGCACGCGCGCCGCCGTCGCTGTCGCGGCCGATTGATCGTCCGGCGTTGACTGAGCGTTCGCCGCCCGCGTGGCGCGTTCGCCCTTCTTCCGTGCGACCAACTTCATGTGGCACTTGGGGCAACTGCGGCCGGGCTTGGATGAAGTTACGTCCGCGTGCATCGGGCACGCGTAAGTCGTCGCCCGGCGTTGGGCGAGAGTCGCGCCCGTCGCGTTCGTGTGAACGAAGCCGAGGCACGCGACGAGCAGCAACAGGCGCAGCGCGCGCGACACGCTTCGCTTCTGAAAGTTAAGTTTCATAGATGTGCGCGTGCTTACGCGAGGCGGCTCGCGGGCACTTCAAAATCGTAGGTCTCGCCGTGGCTGAGGTACTTGACGCGCTCCGCGAACCCGGCGGCCTCGACGGCCTTTTTGAAGTCTTCGAGCGGCGACTGGAACACCTCGTAGTCGTTGTAGTGGATCGGGATCACCTCGCGCGGGTTGATGATACGGATCGCCTCGACGCCCTGCTCGGCGTCCATCGTCAAAAGTATCCCCATGATGCGCGTGCCGCCAAGGTGGAAGAGCGCGAGATCAATGTCCGGGTAACGCTTCGGGATCTCGTTGAGGTCGTCGTGGACGAGCGTGTCGCCGGTGATGTAGAGGCGCAGGGTCGTGCGCTGCCCCGCCGCGTTCGTGAATTCGAGCATGCTGCCCATGACGGGCGGCAGGAAGAGATCAACCATCGTCGGGCCATGCTTGCCCGGCATCGAGGTGATGCGCACGCTCGCGCCGTTTCTCTCGGCCACCACCGAGTCCCACGTGTCGAGCGCGACGGGCGCGGTGAAATTCTTCTCGCGGAGATTGCCCGCGGCGTGCTCGGTGGTGATGATGGGCAAATCTTTTTGCAGTCGTTCTTCGACGATGCGGTCGAAGTGGTCGCCGTGGTAGTGCGAGAGCACGCAGAAATCAATCGGCGGCAACTGTTCGAGTTCGATGGCCGGGTTGGTCAGGCGTTCGGACGTCAGGCCGTAACCGAGGTGCACGTGGTCGCCCGCGTGCAGGAAGTTCGGGTCGGTCAAAATAGTGAAGCCCGCGTAACGGATGATCACCGTCGCCGTCCCCACGAAGAAGATCGAGCCGCGCCCGAAGTCGGGACTAGCAGTGCCCGTCGTCGCGGCAGCAGAATCAGCCAGCGTCAACTTTGTCTCTTTACTCATATTCCCTCCCTGAATCGAAGATAGTGATGAGTGATGAGTGATGAGTTAGAAAAGCCGTGAATCGTCAATCGTGAATAGACTAAAACTGCTTTCCTCTATTCACGATTGACGATTCACGATTTACTTGCTTCTCTTGTCACTTGTCACCTGTCACTCGTCACTGCTTTATAAAAGATTCATCGGCGTCGGGTTCTTCGGGTCTACGGTGTAGTCGTAGAAGCCGCGCCCGGATTTGCGGCCGTAGAGTCCGGCCAAGACCATGCGCTTGAGGAGCGGCGGCGGCGCGAAACGCTTCTCGCGGAATTCGTTGAACATGATCTCGGCGATGTAGTAGGTGGTGTCGAGGCCGACGAAATCGCCGAGCGTGAGCGGCCCCATCGGGTAGCCGCAGCCGAGTTTCATCGCGTTGTCAATGTCCACAATCGAGCCGACGCCCTCTTCGAGCGCGCGGATCGAGTCGAGCATGTAGGGCACGAGCAGGCGGTTGACGATGAAGCCCGTCTTGTCGCTCGCGCGCACCGGGACTTTGCCGAGCCGCTTGCCGAAGTCAACCGCCGTCTCGTAGACCGCCTCGTCCGTCAGGATCGTCTTGACCACTTCGACGAGTTTCATGATCGGCACGGGGTTGAAGAAGTGCAGGCCGATGAAACGCTGCTGGCGCGCGGCCGACGTGGCCGTCATCATCTCCGTGATCGAGAGCGACGAGGTGTTCGAGGCGAAGATCGTTTCGGGCTTGCAGAGTTCGTCGAGTTGGCGGTAGGTGTCGCGTTTGGTGTCGAGGTTTTCGATGATGGCTTCGATGATGATGTCGCAGTCGGCGAGGGCGTTGAACTCGGTCGTGCCCGTCAGGCGACCGCGAATCTCGCGCTGCTGGTCGGCCGTGATCGTGCCCTTCTCGGCAAACTTCGCGAGCGACTTCTCGATCCCCTGAAAGCCGCGCTCGCAGAGTTCGTTCGTGACTTCGCGCACGACCACCTCGAAACCGGCGGCGGCGGCCGTCTGCGCGATCCCCGAACCCATCAGGCCGCAGCCGAGCACGCCTACTTTCTTAATCTCCATTTTATGATTCTCCTGTATCTGATTTTTGCTTGCCCTGTCGGATGATAAAACTTCACTTGCGGCGCGACGACCGGACAAACGCCCGCGCGCTTTCTGTCACTTGCCGCCTTGCTGCTGCGGCGACGGCGACTGTTTCGGTTGCTCGTCGCGTTGCTCTTCGAGCGTCGCGGCCGGCGCGGGCGGCTCGCGCACCGTGAGGCCGTAGCCCTTGCCTTCCGTCTTGACCCAGGCCACGTAACGCTCGTTCCACTTGTTCATGTCGGCGAGAAGTTGCTCGCCCTCGGCGGCCTCTTTCCGCGTCTGCTTTTCCTTTTGGTTGACGGGCGCGTAGTCGCGCGCGCGAGAGAGGATCAGTTTCAGTTCGTCGCGCAGTTTGTCCGACTCCGCGGTGAGATGCGGCGCGGCGTCGAGCGCGGCGAGAGAATGCCCCGCGTATTCCACGTTGCCGTCGTTGATGGCTGCGGCGAACGCCTGCTGCCCGCCGTTGAGCGCGTTGATGTAGTTGACGGCGGCCGTCAAAGTCCCGCTGTCCATCGTCGGCACGATCTCCTGCCCCAACGCGAAACGAGAGCGCGCTTCGCCCATGTGACGCGCGACCTGCCCGAAGCCCACGACGACGACGACGAGCGCGGCGACTTGCATGACGTGCCACATGACGGCCACGCTCGCGCTCTGCCCCGGCCGCTTGTAGCCGACGAAGAGGGCGCAGAGCGCGCCCGCGACGAAGCCGCCGAGGTGCGCCGCGTTGTCTATGTAAGGGATGGTGTAGCCGATGAAGAGGTTGATCAAGATCGTCGGGATCATGCCCGTGCCGAACGCGCGCTTGAAGCCTTCGGGCAGTTCGTGCCGGAACTTGATGCCGAAGACGAAGAGCACGCCGATCAAACCGAAGAGCGCGCCCGACGCGCCCGCCGAAGGGCCGTCGCCGCCGCGAAACAGGAAACGCCCCAGCACCGGGATGTCGTGCATCCCCGCGCCCGACGCGAAGTAACTCGCGGCCACGCCCGCCACGCCCGTCGCCACCCAGAAGAAGACGAACCGCGCCGAGCCGTACAGCTTCTCCACGTAAGGGCCGAGGATGAACAGGCTGTACATGTTGACGAGCAGGTGAATCCAACCGATGTGGAGGAAGACCGGCGTCACCAGTCGCCACCACTCGCCCCCGTTGATCAGAGAGTTGTACTTCGCCCCGTAAGCGCGCAGCACCTCGTGATTTTCCGAGCCGCCCGGCGCGGCCGAGTTCATCAACAGGAAGATGAAGACGTTGATGGCGAGAAAGACGAAGGTGAAGGTCGAAGGTCGCGTCAAGACCGCGCGCGCAAAACGCATCGTCTCCGGGTCGGGGAGCGGACGCGAGGAGGACGACTGCTGCGGCTCATACTGCTGTTGCGGCTGCGACTGCGCGACGCCCGCGGGCGCGCCGCACACGGCGCACGCGCTTTCGCCCGCGCCGACCAGCGCGCCGCAGTTGCGGCACACGCTCGGACGCCCCGCGTAGATGTCTCTCGTCGGCTCTGCCCCGGACAAAACTTCCCCCTGTCAAACGCACGCGCAGTTCACACGCGCGCACGCCTCATAACGCAACTCACACCACAACCGACGCGCGCCCCGCGCCGTCTCACCCGCGCGGCGAGCCGCACGCGAACCGCCCGACCTCTCACAAATTATTCATTCGCCCGAAAGTTTACACCGAAGCACACGGGACGAGAAACGATGAACGGGAAGCCGTCGGAAGCCGTCAGTTATCCGTGGTCAGTGGTCAGTTGTTCAATTGAGTCTTTAGCAACTTGCGTGATTGCCACATGCAACGGACAACTGACTACTGACCACGGACGGCTTCTTCATTCATCATTCGTCGTTTCACTTCACCTCGCCGCGCAGTTTGATCTCGCGCGGGGCGTTGGCGTCGGCCGTGGAGATGACGTTGAGGGGCGCGCGCCAGATGAGCGTCTTGACGCGGCACGCGCCGGTGTTGTCTTCGCGACAGTAGTAGAGCGTGAGTTGGACGCGCAGTTCGGCCGCGCCGTCGGAGATCGGGCGCAGGGGGAGACGCAGGGGGAGGCGCAGTAAATCTTTCGCGGTGCGCGTCAACTTACGCGCGTCGCCTTCAAAGGCGAGGTGCGCCGCGCCGCGTTCGACGGTTGCCTGTAGACGTTGCGGCGCGAGTTCGTTCAAGTGATAACCGGCGGGCAAGTCAACCTCGACCACGAGCGAGTTGCCGCCGGTCGCCGCCGTTGCGGCGGGGCGCGCGAGGAGGAGACGCTGCGGCGCGAGTTTGATCTCTTCGGCGTTCGGCGCGGGCGTCGCGGCGGCGTCCGACTCCGACAGCCGCGCGCTCGCAACGGGCGGGCGCAGGCCACGCAGGGCGAGCGTCGAGGTCTGGCCGGTCGCCAGATCAATCACGCGGACGGCGTGGTTGTTCGTGTCGGCGACGTAGAGTTTGTTGTTGGCGAGCGAGAGGCCGCCGGGTTCGTAAAAGGAGGCGTGCGCGCCGTCGGCGTGGCCAGGTTTGCCCGCGCCCGCGTAGGTCTTGACGGCGCGCGTTTCGGGATCGAGCCGCTTGATCTTGTGGTTGTAAGTGTCTGCGACGTAGACCACGCCGTCGGCATAGACCACTCCGAGCGGGTGCTGCAAGCGCGCCGCGTCGCCCGCGCCGTCCGTGTCGCCGAACTCGAAGAGGTCGCCGCCCGCGAGCGTCTCCACGCCGCGCGCGGGCGTGGTCGCGCGCGCCGTCATTGTCGGGAGCGACGCGCCTACGATGACTTGCGGCTCGCCGCCGTTTTCGGGCGTCGTCGCGTCGGTCGAAGGCGACTGCGGCTTGTCGGATGTGGTGACGAGTTCGTCTTCGGGCGGCGCAGTAGAGGTGTTGCTGGTGGCGGCGGCCTCGCTGTCGTCGGGCGTGGCCGAGGGGCGCGCGGGCGACGCGAACAGGTCAACGGCGCGGATGATGTTCGACTCGCTGTCGGCGACGTAGAGCGTGCGGCCGTCGGTGGTCAAACCCGAAGGCTGCGCGAAGGCCGAGGCGTTGAGCGTGCCGTCAACGCGCGCCTCGCGCCCCGACCCGGCGAAGACGGATATCTGCCCGCGCGCGAGATTGAGTCGCCAAATTTGGTGCGGCCCGGCCATCGCGATGTAGAGCGTGCGCCGGACGAGTTGCAAGTCCCAGGGGGAGTTCAAGGCCGTCGAGCGCGCGGCCGCACGACCCGTCTCTGCGTCGAAGCCGCGCGCCTGCGCGCCCGTGCCTGCGATGGTCGAGACGGTGCGCGTCTTCAGGTCAACGCGGCGGATCAAGTGGTTCTCTGTGTCGGCGACGTAGAGCGCGTCTTCGTCCGCGTCGAGCGCGAGTCCCTGCGGGCGGTGGAAGGTGGCGCGCTCGAACGCGCCGTCGGCCGCGCCCCGCTCGCCCGTGCCGATGGTGTCGAGAAACGTGCCGTCGAGTTTCGTGACGACGACGCGGTTGTGGTTCGAGTCGGCGACGTAGAGCCGATCCGATTTCGCGTCGGCCAAAATCTTGCCGGGGAAAGCGAGCGGCATGTCGCCCGCCTTCGCGCGTTCGAGCGCGAGCTTGAGCGGCTGCTCGTTCAACCCGCCGCGCCGGCGAAACTCGTCGAGCGTCGTGGCGATGGCCGCGTCAATCTCATCGTAGTGCCCTTCGCCTTCGACCTTGCCGACGACGTACCCCGCGGGGTCAATCAACACCTGCGTCGGCCACGCGCGCACGGCATACGACTGCCAGACGGAGAAGTCGGCGTCGTTGATAACCGGGTGCTCGATCTCGTAGCGCAGGATGATCTGGCGAATGTTGTCGCTCTGCTTCTCGTTCTCGAACTTGGCGGAGTGGACGCCTACGACGACGAGGTTGTTCGGGTATTTCGCTTCGAGGCGTTTGAGGTCGGGGATGACGTGGATGCAGTTGATGCAACCGTAAGTCCAGAAGTCTAGGAGGACAAACTTTCCGCGCAGGGCGGCGAGCGAGAGCGGCTGGTCGGTGTTGAGCCAGCCGCGATTGTTCCCGAATTCGGGCGCACGCACGCGCCCGCGATCTGGCATGGACATCTCAGCACCCTTCTGCTCCGACTCCTCACTCATCTGCGCGACGCCGACGCGCGCCGCGCCGCAGAGCACAAGCACGAACGCCGCCACACACGCGAGGACAAAACGCTTACACGACAAATCAACACTCCCCTCCGCGCCCAACGCGGCGCGGAAATTTTTAGACGCACACTCCGAAATTTGAGAACGGGCGCGCCGGATATACGCGCCCGCGCGTTCGCGGAGATGTTGGCAGACGACTGTTTACGAAAACTTGCGCGCGCACTCACCCCGTCGCGTGGGCTGCTTCCTAAATCTGTGTTGCTAGCGGAAAGCGGATTCAGCTTTTAGCATCTTGGACTTTCTTAGGTAGGAGTTTGACAAGTTCTCCAGCCATGTTTTCAGCTTGTTTCCTTCGCTTTATATCTAATTCACTAAAGTATAATTCGATTTCACTTAAAGTTCCCTTGCCTATTTTAGTAGCTACCTTCAGAATGTCTTTACGGAGGTCGCTTAACAACTCATCAATCATTTTAGACTTTTGGGATGAAGCAAACTGATTGAGTAGCTGAATTTCTAACTCATCTTTCTTAGTATCTATCCCCAATCCTCTGAGCATTTCACCCAAAACACTGTCCATTTTTTGAATAGGAGTAATAATATGTCTCTCACTGATTCTATATGCCAATAGCGGGTCAACAGTAGAAAGTTCGTTTAGGATTAAAGCAAATTCTTTGTCTAACTCCTCAGATTTATCGGGCAGGACTTGAACTGCCTGCGACTGGAGCGTTTGTACCAATTGAGGAAAAGATGCGGAAATTAATGTTACCTGTTCGTCGTTTACATGCCCCAACTTTCTCAATTTCGGGACAATTGATTCAAAATAGTAGGAGAGGGATGGCAACTTCAAGTTCCGCTGAACATATATTTCAATTTCCATTAGTATCCGCAGCGTCTTTTTCAAAATTAGGTCGTCTCGATATTTTCGCTCGTAGCGAGCATTAATTCGAGGCGCAAGAAAGTTACTCAAAAAGACAGTGAACGTACTAGTAATGATACTTGTTAAAGCGATGATAAATTGCGTTTCCATCCCGCTCCTCTCCATCTAGCCAAACTGGATCGAGAAGTTTAAGGCATTACCATCGCGAGCCGTTTCTAGCAAAGTTTGGCCGTTCAGTTTACCATGTCGGGCGGCATGACACAGACGGCGCACGACGAGATGACGACGGCACACGCGCCCCGCGCTGCACGCGCACACGACGCGACGCGCCGCAGGCTGTTCGTGATGCGCTCCGGCGCGCGACTCTTCGCCGTCTACGCCGATGAGGTCGAGGCGACGGGCGAGAATTTAACGCCGACGCCGCTGCCCTTCGCGCCCCCGCCCGTGCGCGGCCTCGTCAGCCAGCGCGGCCGGATTCTCACTTTGATCGACCCGCTCCCCCTCCTGCCCCCCGTCACCCCGCACGCCCCGACGACCGGCACGACAACCGACGCACAGACTTCCGCACAAACTTCCGCGCCGACCGACACAACTACTGCGCCCCTCCCCTTCGTCGTCGCGCTCAAGGGCGACGAACAACTCGCGCTCTCAGTCGAGAGCATCGAGCACGAAGTCGAACTCTACGACGACGAAGCGGAAGCCGCGACGGATGACGAAGCGAGCGACGCGACGGGCGCGTCCCTCAGTCCACTCCTGCGCCGCACCATCCGGTATCACGCGCACGCGGTCGCCCTCCTCGACCCCGCGCGCCTCTTCGACGCAGCCATGCAGGGCGTTGACCGTCGCCGCCGCCGGACATGATAAGATAGTGACAAGTGACGAGTGACAAGTGACGAGAAGAACTGTTTTAATCTTGTCACTTGTCACTCGTCACTTGTCACTGGTGTCACTATATGAACGAACAAGCCTTTGGGGTGCTCGAATACGACGGGTTGCGCGCGCTGGTCAGGCGCGGGGCGCAGACGCCGATGGGGCGTGCGCGCGTTGACGGCCTCGCGCCGCTCGCCGACGTGGAAGAGGTGCGGCGCGCGCTCGACGCCGTGGCCGAGTGCGTCGAGTTGCGCCGTCGCGGCGCGGCGTGGTCGTTCTCGGAGTTGGCCGACCCCGCCGAGTCAATCGCGCGCCTGCGAATCGAGGGCGCGACGCTCGACGCGCTCCCTTTGCTCGAAGTCGCGCGCCTCTGCGATCAGGTCGGCGCGGCGCGCGCGGCAATTCAGGCGGAGCGCGAGGACGCGCCCGTGCTGTGGGAACTCGTCGCCGACCTGCCGCGCGAGTTGTACAGTCTGGCCGCGCGCGTGACGGCGAAGATTTTGCCGAGCGGCGAACTCGACGACCGCGCCAGCCCCGAACTCGCGCGCATCCGCCACGACATCAACCGCCTCCGCTCCAACATCACGCGCTCGCTCGAAAATCTCATGCGCCGCTCGGACGAGGCGATTCAAGACAACCTGGTCACCGTGCGTAACGACCGCTTCGTCATCCCCGTGCGCGCGGATCATCGCGGGCGCGTGAATGGTGTCGCGCACGGCTTCTCGTCTTCGGGCGCGACCGTCTTCGTCGAACCGTTGGAGACGATTGAGAGCAACAACGAACTGCAAAATTTGCGCGAGACGGAGGAACGCGAGATCACGCGCATCCTCTCGACGCTTTCCGACGACTTGCGCCGCGAACTGCCCGCCATCGAACGCGCCGCCGCGTCGGTCGCCGAACTCGATTTCACGGGCGCGAAGGCCGCGATGGCCGCGCGCTTCAACTGCGTGCAGCCTTACGTCGGCGCGGAGGCCGCGCTCGAACTCGACGCCGCACGCCATCCGCTGCTCGAAGAGAACTTGCGCGCCGCTGGCGGCGCAGTCGTCCCCGTCTCGTTCCGGCTCGACACGGAACATCCCTTGATGGTCATCTCCGGCGCGAACGCGGGCGGCAAAACCGTCGTCCTGAAGACCGCCGGGTTGCTCGCGTTGATGGCGCTCTCCGGCCTGCACGTCCCGGCGCGCGCGGCGAGTTTCCCGTTCTACCGTTCCGTCCTCGCAGACATCGGCGACAGCCAATCGCTCGCCGCCAACCTCTCGACCTTCACCGCGCACGTCGCCAACATCAGCCGCATGCTCGAACTCTGTCGCGCGCCCGCGCTCGTCCTCTTGGACGAAGTGGGCACGGGAACAGACCCGGAGGAAGGCTCTGCGCTCGGCGTCGCCGTCGTGGATCACTTCCGCCGCGCGTGCGGCGCGCACGTCGTCGCCACGACGCACTACAGCGGCCTCAAGCAGTACGCGGCGAACGAGACGGGCGTCTTGAACGCGAGCGTCGAGTTTGATGAACGGACTTTGCAGCCGACTTACCGCCTGCTCGTCGGACTCGCCGGGTCGTCCTCCGGCATCGAGATCGCGGGGCGGTTCGGCTTCCCGCGCGTGATCGTCGAGGCCGCATCGGCGCGCGTCAACGAGTCTTCGCGCGAGGCGACCGCGTACCTGCGACGCATCAAGCGCGAGTCGGAAGAGGCAGAGAGTTTGCGTCGCGCGCTCGAAGAGGAACGCGCGGCCGTCGCCGAAAAATATGCCACGCTCGAACGCGACGCCGAACGCCGCGAGCGCGAACGTCAAACAACTTTCGAGCGCGAGATGCGCGAGCGGCTCGCGGAGTTTGAGGGACGCTCGAAGGAACTCTTCTCCAAGATCGAAGATCGCGCCGAGCGCGCACGCGTCGAACGCGAGGCCGCGACGCGCGCCGCCGAACTGCGCCGCGACGCGCAACGAGCCGCCGCGTCGGCGACGACGACAGCGGGGCGCGCGTCGTCCAAGTCCGCGAACGCGGAAGGGACGAGCAGCGGCAGCGGCGGCGTGCGTGTCGTTCGTCAGGGGAACGACGCGGGTGCGACGCGCGCCGCCAAGTCCGGCGTCGAAGCGTTCCAACCGTCGAGCGTCGAACGCGAGATCGTCAAGGGGGACACGGTGCGTTTGCTGACGCTCGGCAAGACGGGCGTCGTCGAAAGGATCGCGGGCGCGGATGCCGAAATCCGCATCGGCCACGTTCGCCTGCGCGAGAAACTCTCGAACCTCGAACTGATGGAGCGCGCCCCGCAGGGCAAAGCGGAGCAGGCGCACGGCGGTGGCGGTGGCGGCTCGCAACTCGAACGCATGGCCGCCGCGGCGCGCAACGCCGCCGACGTGCGCCTCAGTCAACCGAAGGACGCGCCCGGCGCGGAACTCAACCTCATCGGCCGCACCACCGACGAGGCCGTTGACGCCGCCGACAAGTTTCTCGACGCGGCTTTCCTGAACGGCTACGCGCGCATTCGCATCATCCACGGCCACGGCACGGGCGCGCTCCGCCGCGCCATCGCCGACTTCCTGCGCACGCACGCGCACGTCGAATCGTTCAACGCCGCCCCGCCCGATCAAGGCGGCGCGGGCGCGACCATCGTCGAGTTGAAGCAGTAGAAGAGTGTCGAGTTGAAGCATTAGGAGAGTTTCGAGTCATGCGACACACACGAGGACGAACGACACGACGCACCTTCGGCCGCCTGCTGATGTTGCTCTGCGCGTGTGCCTGTTCGGCCGTCGTCGCAGGGGCGCAGACCGATTCTGACGGGCGTTGGGAGAATGGCATCACCGAGCCGTGGTGGTTCGACGCCACGGAGTTTTCGCCGGAGAGCGTCAGCGAGGCGCAGTCGCGCTGGCAGAGTGTCGGCGCGGAGAACGACGCGGCGAAGGGCGAAGG
Source organism: Pyrinomonadaceae bacterium (assembly GCA_030838445.1). Taxonomy (GTDB): domain Bacteria; phylum Acidobacteriota; class Blastocatellia; order Pyrinomonadales; family Pyrinomonadaceae; genus JAIVJZ01. The sequence continues at coordinate 12,536 of JAUZFQ010000235.1, read as the reverse complement.
GTGGCAGGGCGACTATTCTTCCGGCGGCGAGACGCACGGCACATACATGCGCTGGTCGCCGCAGGGCGGCTATGTCTTGATGAACATAGACAAGTGCGCGGCGCGCGTGATGGGATTCAGTTACGGCACGGCCAACGCTTCTGGCGCGCTGGTGGAATTCAACGTCGTGCTCAGGCAACGCTCGTCGCAAACGCACGGGCACGCGCACGCAACGCTCCCGGCGGCGATGCGTTTTCTTCCGGTGACGTGGCGCGGCGTGCGTTATCTCGTCGGCGAAAACGAACTCACGGATTTTTGCGACTACGCCGCCGGACTCGGCCAGTACAACCGCGGGCTGGGCGAATTCATGATTATCGACGCGGCCGACTTTTTCTATAAAATAAAGGATCAGGCCGACGAGACGAATAAAGGTCTGCCCGTCGTGCCGCCGGGTTACGAGCGTTTCGTCAAGAAGCCCATCGAGGCTAAGATCACGTCCGTCGGGACGGGCTATCGCATGATTGATCTTGAGAACGAGTGGTGGGACAAGTTTGTGATTCCAGTGACGACGAGCGCCGGGCAAACGAGCGGAGTCAAACGCAAGATGTCTCTCCGGTTGATCGGCCACGAGGGCTTCGGCGGGACGGATGAGATCGTCGAGATCAAACAGGTCGGCCGACGCTCATCGACAGGGGTCATCGTTCGCAGCGTCAGGAAAAAACCGTGCGTCAAATTCAGCGGCGCGGATGATTGTGATGAACCTGAATACCGCCCCTTGAAAGTCGGCCTGCAACTGACCACCAGCTTGTTTGATTGAGCCTGCGACGGACAGCGGCGGGGTTTAAGTCAACACCGACTGCGCGCCGCCTTCCCTTCGAGTTATGCGTTTTCCTCAGACATTCATTGACGACTTGAGACGGCAGGCGGACATCGTGCGCGTGGTGCAGGATTATGTCGCGTTGAAGAAGAAGGGCGCGAACTGGATGGCGTGCTGCCCGTTTCATCAGGAGAAGACGCCGTCGTTTTCGGTCAACCCGTCGAAAGACATCTTCTACTGTTTCGGTTGCCAGAAGGGCGGGAGCGTCTTCAACTTCGTGATGGAGATCGAGCGCGTGTCGTTCCCCGAAGCGATCAAGATCGTGGCGGAGAAGGTGAACATGCCGCTGCCGGAGATGCAGGAGGACAAGCGTTACGAAGCGCGCCGCAAGGAAGCCGACGAGGTGATCGAACTCAACTCGTGGGCGCTCGAATGGTGGGAGTTGCAACTTGCGGAAGGCAACGCGGAGGCGAAGGCGGCGCGCGATTACGTCGAGGGGCGCGGCATCACGGATGAGACGCGACAGACTTTCCGGCTCGGCTACGCGCCCGACAGTTGGGACGGCCTCGGCTCGTATTTGAAACGCAAGGGAGCAACGGCCGGGCAGATCGAGCGGAGCGGCCTCGTCGTCAAAAAAGACGCGGGCGGTTTTTACGACCGCTTCCGCGGGCGCGTCGTGTTCCCCGTGCTCGACGCGCAGGGGCGGGCGGTCGCCTTCGGCGGGCGCGTGATGCAAACGGGCGAGCCGAAGTATCTCAACTCGCCGGAGACGGCGGCCTACACGAAGGGGCGTCACCTCTACGGGCTGCACCAGACGCGCGACGACATCCGGCGCAAGAAATTCGCGATTCTCGTCGAAGGCTATCTCGATCTGATCATCCCCTACCAGTTCGGCGTGCGGAACGCGGTGGCGAGTTTGGGAACGGCGTTGACGCCGGAACAGGCGAAGCTGTTGGGGCGGTTTGCGCGGCGCGTCGTGGTCAACTATGATGGAGACAGGGCTGGCGTCGCGGCAGCCAAGCGTGCGATTGAGACTCTCCTCGCGGAAGATTTTGACATCAAGGTGCTGGTGCTGCCGGAGGGCACAGACCCGGACGAGTTCATCAAGGCGTCGGGCGTCGAAGCCTACAACGAGCGGCGCGGCGCGGCGCTCCCCCACTTACAATTCGTGCTCGATCAAGCGATGCGGGATCGCAACCTTCGTCGCCCGGCCGACAAGGCCGAGGCAGTCGAAGAGGTGCTCCCGTTCGTTCGCGCTGTGCGCAACAGAATTCAGAAGCGCGAATACTTCGACATGACGATGGATGCGCTGCGCGTCGAAGAACCCGCGCTTCGACGCGAACTCTGGCAGACCGTGGCGAAGGTTCAGGCGACCGGCGACGCGGCGGGCGACGCCGCGGCCTTGCAGGACAAAGTGGTGCGCGCCGAGAGCGCGCCGCTCACCGTGGCCGAACAACGTCTGCTCGAACTGCTCGTCCACGACACCGAACTGCGGCGCATCTTGCTGCCGCGCATCGAGCCGGACGACTACGAGGATTTGCCGACCGCCGGAGTCTTCCGCGCGCTCGCGGAGATTGACGCAGAGGGCGCAGAAGTCAACTTCGACACGCTCGGACAACGCACGGAAGGTGACGCCGTGGCCTCCGACCTCGTGCCGCTCCTGTTGATGAGCGAACCGGCCGAGGAGCGCGGCGCGGGCGAGACGCCGGACGACGTGGTGGCCGAGGCCGAGAGTTGCCTGTTGACGCTCCGGCTGATGCGCGTCGAGCGGCGGCTGAAAGATTTGGCGTTGGAGATCACCAGCGCCGAACGCGCGGGCGACAACGAGCGGCGCGACGCGCTCGTGATGGAGAATTTGGCCTGGACGAGACGCCGGAGCGCGCTGCTCCCTCGCAACTGACGGCGGCGCGAAAGTAATTATGGTAAGCATGGAAGAGAAAGATCAGGACGACGTGGTGCAACGCCTGTTGGAGTTGGGCGGCGACAAGAAGTACCTGACGTTCGACGACCTCAACCGCGCGTTGCCCGACAACGTGGTCTCGCCCGACGACATCGAGGACGTGCTGCAAAAGTTGGACGGCGCGAACATCATCGTCGCCGATTCCGACGAACGCCTCATCGAACAGGCCGCCCAGTCCGCCTCGGCCGCCGCCGAATCGCCCGAAGACGAAGAGGGGCTGGACGAAGACGAGGCGAGCCTCGATTTGTCGGCGGGCATGCTGGACAAGACGAACGACCCCGTGCGCCTGTATCTGCGCGAGATGGGCGTCGTCGCGCTCTTGACGCGCGAGGGCGAAGTCGCCATCGCCAAGCGCATCGAGCGCGGCCAGATCAAGACGCGCAAAGCCCTCTCGCGCTCGCCCATCGCCGTCTGCGAACTGCTGCGCATCGGCGATGATCTGGTGGCCGACAAGATCAGCATCCGCGACGTGGTGACCTTCTCCGAGCAGGCCGAACTAACGGGCATCGAGGACAAGGCCGACGAGTATCACCAGTGGACGGTCGAAGGTATCGGCAACATCCGCAAGCACTTCAAGGCCGGGCTGAAGGAGTGGGAACGCCTGCGCGGCGAGCAGAAGTTGATGCGCGGCAAGCCGTCGAGAAAGTTGCTGCGCCTGAAACGCAAGGTCGCGCGTTCGCGGCTCGAAATCGCGCACGAGATCAAGCAGTTGAACCTGACGGAGCGCGCCCGCCAGCGGATGATCGGCGCGATCCGCGCCGTCGCCAAAGAGGCGCGTAACGCCGAGCGCGACATAGACAAGTACACCGAGCGGCTCGGCAAGCGGCGCATCAAGCCGGAAGAGGAGCGCGACTACAAGCGGCACATCGCGTCGGCGAAGCGCAAGCTCCAACAGATCGAAGCGGAGACGCTGATCTCGACGGTCGAGATCAGGCGCGCGCTGCAAGCAATCGTCGCGGGCGAGCACGAGACGGGGCAGGCCAAGCGCGAACTGATCGAAGCGAACTTGCGTCTCGTCGTCTCGATTGCGAAGAAGTACACGAACCGCGGCTTGCAGTTCCTCGACCTCATTCAAGAAGGCAACATCGGACTGATGAAGGCCGTGGACAAATTCGAGTGGCGACGCGGCTACAAGTTCTCGACCTACGCGACGTGGTGGATTCGACAGGCGATCACGCGCGCGATTGCCGATCAGGCGCGCACCATCCGCATCCCCGTCCACATGATCGAGACCATCAACAAGTTGATTCGCACGTCGCGTTCGCTGGTGCAGGAGTTGGGGCGCGAGCCGACGAGCGAAGAGATCGCGCGCAAGATGGACATCCCTGTCTCGAAGGTGCGCAAGGTGTTGAAGATCGCGCAAGAGCCGATCTCGCTCGAAACGCCCATCGGCGAAGAGGAAGACTCGCACCTCGGCGACTTCATCGAAGACAGGTCAATTTTGAACCCGGCGGACGCGGTGGTCGCGGCCAACCTGCGCATGATCACGGACGAGGTGCTGGCGACGCTCACGCCGCGCGAAGAGAAAGTGATCAAGATGCGTTTCGGGCTGGGCACGACGGGGTCGGAGCACACGCTCGAAGAGGTCGGCCAGCACTTCGCCGTCACGCGCGAGCGCATCCGACAGATCGAGGCGAAGGCGCTCCGCAAGTTGCGTCACCCGTCGCGCTCGCGCAAACTGAAAGCGTTTCTGGAGGGAACGAGGCAGTAATTTGTCCGTAGTCAGTAGACAATTGTCAGTTGTTTGTGCGCATCGGGAAGCCTCTTAAAGTCCACTTTCAGCATCAAAGACAGGGCAACAACTGACTACGGACAACTGACCACTGACAGCTTTTTAATGAAGAAAATCGTCGAAAGTTACAGGAAAAAACTCGCCACCGAAGAGGGCTACATCGTGAAGCGCGGGGCGCAGTTGCGCGTTGCGCTCTGCTACCCGAACGTGTACGCGGTCGGGATGGCGAATCTGGGCTTTCACGCCGTCTACGAAATTTTCAACCAGATCCCCGAAGTTTCCTGCGAGCGCGTCTTCCTGCCGGACGAGACGGAGATGCGCGAGTATGAGAAGACCAACACGCCGCTCCTCTCCCTTGAGACGCAAGGCAACGTGCGCGACTTCGACGTGATCGCCTTCTCGATCTCGTTTGAGACGGACTACCTGAACATGGCGCGCATGCTCAGGCTCGCGGGCATCCCGCTCCGTGCGCGCGAACGCACGCGCCACGATCCTTTAATCGTGATGGGCGGCGCGGCGTCGTTCCTGAACCCCGAACCCATCGCCGATTTCACGGATGTCGTCGGCGTCGGCGAGGGCGAAGTGCTCGTGCCGCAATTGGTTGACACCATCCTTTCGAACGAAGGCGCGAAGGAAGATTTACTGCTCGCGCTCGCGCGGCGCGGACGCGGCTTCTACGTGCCTTCGCTCTACGATGTGCGCTACGACGCGACGGGCGCAATCGAGTCTTACACGCCGAAGCAGCCGGGCGTTCCCGTGCGCGTGGGGCGCGCGGTCGCGGCCGAGAACCCGAAGGAAGGGACGCTCAGGCGCGCGATGCGGCGCGGCGACTTGGAGATCGCCGAGAGCTTGCGCCAGCAAAACGTGTTCGCGCCTTCCACGGTCGTGTGGGCACCGGAAGCGGAGATGGGCGAGCGTTTCCTCATCGAGATTTCGCGCGGCTGTTCGCAAGGCTGTCGCTTCTGCTGGGCGGGCTTCAACTACTGGCCGCCGCGGGTCGTGCCCGCGCGCGATGTGCTGGCGAAGGCCGCCGAGTGGCGCGGCCGCACAGACAAGATCGGGCTGGTCTCGACGGCCGTCTGCGACCACCCGGAGATCAGCGAAATCTTGCAAGGCTTGCGCGAGATGAATTACCGCATCTCCGTCTCGTCGCTTCGTCTCGATCAGATCGAGGACGAACTGTTGGACGCGCTCGTCGAATCGCGCGACCAGCAGATCGCCGTCGCGCCTGAGACGGGTTCGGATCGCCTGCGCAAAGTCATCAACAAGAATCTGACGAACGACGAGATCGTTGACATCTGCGGCGCGGTCTTCGACCGTGGGATGCTGACCATCAAACTCTACCTGATGGTCGGGCTGCCGACGGAGACCGACGAAGATTTGGAAGAGATGGTGCGTCTCGTCGAACGCATCAAGGACAGGATGCTCGAAGCGGGCAAGCGGTTCGGGCGCGTCGGCAAAATCATCCCCGCGCTGAACGGGTTTGTGCCGAAGCCGAACACGCCGTTTCAGTGGGAGCCGATTTGCGAAGAGCGCGAACTCAAGCGGCGTTTGAAGTGGGTCTCGAAGCAACTCGCGCGGATTCCGAACGTCGAGGTGCGCGCGATGTCGGCGCGCATCGCGCACGAGCAGGCGCTCTTTTCGTCGGGCGACCGCTCGGTCAGCCAAGTGATCGAAGCGATGGCGAAGAACGGCGGCGACCTCGGCGCGGCGTTGCGCGAGACCGGGTTCGACCCCGCTTTCCACACGAGCCGCGCGCGCACCTACGAAGAATTTTTGCCGTGGGAGATCGTTGACGCGGGACTCGGCCGCGAGTTCATGCAGCGCGAACACGAACGCGCGCAGATCGCGAAATCAACCGCGCCGTGTCCTTCGGTAAGCACCTGCGAACGCTGCGGCGTCTGCCCGACTACGTGGCTCGCCAGCGCGCCCACTGCTTACGTCCAACTGCAAAGCTCGCTCGGCGCGAAAGTCGCCGCCGCCTAGCCCGAAGAAGGCAGGGGAAAGGTAAAGGGGGAAGGGGTAAAGGGAAGCACTCGTCGAGTTGAGTGTCTATCCCTTTACCCCTTCCCCTTTAACCTTTCCCCTGAGTTTTTTCTTACCCTCCGCCACCGGGCAAGAGGTTGTTGCTGCGGACGGTGTGGTCGAATTTGTACTCGTAGGTCGTGACGAGGAGCGGGACGGGGACGGTGTATTCGACGTGCGCCTCGATGCGCCCCGCGCTGTTGGCGACGTTGATGCGTGCGTCGGGCGGCGCGCCGTAGGACGTGAGATTGCGGCGCAACTGATCGTCCGCCCAGCGCGCGTCCTTGTCGGTGATGACCGCGTTGTTCACCGTGTCCTGCATGAAGACTTTCAGTTGCGAAGCCTGATAGGCCACGGGCACGTACTGGTAGCCCGCGTAAGCGACCGCCGCTATGACCACAATCACAATCAGGAAGTTGAGACGCGAGTTGCCGCGCTCGGTTGTCCTGCGCCGCGCGCCGAAATGTCCGTCCCGCACCTGACTCATTCAGTTACCCTCTCTTTTCGTCTGTCAAACTTCCGGCCAGCGCGGCACGGAGCGCGGCGCGCACGACGCGCGGCGGAATCTCCTGCCCGCCCACGATGCGCGCGCGCCCGATGCGTTCGAGCAGCACCCAGCGGACGTGGCCGCCGACGCTCTTTTTGTCCGAAGCGATAGCGCGCAGGATCGCGCGTTCGTCGAGGTCGTCTGCGCGGGGCAAGCGTCCGGCGAGTTGGACGCAAGCTCTCAGAGATTCTAACTCCGAAGCGGCGAGCATGCCTAGCCTGTTTGAAATTTCGGCCGCGACGATCATGCCGTAGCCGACCGCCTCGCCGTGACGGAAACGCCGGTAACGCGTGACGGATTCAAGAGCGTGGGCGGTGGTGTGGCCGAAGTTGAGGATGCGCCGCGAGAGCGCGTCCGTGCGCGACACGTCCTCGCGCTCGTCGGCCGCCACGATCTTCGCCTTGAAAGAACACTGCGCGGCGATCAACTCTGCGAGTTCGTCCGTGCGCCGAGATGCACGTTCCAACTCGCGCGCGGATTCGCCCGTTTGTTCGGCGACGAGGAAGCGGCGCGTCTGCTCGAACAGGCGACGACTACCGACCGCGCCCTGTTTGATCGCCTCGCACCACCCGGCCGTCAGTTCACGTGTGGGGAGCGTCGCGTGAGTCTCCGTCGAGATGACGACGGCGCGCGGTTGATGAAACGCGCCGATCAAATTTTTTCCTTCGCGCGTGTTGACGGCCGTCTTGCCGCCGACGGAAGCATCAATCTGCGCGAGGAGCGTAGTCGGCACTTGCAGGAAAGGGATGCCGCGCAAATAGACCGCCGCGACGAAGCCCGCGAGATCACCCACGACCCCGCCGCCGAGCGCGACCACGGCGTCCGTCCGTTCGAGTTTGCTCTCAGAGAAAAACGCGAGGGCGCGCTCCGCCGTTCTGAGATTTTTGTGCCGCTCGCCATCGCCCATCAGCCAGTGCGAGACCGCGAACCCGGCTGCGCGCAAGTCGCGCAGAACGCCCGCGCCGTAGAGTTTGAAGACGCGCGTGTTTGACACGACGACGACGCGGCGCGCGTTCGGCGACAGGGATCGGCGCGCGGTGTCGCCGACGCGTGCGAGCGCGTTCGCGTCGATCTCGATGTCATAATTTTCGCGCCCCGCGAGGCGCACGCTGACTCGTCGCATCTTTAGTTTCATTCGCGTGTGAGAGTTGAGTTGAACGAGTCGGACAGCAGGTCGAAGTCGGGCGCGCCGAGGCCGACGAGCGAGGCCAGTTCTTCGACCGTGTAACGCGAACCCGTGTTCCACATATCAATCAACTCGTCGGCAGCCTTGTTCGTCGTCCACCAGCGGCGGCCGTGGCGCGTCCGAAAATATTCGCCGAGCGCGGCGGCGAAGAGGCGCGCGCGCAGGTAGACGGCAGGGGGAAGACGCGCGACGTCCACGCGCCCGTCGTGCAAATTGTCGGGCACTAAATCGCGCAGGAGGAGCGACGGGTGCGCGCGAAAGCTGGTCGCTTCTTCGAGAGCCGTAGCGTAAGTTTCGGCGAGGTGTTCGGAGCGCGCGTCGGTCGCCTGTTCGAGCGCGCGCTGTTGCCGGAGGCGCGCGCAGGCGAGACGCGTGCGGTGCAATTCGACGAGCGCGAAGGAGCGCGCGATCTCTGTCGCCTCCGAAGGGCGCACGTTCCTGTGCGCGGCGATCCAGGCAGCGTCCGCGAGAAGATCGGCGAAGACGAGTGCGAAGCCCGTGCGCGTCGTCTCGTCGGGCGCGTGGACGAGTTCGGGGTAACGCGCGACCAGTTCGCGCGAGACCCAGGCGGAGTGCTGCGCGCGTCCCGCCGCCGCGAAAAATTTTTGATAGAAGCCCGCGCCGTCCTCATCTTGATAGACGAGGCGCACGTCTTCCGGCGGGTTCACGGCGAAGCACGCCGCGCGGCTTTTACCGAACTCGACTGCCGTCGTTTCGATTCGCACGTTGGGTTGCAGGCCGACGCGAATCCCCAATGCGCCCATCGCCGCGTCGTAAGTGGAGCGCAGTTTGCCCGCGGGAAAGTATGGATCGAGATGCGTCAGGCGCGCGAAGTAAAGACTGTCGGCATAGACCAACTCGCGCGCGGACGCGGCGGGCAAGTGACGCGCAGACCACTCGAACAACTTCGTGGCATAGACGCGCGCGGTGCGTTCGAGAAAATCATCCGCGCCCGCGCCGAGACTCTCGACGCCCGCCTCAGTGATTCCCGACAGGAGATTGAAATAAGAATCGTGGCCGGCGGCGCGCGCGCCTTCGCGCAAAGTGTCGAGGCGAGCGGCGCGGAGGTCGGAGCACTGGCTCAGCGTGTCGAACCAACGCGCGGCGAGTTCGCGTCGGCGCGTGGGGTCGGTCTCGGCGGCGATTGTCTCCGGCGCGTCGTCGGATGCGAGCCGCGCGCCGTCCCACTCGACGCGCGCGGACGCTTTGCAGCGCGCGAGTTCATCCGTCACCTCGGTGGCGCGCGCTTCCGCTTGGCCTAGTCCGGCCGCGCGCAAGAGGGCGGCGAGTGCGACGCGCTCGGTCTCAAATTGGCTCGAAGTTTCCTCAAGCGCGCGCGTGAGATCGGCGATAGCGTCGCGCGTCCAGAGGTCGGCGTAGCGGTCGCGGAGCGGCGCGAGGCGCAGTTCCGGCGCGACGCCCGTGTGGTAATCGCAGCGGTCGCGTTCAAGCGCAGCCGAGTAGGCGGCGTAATCGCGCCGGTAGTCGCCCGTCTTCATAGGAGCGGCACGAACGGCCTCGCGCTTCCGCGGGAAAGTTGAATGGCCGAAAAGAGATTTTGCAGAACGAGTCGGATTCTAGCACGCGCGCCGGGCGGCGACGTATCGAGGGGTGTCTGCTACAAAAGCAGAACCGGCGCAGCGAACTTGGGGAACGCTGCGCCGGTTCTAATTTGTGGCTACTGTCCTCACCCCAGCAACCACTGAGACGGAGGATCCACCAACCGTCTCTCTTGCCCCACAATATACATCGCAAGGTTCATGCCATGCAAGCGGTTTTTCAAATTTTTCCAGCTTATCGCCTGTCTTTACTAGGGTTTCCGGCGTTTCCCCGGCTTCAAGACGAGGTTGATTAAAATTTTGCAAGGACAGTTAAGCGGTAATAATTACATCAACTAGCGCGTAAAGTTTTCCCTGTCACGAGGACTTTTTTTCTCCGAGAGCGCGCTCGATAACCGCTGCTAAATTTTTTGCCAGACGGTCAATTTCCTCCTGACGCCGCCCCTCGATCATGATTCTGGCGAGCGGTTCGGTGCCGGAATAGCGGAGCAGCAGTCGCCCCTCCCCGGCGAGGGCGGCCTCGGTGCGGCGGGCTTCCGCGGCGATCTCGGCGACCTCCGCAAACGGCCGCTTCTCGCCGACGCGCACGTTGACGAGCACCTGCGGGTAGCGCGTGAAGCCCGCGTTCAGTTGTTCGAGCGACGCGCCCGCCTCGCGCATCGCGCGCAGCAGGAAGAGCGTCGTCATCATGCCGTCGCCCGCGAGGCTGACGCGCGGGAAGATGATGTGGCCGGACTGTTCGCCGCCGAGGGTCGCCCCCGTGCGCAGCAACTCTTCGAGCACGTACTTATCGCCCACGTCGGCGCGCAGCATCTCGATTCCACGCGACTTGAGCGCGAGTTCCAACCCGATGTTGCTCATCACGGTGGCGACGATCAGCCCGCCCGCCAGTTCGCCGCGCGCCTGAAAACTCTGCGCCATCACCCACAGCGTCGCGTCGCCGTCAACGACCTCGCCGCGCGCGTCCAGAAAGAGTGCGCGGTCGGCGTCGCCGTCGAACGCGACGGCGAGGGCTGCTCTCTCCGCGACGACTTTCTCACGCAGTCGTTCGACATACAGCGAGCCGCATTCGCGGTTGATGTTTCTCCCGTCGGGCGCGTCGTGGACGGCCGACACCTCCGCGCCCAGACGCTTGAAGAGCGCGGGCGCGAGTTGCGACGCCGCGCCGTTGGCGCAATCAACCACGAGCCGCAAGCCTTCGAGCCGCAAGCCCGCCGCGACTTCTTCAGAGAGGTAGTCAAGATAGCGCGCCCGCAAAGTGGCGGCGCGATGCGACGCGTCTCCGTCGGGTTCAACGGCGGGCAACGAACTTTCGCCAAAGCTTTCCGGCGCGGGTGATTCGCCGCCTTCGCTGTCGCCCGCGCGCGCGCGTTGGATGTCGGCTTCGATGAGCCGTTCGGTTGCGTCGTCGAGTTTGCGCCCGTTGGGCACGAAAATCTTGATGCCGTTGTCCTCGTAAGGATTGTGCGACGCGCTGATGACGACGCCCGCGTCGGCCGGAAGCGTGCGCGTCAGGAAGGCGACGCCCGGCGTCGTGATGACTCCCGCCGAATCGCACGCCGCTCCACCGGCGCGCGCGCCGTCCGTGAATGCACGCTCGATCCAACCGCCGGACTCGCGCGTGTCGCGTCCCAAGATGATGAGCGGCGTGCGCCCGCCGCCCGTTCGCTCCGCCAGTTGACGCGCCAGCGAGCGGCCGGTCGTCCAGACGGTCTGCGCGTCGAGCGGGAAACGCCCGGCCTCGCCGCGCATGCCGTCCGTGCCGAAAAGTTTTTTCATGGGTTAACTATCAAAAAGGTCAGTCGTTGGCCGTCGGCTGTCAGCGGTTCTGCGACTATTGTTGCTTGCTGACTGCCGATGGCTGACGGCTGACGGCTCTCTTAAGGATTGGTTGAGATTAGTTCGACGCGGCCTTCGAGATTCGGCGGCAGCAGGAGGCGCGGGCGCGTCGTGCCGTCGGCCGCCGTGTCGAAGACGATGGAGAGGTCTGCGGCGCGCAGGGGTTCGACGACGGAGCGCGCGCCGCGCACTTCAATCGTGAGCCGCGACTCCGAGCCGTCCGCCCCGCGCGCGGCGACGCCGCCGAGGCGCTTCGTCGCACGCGCCTCGCCGATCTTCACGTGTACGTCAACTACCGTGTCGAGCGCGACGAGTTTGCGATCCTGTATGTCAATGGCGACCTGCGTGGCGGTGAACGTCTCCGTCCGGCCGTCGAGCAGGATGGTTTCGGTCGGCGCGCGTTCGAGCGCGTTGACGTGGCTCTCCGGGCCACGCACGCGCACGCGCGGCGGCAGCGGTTCGAGTCCCACCAACTCGTAGCCCGGCGGCAGCGTGCCTTCGGGGCGTGGCTCGACGGGCAACTCGCGCTCGACGCGCCGCTCCAACCTGAGCGGGACGCTCCCCGGCTCGATGCGCTCGACGGTGACGCCTTCCGCGCCGATGCCTTCGGGCAGTTGCAGCGAGATGTTGTACGGCGAGAGTTGCACGACGCGTTCGCCCGGCCGGTAGCTGCTAGCGTCGTAGCTCAGGGAAACGTCACTCGCTTTGATCGAGTCGAGCGCGCGCTTGCTGCCGCGCAGCGTCAAGTCAACTTCCTCGCGCGGCTCGTTGCTGATCTCCATGTCGGGCGGGAGCACGAAAAAGAGCGGCACTTTACGCAGCCGCGCCGTCGTCGGCACGCGCTGCCCGGTGACGGCGAACCACAGGCCGAGCGTGATGGCGAGCGCGAGCA
>JAUZFQ010000188.1 GCA_030838445.1 Pyrinomonadaceae bacterium | reverse complement strand
ACCCGGCCTTCCGTTGTTATGACTCTGACGAGTTGCGTCGAGACTCGTTAGTCGTTCAGTTGGATGCTGCGCATGATCTGATCGAACGCGCGTTGGTAGTTGCGATAGTCCGACTGCGGCGCGATGGCGTTCATGTAGAAGATGTCGCCGTTGCGCAAAGTGGTCGTGACGACCGTGACGATCTCCGTCTGCCCCGTGACGGGCGAGCGGCCGGAGAGCGTCGTGGAGAGTCCCGCGCGCCCGGAGATGGTGGCGCGACGATAGCCGCCCTGCTGCCGCAGGTACGGGTTGCCCTGCAAGACTTCGCTGAGATACTGGTCGGTCGCGGTGCGCAGGTCTCTCGTCTGCTCGCGGTCAATGCCGAGGATGACGCCGTGCGTCACGACGTTCTGCCCGACCGCGCCTTCGGGCGCGACCGTCACGGAACTCTGTCCGGCGTAGTCGCGCCAGTTGTCGGGCACGCTCAAGCGGAACAGTTGGTTGTTGACGGTGCGATAACGCGTCGAAGGGTAGGCCACTTGGCCGCCGGTCGGGTAATTCTGCCCGCCGGTCTGCCCGCCCTGACCCTGCGCGATCTCGCCCATCGAAGGCGCGCGACCCTGACCACGCAGGCGTGCCTGCACGTTTAGAAACTCGCGCGAGTTGCCGACGGGGTTACGCACCGCGCCGATCAGTTGCGCCTCCTGGTTGATGCGCGCGTAACGGTTTTCGGGGTTCGGGTGGCTGCTCAAAAATTCGGGGCCGCCGCGCCCGCCCTGCTGTTGGATGGTCTGGAACATGCGCGCCAGATCGCGCGGGTCGTAACCGGCGCGCGCCATGATCTGCGCGCCGAGGATGTCGGCCTGCGTCTCATACTCGCGCCCGAACTTCAGGAAGTAGACGCCGACGGCCGTCTGCGATCCCTGCCCGATGACGCTGCCGACGCCGCCGCCGATGACCGCGCCCGCAATCGCGCCGATGCCGCCGAGGATGGAATACTTCTGCGCCTTCGTGGCCTGCGCCGTGCCGTGCCTGAGCGCGACGTGGCTGATCTCGTGCGCCATCACGCCCGCCATCTCGCACTCCGACTACGCCGCCTCGATCATGCCGCGGTTGACATACATCGGGCCGCCCGGCAAGGCGAACGCGTTGATGTCGCGCGCGTTGACGAGCTTGAAGCTGTAGCGAAACTCAGGGTGGTTGAACTCGCTCGGAATCGCGGAGACCAAACGTTGGCCGACGCGTTCGAGATAAGCGTTCGCCTCGTAGTCGTTGAGGATCGGTAACTGCTGCTCGGCCTCGCGCGCGGCCTGCTGCCCGGCCTGCACGTCGTCCTGAATCTTATAGCCGTTCTTCGGCGCGACGATGCGCGTGCCCTGCGCGAACGCGGACAGCGGCATCAAGGCCACGGTCAAGACCATCAGCCACGCGCAGACGGCGCGGGCGCGGCTTTGATTACGGTGGTTAATATTTTTCATGCTCTCTCCTTCGATCATACGCGGACTCTTACGGTCGGGCGTCCGCGTTCTCATTCGTCAGATGCAAACTACAAAGAGCGGCGCGAGTTTCCCTCAACCTGACGAGGGGTTCGCGCCGCTCTTCTTAAGAAAAGCATCTCCCCCCGAAACCTCTAACTCTTCGACGCCTGTCTTGACCTGCGCCGATTGCTGCAACGGGAGAGCGTTGATTCTGACGTGCCGGAAACTCAGTGAGCGCGCGTCGCGCGCCGTGTATTATTCCGACGTCTCTTTGGATGAATTCGTGCAGTCGCAGGTTGGCTTCCGTCAGCCTCCGTTACCCCTTGCGCCCGCGTCCACGCCGCCCGCGCGGTCTCACAATAATCTTGCGATTTTGTTGCGTTTCCGGCTCTGCCACGCCCTGCCCCTCGTCCGTCAACCTGACGCTCGCGCCCTGTGGCGGACGCGGAATCGAGACGACGACGAACGGCGACGTGATGACCTGTGTTGTAACGTCTCCGAACGCCGGACGCCGCTCTTTGACCTTCACTGCAAGCACAGTGCCATCACGCCTGATCTCCGCGATCTCGACGCTGTAACCGCCCGCAGGCTTCTGCCCCTGATAGACGACGATTGACGCGCGCGAGTTGAAATTGATCTCCGGCTGCGGCCGCCCGCCGCCGACTATCGCCCACGCGCGCCGCCAGTCGTTCTCGTTCGTGATCAACTCGACCATCCGCCCGCCCTCGTGCCCGCTCAGCGCGCCCGTCGCCAGCACGGAAAACTCGACGACGTTCGTGCGATCCTCGTCGTCACTTGCGGACGTAGAGTTCGACGGCGCGTTCGCGTCGCCGAGCAGAGCCATGCGCAAAATCTTGACGGGCGGGCTGCCGTATGCGAGCAGGCGGTCGTGAAACTCGCCGAGCCGGAACGACGCGCCCGCGCGCGCGCGGTATTCTTCGCGCAACTTCAAAATCTCCATCTTGCCGAGCGTGTAGACGAGATAGGTCGGGTCGAGCGTGCCGCGACGCGCCTCGCGTTCGGCGTTGGCGCGCTCCATGTAACCCTCGCGCATGAAGAACTCCACCCCGCCCTCGTAGGTCATCCCCTGCGTGTGCAGTTTGAGGCCGACGAGGTAACGACAGAGGCGCGACAGCGCGGCCTGCAACTGCGCGAGTTTCAACTTCGGGTTGTTGCCGCCGAAGCCCTCGTCCAACATCATCTGCTCCGTGTAGTGCGCCCAGCCCTCGATGAAACTCCCTGAGCCGAGCGCGGCGCGCACGCGCGAAGGCGAGCGGCGAGCGGCGAGCAGTTGATAATAGTGGCCGGGGTAGACTTCGTGGATCGAGACGATGGGCAGCGAGTAGCGGTTGTAGAAACTGAGGTGCTCCTCTTTGCGACGCGCGTCCCACGCGGGGTCGGGCGGCGTCACGTAATAGTAAGCCTCGGTCGCCACGCGCTCGAACGCGCCCGGCGTGTCCATCGAAGCGAAGCTCGTCGAGCGCGCGTACTCCGGCGTCTCGGCCACCTGCAAATTTTCGCTCGCGGGCGGCGTCAGAATTTGCTGCGTGCGGACGAAGGCGCGGATGCGATTCAACTCGGCGCGCGTCTCGCCGACGAGACCGTCCGCCGCAGGGTGCTCGCGTCCGAGGGTGCGGATGACGTTCATCAAGTCGCGCCCCGG
The DNA here is from genome assembly GCA_030838445.1 of Pyrinomonadaceae bacterium. Classification (GTDB taxonomy): domain Bacteria; phylum Acidobacteriota; class Blastocatellia; order Pyrinomonadales; family Pyrinomonadaceae; genus JAIVJZ01. Next base: position 14,235 of record JAUZFQ010000188.1, on the reverse strand, counting down.
CGCGACCTCTTCGGCCACCGCGCGCATCTCGTTTTGCGTGCGGCGCAACTCGCGCTCGCCCTCGCGGATCAGCACGGCGAGCGGCGTCTCCACCATCTCCTCGTAGAGAAGTTTGCGGCGAAAATTTTCCGCGCCGATGGCGTAGTCGCCGTTCGAGCGCGGCAACAGATCAATGCGCAGCCACTCCCTGAACGCCGTCAGCGCGCGTACGACGCCCTCGTTCGTCGTCTCAAACTCCGCGCGCCGCGCCGCCGGGAGGCGACCGCCGCCCGCCCTCTCGAACATCTGCGGCACGACCGTCGAGAAGTAATCAATGCTGCCGCCGACCTGCGCGATGGCCGTCTCGGTGTAGATGCGCGGCGGGTTTTGCAGATTGACGCGGGCGTCCGAGAGTAGTCGCGCGATCTGCCGCTCGCGCGCGACGAGCGCGTCGAGGCGCGCGGCGATGGGTGCGTAGTTGCGCTTCAAGATGTTGTCCACGCCCGACGCGAGCAGGCGGTTATAGACGTTTGGGTTGCGCTGCCACATCCGCACGTCTTCGAGTTCGAGCAACTCCGCGCGCGCGTGCGATTGCAGCACGAGATAATCGTAACGCGCTTCGGGCGACAGCCTCGTCTCCGCCACGCGCGCGAGCGCCGAGAGCGTGCCGTGCAGACGCCGCACCTCGCGCGCGAGCGCGTCCGCATCGCGCGCTTCGAGTACGTTGTCGAACTCATGCACGCCGAGCGCGGTCGCCTCCGACGGGTAGAAGGCGAAGTAACCGCGCAAGTACTCGTCCGCGATCTGCGCCACGCGCGCGTCCTGCTGCGCGGCGGACGCGTTCACGCGTGCGACCGGCGGCCGTGGCTGGGACACGCGACGCGGGCGGCGACTTCGCTGCGCTAAACTTTCGACGGGCAGCACGAGTTGAGACACGGCGAGCGCGACGGCGGCGACCACGACGAGCCGCGCGCGGAGTTTGGGAAGCAAAGCCAAGAGACTGCACCTCTGTGTGTTGAAGTTGAATCGGACGAAGTTCGCGCATGCGTGGAGAGACACGCGCGAGATTATCACAAAACGGGCGCGCGCGAAGGCAAAAGAAAAGGAGAGTTGAAAGCGTCGGCGAGCGGCGGGGCGCAGTCTAACGCGCTGTTCACGCGTGTTATACTACGCCCCGCCGAACAACCTTAATCAATCCAACTCGCTAGTTAGGGCAACAGCTAACTTGCGGCTCAACGGAGTAGAAAATTGTCTACCGATAATCTACACATCCTGGCGGCGCTGATCAGACGGGAGCGCGACACCTTACTCGCCGAATGGCGGCAGGAGGTGCGACAACTTTCCGTGGCGCATCAACTCGACGTGCCGACCCTGAACGATCACATTCCCGATTTGCTTGAGGAATTAGCTTACGAGTTGGAGGCCAGTTCCGACGAGTCCATGATCGGGGAGTTGAAAAAGACCTCCGTCATTCACGGTTTAGACCGGCTCCGCATCGGGTTTGATGTCGAAGAGGTGGTGGCGGAATACAACGCCCTGCGCGGTGTCATCCAAGACCTGATCGAAAGGCACGGCTTGAGACTCGGCGGGTCGGTCAATCGCACGATCAACCGCGTCATTGACATGTCAATCGGTCTGGCGGTGAAGACGTATGCCACGCAAAAAGCTCTGGAGATACAGCAACGGCGTGAGGAGCACCTGGCCTTCGTCGCCCACGATCTCAGGTCTCCGCTCGCGGCCATCGCGATGGCGGCCAAACTTCTCGAACGCACGGTTCCCGACGTGGTCAAGGACAAGCAGGCGGCGATGTTACTCGGAACTATGCATCGAAACGTCAACCGTTTAAATTTACTCGTCGTCAAAGTGGTGGAAGAAGACGCGAATCTGAAGGCGAAGGTGAATCAAAAAGTAGAGCGGCGGGAAGTAAAGCTGAAGGCGTTGGTTGAAGTGCTCGTCAGCGACCTCAGTCCGTTGGCCGCCGCCTCGAACCTGACTTTGATCAATACCGTACCCGAAGAGTTGGCGGCGTTCGCTGATGCCGGCATGTTGACCCTTATCTTTCAGAACTTGATCTCTAACGCCATAGATTACACCCCGAACGGGGAAGTCTCGATTGGGGCGCGGAAGATCGAAGAATCCGCGGCTATCGAATGTTGGGTCAGCGACAATGGCGCGGGGATTCCGGCAGACCGGCTGGAAAAGGTGTTCGACAAACTGGAAACCGACCCGAACAAGAAAAGCGGCATTGGACTCGGCCTCGCCATCGTGAAGCAATTCGTCGAAGCGCACGGCGGTCAGGTAGTAGTTGAGAGTGAACTCGGCCGGGGTTCTACGTTTCGCTTCACAATTCCTCACGAAGCGGAAGCGGGAACAGAACTCTAACAAAGCCCGCATCCAACAGCTTATTCAATCCGACCGGAACGAGTTTGCCTTTCGCCGGGAATTTGCCGCACGAGATAGTTGTCTCCCGTCGGCTCGATGCCGGATTCAATTTTCTTACTTGCGGCTTCTATTTTTTCAAATGGACGTGTTCGTAGAGCCACGTGGTGGCGTCGTCGAGTGGCGCGAGGTGGTGCGGTTCGCCTTTCCAGACGCGGACGATGGAGACGATCAGGAAGATGAAGGACGCGAGCCAGAAGATGCCGCCGCCGAAGCCGCTGCCCGCGAGGCGGCCGACGAAACTCAGCATGAACGAGATCACCAGCATGACGAGTTGCAGAGCCAAGCCTTGCGCCGCGTGGAAACGGACGCGCGTTTCCGTGCGCGGGACGATCAGCAGTTCGATGAACGCGCCGACCATGCCGATGTAAAAAGGCACGTAGGGCAGGACGAGCGCGAGGTTTTCGGGGATGCCGACCCCTGCGACCGGGCGCGACGTGGGCGGCGCGATCCGTTGCCCGTGCGGCGGCGCGCCCACCATCGGCGCGGTGCGGCCTAAGTTGGTGGGCGCAGTCTGCTGGTAAGTGGGTTGCTGGTACGTCGGCTGTTGATAGGTCGGCTGCTGGTAAGTGGGTTGTTGGTACGGCGTCGGCGTTGGCGTCTGAGTAGGCGGCACGAAGACGGACGGGTAAGGTTGCGAGAGCACGTCGTCAATGCGGCGCGTGGGCGCGTCGGCGTCCGGGTTCAGGCGCGCCTGTTCGTTCTGGGTGCGCGCCGTCTCGCGCGCCGCGCTGCCGAGTTGTTCGGTCTCGCGGACGAACTCCGGATCGAGCGGGTCTGTATCGTACTTGCTTCGCTTCTCGGACATAGCCTTTATTACGAATCGCGCGTGCCGCAGGTTCGCCCCTTCTGGTTCAACTCTCCACGACGGCGTATTCTACCCTCTCCCACAAGTTTTCGCTCCTCAAAATACGAAACGCGCGCAGGCTCGCAGCAACCGGGTCTGCTTCGTCGTCCGCGATGCCGATGATGAAGTAGATGGCCGACGGGTGATAAGCGAGACGCACGTCCGACTCGGAGGGCGCGGGCGCGGACTCGCGCGGGTGCGAATGATAGATGCCGAGCAGTTGCTCGCCGCGCGCGCGCATCGTGCGTTGCGCCTCGCACAAATCCTGCGGGTCGCCGTCGTAGGCCACGCGCGGGTCGGGCGCGCGGTTGCGCAGGCGATAGACTGACGCCCCGACGCCTTCCGCGTCGCCGCCGACGAGGCCGCAACACTCCGCGGGGCGTGCCTCGCGCGCGTGCGCCAGCATCTCCTCAACTTGCGCGCGACGGATCGTGACGATAAGCCGCTCCCCTTCTGCCTGTCCGCTGTCCGGCAAAACTTTACTTCGACGGACGCCCGGCCGCCGTCGTCAACTCGTCTTTAACAACCGTGCCGCCCTTCATCACGAAGCGCACGCGTTCGAGTTCCGTGATCTCTTTCAGAGGGTCGCCCGCGACGGCGATCAAGTCCGCGAACTTGCCCGACTCGATGCTGCCGAACTGTGCGCGCTCGCCCATGAACAGTTCGGCGTTATTGATCGTCGCGGCGCGGATGATCTCAAGCGGCGACATGCCCGACTCGGCGTAGGCGCGAAACATGAGTTTGCTCGTCTGCCCGCGCGTCTGCCCCGGCTCGGCGTAGTAAGCATCCGACCCGGCCGAGACGCGCACGCCCATTTTGATGGCGCGCGCCAGACGCTCGCGGCTGCCACTCGTAAAGCCCTTGATGTTTCTCAACGCGGCCTCGCGCTGCTCCGGCGTCAAGGTGTCGGGCGGCAGGTAAAACTCCGCGGGGAAGTCCGTCGGGACGAGAAAGATTTTCTTCGCGGCCATCATCTTGAGCGCGTCGTCAGGGATCGTGTAGGCGTGCTCGATGGAGTCCACGCCCGCCTCGGCGGCGATGCGCGTCGCGGCGTCGCCGATGGCGTGCGCCGACACCTTGCGGTTGACCCGGTGCGCCTCTTCGACGATCACTTTCAACTCTTCGAGCGACACGACGCGCGCCCCCGTGTTGACGATCACCTTGATCAAATCCGCGCCGTCGTAGAACGCCTGCCGCACCGCGCGCCGCGCCTCTTCGACGCCACTGACGACGACGTACTCCTGCTCCAGTATCTTCTGCATCTCCGCCGAGACGTTGCCGAACTGACCGCCCGCCGCCGACAGTGCGCGCGTCGAAGCAAAGATGCGCGGCCCCGTGACCCAGCCCGCGCGGATCGCGTCGCGCAACGCCACGTCGCCGTTCCAGCCGGAGTTGCCGAGGTCGCGCACGGCCGTGAAGCCCGCTTCCAGCATCTCGCGCGCTTGCCCCGCGCCGAGCAGCGCGCGGCGGGTCGTGCCGAGTTGCGTCACGGTCAGGATCATGTTCGGGTCGTCGCCGCCGATCCGCTTATCGTAGTTCTGCAACAGGTGCGTGTGGCTGTCTGTGAGGCCGGGCAGGAGCATCGCGCCGCCGAGGTCAATCACCTCCACGCCCGCAGGGATCGCCAGCCCGCTCCCGGCCGACTGGATGCGCCCGTTCTCGACGAGCACGACGGCGTTTGCGACGACGTTGCCGCTCCGCACATCGAGCATCCGCGCGGCGCGCACGGCGATGCGCTTCGGCGCTGCGGTCTGCGGCGGAGTCTGCGCCGACGTGTGGTTGACGGCGAACAGCGACCAGACCAACAACAGCAACGCGGGCAACTGACGGGTGGGACGTTTCATGTTCATCGAGACCTTTTCAACTTGATCTTGTCCTTGACGTTGCTTCCCCTTCGCGGCGACGCGTTACGATTCGTTAACGCGGATGTGCAAATCTTCGAGCATGTGCGGGTCAACCGCGCCGGGCGCGTCAATCATCAGGTCGGCGGCCGAGGCCGTCTTCGGGAAGGCCATCACGTCGCGGATATTCTCCGTGTTCGCCAAGACCATCATCGTGCGTTCGATGCCGGAGGCGATGCCGCCGTGCGGCGGCGTGCCGAACTCAAGCGCGTCGAGGAAGAACCCGAAACGCTCGCGCGCCGTCTCCTCCGTCATGCCCAGCGCCTTGAAGATGAGCCGCTGCACGTCGCGGCGATGGATGCGGATCGAGCCACCCGCCACCTCCACGCCGTTGATCACCGTGTCGTAAGCCTTCGCGCGCAAGTTGCCGAGCAGCTTCGTCTCGCCGCCTTCGACCGCGCGCTCCAACAAAGGCAAGTCCTCGTCGAGCGCAGAGGTGAACGGGTGGTGCATCGCGTAGTAACGATCCCCCTCCTCGTCATACTCGAACATCGGAAACTCCGTCACCCACAGCGGCGCGTAAACGTTTTCCGGGATCAACTTCTCGCGCTTCGCGACTTCGATGCGCAACGCGCCGAGACTCGCCGCGACCGTCTTCGCGCGTCCTGCGACGATGAGCACCGCCTCGCCCTGCACCGCCCCGGCCGCCTCGACCATACGCTTGATCGTCTCTTCGCCGAGAGCCTTCAACAGAGAGGACGAAACTTCGTCGCCCAACTTGATCCACGCCAGCGCGCCCGCGCCGTAACGTTTCGCGTGTTCCTGTAACTCGTCGAGCGTTTTGCGCGACACGCCTGCGCCGCCTTTGACGACGATGCACTTCACCTCGCCGCCGCCCGCGAGCGCGCTGGCGAACGGCGGAAAGTCCGTACCCGCAAGCGCGGGCGCGAGGTCTTGCAGTTCCATCCCGAAACGCAGGTCGGGCTTGTCGCTGCCGTAGCGGCGCATCGCCTCCGCGTATGAGAGTCGCGGGAACGGCGGGGGCCGATCGACGCCGATAGTCGCCTTATAGTCGCGCGCGAAGTAGCCTTCGACGAGCGCGTAGATTCGTTCGAGCGTCGGAAAACTCATCTCCACGTCGAGTTGCGAAAACTCCGGCTGGCGGTCGGCGCGCAAGTCTTCGTCGCGGAAGCAGCGCGCGATCTGGTAGTACTTGTCCAGCCCCGCGATCATGCACAGTTGCTTGAACAACTGCGGCGACTGCGGCAGCGCGTAGAACTTCCCCGGAAACGTGCGCGACGGCACGACGTAATCGCGCGCCCCCTCCGGCGTGCTCTTGATCATGATCGGCGTCTCGATCTCCGTGAAGCCCTGCTCGTCCATGTAGCGGTGAATCTCCGCGAGCATCCGGTGACGCATCCGCAGATTCGACTGCAACTGCGGCCGACGCAGATCGAGATAACGATACTTCAGACGCAAGTCTTCCGCCGCCAGCGTCTCGTTCGCGGCGACTTCAAGTTGAAACGGCGTCGTGCGCGCGTCGTTCAAGATCAACAGTTCGCGCGCCTGCACCTCCACCTCGCCCGTCGCGATCTTCGGGTTGCGCTGCCCCTCCGCGCGCGACACCACCTCGCCCGTGATCGCGATGACGTACTCGCCGCGCGGCTGCTTCGCCTTCGCGTGCGCCTCGCGCGCCGTCTCCTCGTTGAAGACGACCTGCGTGATGCCGTCGCGGTCGCGCAGATCGAAGAACGTCAACGGCCCGAAGTCGCGCCGCCGCGCCACCCAGCCCATCAATACCACCGTCTGCCCCACGTGCTCCGCGCGCAACGCCCCGCACGAATGCGTCCGCTCCAAGTTTCCTAAATTATCCAGCATGTCTATTCTTGAACCGCCTGACGATAAATACCGGCGCGACTCGCGCCCCGCCGTTCATCTCTGAAAAGTTGTTTGTGAAATTTAACTGCCGCCGTCTCGTCCGAGCAACCGCTTCAACGTCTCGGCCGCCGCGCCGCTTTGCACGGTCTGTTGCTCGCCCGAACGCATGTCCTTCAAAGCGACCTCGCCGCGCGCGCGTTCGTCCGGCCCTGCGACGGCGACGAACGGCACGCCCCGCGCCGAAGCATACTTAAACTGCTTGCCCACCTTATCCCCGCCGTCAGGGTAAACGTCCACACGCAACCCGCCCGCGCGCAACTCGCGCGCCAACGCAAGCGCGTCCGACGCCGACGACTCATCCCAGATCGTCACTAACACATCCGCCGCCGCGCGTTCCAAATCCGCCGGGAACATCCCGCGCTCCGTCATCATGACGATGATGCGCTCCAAGCCGAGCGAAAATCCGCACGCCGGAACTTGCTGCTTCGAGAACATGCCGACGAGATTATCGTAACGCCCGCCGCCGCCGAGACTGCCCGCCAGATCAGGCACACTGATCTCCATGATCGCGCCCGTATAGTAAGACAACCCGCGCGCCAGACTCGGATCGATCTTGATGCGCCCGCCCGCGCCCGTCGCTTCGGCAAACTGCAAAATCTGTCGCAACTCGTCCGCGCCGCGCGCGCCCGCTTCGTGCACCCCGACGAACTCGACGAGCCGACCGAGCACGGCGGCGTTGAAGCCCTCCCGCTGTCGCTCCGCACTGTCGTCTGCGACGAGTTCGGCCGCACGCTCTAGCGACGCGACGCCCGCCACGAAGTCCAACAAACGCCCGCCTGCCTCTTCCGCGATGCCGCGCGCCGCGAACTCTCGCGCAACGCCTTCCGCGCCGATCTTGTCCAACTTGTCGAGCGCGACGAGCGCGTCGCCGTGAAGTTCCGGGGCGATGCCAGCCTGTTCGAGCACGCCCGCGAGCGCCTGCCGGTGGTTCAGGCGGATCGTAAAATTTGTGAAGCCGAGTTGCGTTAAGACATCGCTCACCGCCGCGCAGAGTTCGGCCTCCACTATCATGGAGCGCGAGCCGATGGCATCAACGTCGCACTGGTAAAACTCGCGGAAGCGGCCGCGCGCCGGTCTGTCCGCGCGCCACACGGGCTGAATCTGGTAGCGTTTGAAAAACTTCGGCAACCGCTCGCCGTACTCCGCGACGACGCGCGCCAGCGGCACGGTCAGATCGTAACGCAGCGCGAGATCGGCCTCGCCCGTGCGCTCGCCCTCGCCGCGCTTCAGGATTTTGAAGATGAGTTGGTTGCCCTCTTCGCCGTACTTGCCCGTCAGCGTCTCGATGTTCTCGACCGCGGGCGTCTCCAGCGGCTCGAACCCGTAACGCTCATACACCTCGCGCACGACGCCGATCACGTACTCCCGCCGCCGCACGTCCGCAGGCAAAAAATCGCGCATCCCGCGCGCCGGTTGTGTCTTCCCCATAACTCAAGTGACGAGTGACGAGTGACAAGTGACGAGTTAAAGACAAGCAGTTTCAACTTGTCACCCGTCACTTGTCACTCGTCACTCTTGTATTGCTTCGTATATTCGATGTAGTTCTTCCAGTACTGCGCGAGGCCGTTTACTTCCTCCGCCGTGAGCGGGCGTTTGACCTTCGCCGGGACGCCCATGACGAGCGAGCGCGGCGGCACGTGTGTGCCCGGCGAGACGAGCGCGCCCGCCGCGACGATTGACTCCGCGCCGATCCGCACGTCGTCCATCACGATTGACCCCATGCCGATGAGGCAGCCGCGCTCGACGTGGCAGCCGTGCAGCGTGACGTTGTGGCCGACCGTCACTTCGTCTTCGAGGATGGTCGCGTGCGTGCCGTTGCTGACGTGGACGACCGTCCCGTCCTGTATGTTCGTGCGCGCGCCGATGCGTATGTAGAACACGTCGCCGCGCACGACCGCGTTGAACCACACGGACGACTGCTCGCCGATCTCGACATCGCCGATCACCTGCGCGCTCGCTTCGATGAAAGCACTGGGGTGAATTTGCGGGTGCTTCCCGCGGAAAGGTCTAATCATGCCGCCCCTGCTGCGCTCCCCTCACTCGCCTATTGCGCTCCCCTACTCGATTGCCAGTTCTGACACCAACTGCCACCCGTCGCGGCGGACGACGAAGACGCGCATCGTCTTGCCCGTCGTCGTATCAACGGCGACCGCCGTCCTCTCACCCTCGCGCCCCGCCTCGCGCCAGTTCTTCAAATCCCCGACGCTCGCCCCGGAACGTTTGAACGACTCGGAGAACTTTTCGATAAAGCCCTTCCGAAATTCATCGCGGTTCTCATCATCCGGCAACTTAACATAACTCTCGCCCACGTTCGCGCCCGGCACTTTCAAGTTCTCCCAATCGAACGCGTCCGCCACCCCCACGTCGCCCCCCAGCAACCCCTCGACCGCCTCTCTCGCGAACACAACATCAGCCTTCACCGGCGTCTTCCCGGCCACGCCGCCGCCACCGCTGCCGCCGTTCACGCCCCCCGCGTTACGCGCCCCCTCGCCCTCATTCTTCGCCCCGCCGCAGCCCGCGCTCAAACAACACCCTGCCGCCACCAAAAATAGCAGAAGCCAACGCTTCATCGCAGGTCTCCTTAAAATCAAACGTCACCCACCCCAACCGCCCGACGCCTCAACAACTCACACCCCGAACGGAAAGCAAAAACGGTAGCACGAAACAAGTCAAAAGGAAAAAGCCTCGTCTGAAAACCTGTAGGTTCGCGCATTAACTGAAAAGTCCCCTCACGAAGAATCAACAACTTACGCGCGTTATTAGCTCATATAGTGAAAACGTTTTCGCGCATAAAGTGAAGTTTTCTACTACTTTTCGTGCATATAATGAAAATTTCCGAAGAAGCTAAACAGGTGATTCAGGCTAAAGGAGGGGCAGCGAAGTTCGAGCCGGGGAGCCCTCCTTCTGTCGCATCAGCAGATATTTATAAGTGACCCTTACGCCGGGTCATTCATTACACTCTCAGGCGCGTGCCACATGGCAAACCGCTCATCTCTCACCAAGCCGTGGCAAAACTAGAATCACCAAGTTGTTAGCCTGAAATCTGAGTGCCTCAGCTTTGCAGGTGTATCATCTTTCGCGAACGTCCACCTCCCAGACTTTAGCCGTCCGGTCATCACTCCCGGTGACGACGCGCTTGCCGTCAGGTGAAAAGGCTACGCTGGTAACATTGCCGGAGTGACCTTTGAGTGTAAGCGTCTCGCGGCCGGTCGCCGTATCCCATATTTGAGCCGTATTATCCGAGTTGCTTGTGAGGATGCGCCGACCGTCGGGCGAGTAGGCCACCCTGTTCACAGTGCCACCATATCCTTCGAGCGGCTGTATCACCCGACCAGTCTTCACATCCCAGATTTTGGCCGTCTTGTCTAGACTGCCGGTGACGACGTGCTTACCATCCGGGGAGAATGCCACCCCCACAATCCAGCCGTCGTGTCCGCTGAGGGTGCGTTCCAGCTTGCCGGTTTCGGCGTTCCAGATTTTGGCTGTCTTGTCAATGCTCCCTGTAACGATATACTTGCCGTCACGGGAGAAAGCCGCTATCAAAATAGCATTGTCGTGTCCGGTAAGGGTGCGTATCACCGTGCCGGTAGTGGCATCCCAGATTTTGGCCGTCTTATCCGTACTGCTCGTGACGATGCGTTTGCCGTCCGGGGAGAACGCCACCGCCCAGACAGCTCTAGTGTGATTATTGAGCGTAAGAATCAGATTGCCGGTCTCTGCATTCCAGATTTTGGCTGTCTTATCCTCGCTGCCCGTGACGACGCGCTTGCCGTCGGGGGAGAAGGCGGTGCTCGTAAGATACCCGCCATGTCCGGTAAGGGTGCGTATCACCATGCCGGTAGTGGTATCCCAGATTTTGGCCGTCTTATCCGTGCTCCCTGTAATGATGCGCTCGTTATCGGGTGAGAACGCCACGTTGTAGACGGGGCCGTCATGCCCTTTGAGCGTGAGCGACTCGCGACCGGACAACGTATCCCAGAGTTCGATTGTCTTACCTCTGAAAGAGACGGCGGTGTATTTGTCATCAGGTTGAGGGAATACCGCCTCGATTGTTCCACTATATCTTTCGAATGTGAGTATCTCCTTGCCGGTGGCGGCGTCCCAGACTTTGGTGGTCTTATCTTGACTGCCGGTGACGATGCGCTTGCCGTCAGGTGAGTACAGCGCGTTGATGACCGTGTCGTTGTGTCCTTCGAGCGTGAACACGCTGCGGCCAGTCTCCACGTCCCACACTTTGGCCGCGTTCCCATAGTCAGCCGTGACGAGATGCTTACCGTCAGGTGAGATCGCCACGTTGAAGACGGCATAGCTATGTCCTCCGAGCGTGTGCTTGAGTTCGCCAGTCTCCGCGTCCCAGATTTTGGCTGTCTTGTCATAGCTGCCCGTAACGACACGTTTGCCGTCGAGGGAGATGGCGACTCCCTTGACAAAGCCGTCGTGTCCCGCGAGCGTGTGCAACACCGTGCCAGTCCCGGTGTTCCAGATTTTAGCCGTCTTGTCGTCGCTGCCGGTGACGGCACGCTTACCGTCACGCGATAAAGCCACACTGCGAATGGTTTCAGAGTGACCTTTAAGCGTGATTAACTCCTCGCCAGTCTGCGCGTCCCACACCTTGGCCGTCTTATCCACGCTCCCCGTAATAATCAACTTGCCGTCGGGGGAGAAAGCTACGCTAGTGACATTATTCGTGTGTGTTTTCTGTTGTTCATGTCCAACGAGCGTCAATATCACTTCACCAGTCTGTGCGTTCCAGACTTTGGCCGTCTGGTCTAAACTCCCCGTCACGATCCGACTTCCATCGGGGGAGAAATCAAGGCTGTTGACCTCGTGCTCGTGCCCTTCGAGGGTTGGATGGCTTTGCGCCAGCCGCCACCAGTAAGACCACTCGAACGAGCGGAGTTCGTCTTTTTCACCGCGCCGGGGGATCTGCTCTGCGAGCAATTTTTTCAGGCCGGAGATGTTGCCTTTCTCCCATAGTTGTTGCGCGACGTTCGTTTGCGACGCATAGAGCAGACGGAGATACCTGTCTGCCGCCTCGGCGTGCCGGGCACGGGCATTAACCGCCTGTTCGCGCTGTTCTTCAGCCTGCCGTCGCTGTTCTTCTGCCTGCTGCTTTTGCTCATCAGCAATTCGCGCCTGTTCTTCGGCCTTCTTGAGCGCCTCTTCTTTCTTCGTGGCCTCATCCAGCGCCATTTGACGCGCCTGTTCTTTCTCGTCGCTTTCGCGATTGGCTTTTGCCTCTGAACGCTGCGCCTCGACCAGTGCGATTTGCAGTTTTAGCGCGCTATCGTCAGCGCGCCTGCGCTCTTGCTGAGCAGTGTTGCGCTGACTGATGGCGATTCCGGTCAGAGTAGTCAGCAGGATGATGATGATGGCGGCGAGGGTCGCGGCGCGCCGCAGTCCCTTGCGGTATGCGGAACGCTGGCGTTGCGCTTCGGCGTCCGGCATGTTCGCCATAATCCAAGCCTTGTCAAAGGCGCGGTGGTAGATGCGGTTGCGCACGCGGAGCAGGCCGTTCACGGCACGCGTGACGCCGGAGAGTCGAAGGACGCTGACCAGTTGATTTGTCTCGTCGTCCGGCACGCGCTTGCCGTTGCGAATCTTCTGATAGAGGTCGAGCAGGCTGGCGCGGTCGGCCTCTTCGCTGCGCAGGATGCGCTCGCGCACGAAGAGCAGATTGTCGTCGCGCTCGCGGGCGCGGGCGGAGAGAAACAGTTCCGCACACTTGCGGTCGATACCTCCGGTGCTCGTTACGCTGGCGTCTTCGGCCACCACGAGGCAGAGGCGTTGCGTCAAGTAAGGGTGCCCCCCTGTCCAGTAAAGGACGCGTTTGAGCAGGCACCTGCCCGCCTGCTCGTCGCGCCCCAGCCCAAGCTTGAGCGGGGCGGATTCCGCCTCACTGAAGTCTGTGAGTTCGATGCGCGTGCCGATGTTGAATGGCGTGGTGCGTGTGTCGCGAATCAGGTCGGAAGGAGTGGCGACGCCGAGCAGGCAGATGGTCAAACGCTCAAGCTCAGGTTCTTCAGTGCGGCTGTTATAGAACTCGCGGATGGCCGCGAAGAACTCGTCGGTCGAGAACGGCAAACTGCGCACGTAATCAATCTCATCGACGAAGATGACGAGGCGGCTACGGCTCTGGTCAAGCACGACCTCACGCAAGGCGCGGGTCAGACGTTGCAGCGGCCCTACTTGCTCGTGCGCCCGCCAAAAACCCTCCAGTTCATCCTCTAAGTTGAGTTGCTTCCCGATATGTTCGAGAAGGCCGAAGTACCACTGCTCGGTGGTCAGGTTCCGACCGACCGCCGTGAGGTCGAGGACGGCGACGGCCACGCCTTCGGTGCGCAGGCGCACGGCAGTACGCACCATCAGCGACGACTTACCCATCTGCCGCGGAGTCAGGACATAGCAGAAGCGGCCAGCCATCAAGCTGGCGTATAGATCCTCATCGGCTTGTCGATGTACGTAAGAAGGCGCGTCGCGTTGCAGCGTGCCACCTGTCACGTAGAAGTTTTCTTGAGTCGTATTCATGAGGTCTCCTTTAGCAGACAGATGAGGTTAAAGCCGCAAAACGGCCTCAAACATAAGGAGCTGGACTGATATTTGTAATGGCCCGCTGTTCCCACCCGTTATTTACAACAGGTGTCGTTTAAAATAGTCCCTGTATAGCTGACAGCGTGGCCGCGCCTCCTCGGCGGTGTGGCCCGACAGGAGCCCTGCACTCCGTAGGCGATAGAAATCCTTGTCGGTTGGTTGGGCGTAACCTTGAATAAGTTTACGCATCACGTCGCAGAGCGCGGCGTCCTGCGCCAATATCACTAGGAATCGGCGCAGGTGATCACCGAACGGGCCTTCATCGAGGCTGGCCTGTTGCTCGAAGGCGTCGAGTGTCATTGTATGGGAGACCAGTTCGTTCAGACCGCGACGGACCAGATACGGATGGCCGCTCAGAAGCCTATAGAAGCGCTCCTGCTCAGCCGCGTCGCGCAAGGGCTTGTCGTATCGCCGATTCAGTTCAGCGACCTGTTCTGGCGTAAAGTCTTCTAGCGTGAGGCGTGTGCCCACGTTGAAGGGCGACTGATTCGGGTCTGTGATGAACAGGTGTGCCTCCGTCGCGTAGGCCATAGCCATTGTAAGGCGCGGCCACGGTGCTTCGGGATCGAGCGCACGGTCGTTGTGCCACGAACGAAAGAG
>JAUZFQ010000187.1 GCA_030838445.1 Pyrinomonadaceae bacterium | reverse complement strand
CTCTTTCGTTTTCGTCGCTCGTCTTTTCGTTTTCGTGTCCGGCGTCAGTTGGAAATTTTCTGACCGCAGTAGGGGCAGTAAGTCCACTTGGCGGAGAGTCCGGCTTTGCATTTCGGGCAGTCGGGCACGCTCGTCACGGCGTCGAAGGGCGTGCGCCAAGTGAAGGCCGTCTCGCGGAAATTTTTGTCGGCCTTCAAGACGAGCGTCAGCTTGTCCTTCTGTCGCTCGTCAACGGCGACCTTCCCCGTCTTCGTCTTGTTGGGGAAGATCAGGAAGAAGGTGCTCGCGCGATCTTCGCCGCCCTGCTGCGCGATGACGGACTTCATCACCGCCAGCGCGGCCGTCAGCATCGGCGGCACTTTGTCGAGCGGCGCGATCTCCGCGCCGTCGTCCAACTTGAGCACGGAGCGTGCGCGCACTTCGCTTTCCGTCTGGTAGAGATTCGTGCCGTCGGGCAAGTCGCGGTTGACCTGCACGGCGACCGTCACGTAGGGCTTGAGGAAACTCATCTCGCCTTCGACGCCGGCGCGCGTGTTCTTGCCGTCGTCCATGCCCGCCGCGACGAAGAACTCGAAGGGAAACCACAACGCGAGGTGCTGCGTCTTGCCCTCGATCTTCAAGACCATCATCTCCTTGACTAAATTGCCGAGGTCAACCGCCTTCGCCGCAGCGTTGTGCGTGTGGACGATGGCGGGCGTGCTTGCCTGCTGCTGTTGCGCCGCGAGCGGCGTCGGCAGCGCGGCGACGAGCAGGAGGGCGGCCGTGGCGGCGCGTGCTAGTTTCCGGGTTCGCATGACGATCTCCTCCGTGGGTTTCAGATCAGTTTGCCTGACGAATCGCGTTGAAGAGCAGCGGGTAGGTGGCCGACGACTGCGCGCGGTATTGCGGGCGGAAGCCGAAGAGGTAGACGCGGCCTTTGCCCCGTGTGACTTCGACGAGCGCGGCCTTGCCTTTGATCTTTTCCGCGCCGAGCAACCAGCCGGAGAGCAGCGGGTCGGTCGCGGCCGGGTAACGCGCGACGACGCGAACGACTTGCGCCGGGTCTTTTGCATTCGTCAACTCGAAGACGGGCGAGTCTTCCGCCCACGCGATTGACTCGCGCGGCATCCCGGCGGCGACGGGGTGCGCGGTGTCGAGTTCCGTGCGCAGGATCGAGCCGGGCACGTAGAACTCCGTCTCCTTGAGTCCTTCGGTCACGTCGCGCAAGGGGAGTTTGAGTTGGGTGATGGCGAAGTCGGAGGCGCGATTCAAACAGATGAGCGTGCCGCCCGCCGCGACGAAATCGGCGAGCGCACGCACGCCTTCCGCGCCCAGGCCGCCCGTCAACTCTTCGGGCATCGTGCCTTTGCGGTGGCCTTCGAGCAGGGCGCGCGGCGAGTGATCGGGTATCAGGATCGCGTCGTACTTCGCGCGCAGGTTGCCGCGTCGCGCCTCCGCATCTTCGAGCGACGTATAAGCAATCTTGTTCTCTTCAAGCACCCAGCGCGTCCAGCCTTCGTCCATTGAGGGGACGTGCGAGCGGTAGAGCGCGAGGCGTGTGCGCGTCGAACGTGGCGCGGGCGGGGCGTCTTTGAAGACGCGCGCGCTAAGCCGAGGGTAGTTGAAACGCGCGCTGATGGGTCGGGCTTCGACGCCCATCAACAGCGAGAGCGTGTGCGCCGTCACGTCGTAGGGCGAGATGGGGTGTCCGGCCTCGTCGCGCAGGTCGGGGTAGCGTTGCGTTTCGAGCAGGGCTTTGGCGAAGCCGCCGTAGGGCTGAGCCATGCGGATGACGGCCGCGCCGCTCGCGTAGCGCACGCCGCCCGCCGTGAACGCCCCGGCGTAGTCAACTTCGACGCCGCCGCGCTGCAAGATGCGGATCAGGCGTTGGTCGTTCTGCGTCCGCGCGACTGACTGCGCGTGCGGGATGACGTAGGCGAAAAGTTCGCCGCCCGCGCGTTCGCGCACGGACTCTCGGCCGACTTCGTAGAAGCGCGTGAGCCAGCGTTCACGGTTCGCGGCGGCGTGGTCGAGGAGCGCGAACGCGCCCGTCGTCATGTAGTTCGTGATGTCCGAGAGACGCCACTCGCCGCCCCGCCAGACAGGGCCGAAGTTGGCCGACTCACGTTGCGGGTCGTAGCCCTCGCGCGAGCGTAGTTGTTTGAACTCGACGTTGAGCGGCGTGGCGATCTTGGCCGAGGCGGTTTCGGAGAGGATGCGGACGCCGCCGTGATAGTGCGAGTAGGCGCGCGCGGGCGTCCACGCGTCGTAGGTCGAGTTGGTCGTGATGCCTTGCAGCCCGGCGGCGCGCATCGAGGCGGCCATCGCGTAGCCGAGTTCGGTGAAGCCCTCGACGATGTTGCGCGGCACGTTCGGCTCGACGGGCTGCATGTAGGGCGGCAGGAAAAGGCGCGCGCCGTATTCGCCCTGCTGGTGAATGTCGTGGACGATCTGCGGATGCCACTCGTTATGAATACGGTCAACGGTGAGTTGCGTCTCGACCTGCGTGAAGGCATACCAATCGCGGTTGTTGTCGTGGCCGACGTACTTGTGATAGAGCGTCGGCGGGCTTGTGCCCTCGTAAGGCGTGCCGAGCGTGCGGTCGTACCAGTTCTTCACGATGTCCACGCCGTCGGGGTTCAACGAAGGGACGAGCAGCACGACGGTCTCCTGCAAGATGCGGCGCACTACGGGGTCGTCGGACGACGCGAGACGGTGCGCGATGGTCATGCTGGAAAGCGTCGAGCCGACCTCCGTCGAATGAATGCCGCAGGTGATGAGAACGATGGTCTTGCCGCGAGCGATGAGTTGGCGCGCACGTGTGTCAGCGTTCGCGCCGCCTTTGCCGAGCGTGCGCGGGTCTGCGAGTTGACGCTGAATCTCTTTGAACTCCGCGAGCCGAGCGAGGTTTTCCGGCGCGCTGATCATCGCCAGGACGAAGGGCGCGCCGAGCGTCGTCTTGCCCAACTCTTCAAACTTCACGCGCTCGCTCGCCGCATCGAGGCGTCGGAAGTATTCGACGATGCTCGTCCAACTCGCCAGTTTGCGGTCGTCGCCCACGCGAAAGCCGATGACCTCTTCGGGCGCGGGCACGGTCGCGGGAGAGAGCGCCGTGCCCGCGACGGAAACGCCGGGGCGCGGCAGTGAAGAATTGGACTGTTCGCGTCGCGTTTGCCGCTGCTGCGCGTGGGTCGAATGTGATGAGCAGGGAACGGCGACGAGGGCGTAGATGAGCGCGAGGGCGAAGAGGCGAGAGCGCATGTCGGTGACAACTCCGGCTGTTGAAGTGGCTGCGAAAAACTCGGCGGCGGTGATCGTGCGCCGCCGAGTTTAGCACAACGGGCGGCGGACGACTCCCCTTGCTTATTCCTTGCCCTTCACCCGCGTGCGCGTGTAAAGTAGCGGCTGAAATCCCCAGCACGCTCCCCGTTTAACCAAATCATCAGCCGGAGGTCATAGACCCACATGTCGAGCGGAACCATTGACGCCACGGGGCGAGATATTGTTGACGAGGTCAGCGTACCCATCGCGGAAAGCTACGCGGTGCATAAGCCGTTCGTGCCCGCTTCCACCATCCTGCCGGAGTTCACGGCGCGCGCCGTCATCGTCGGGGCGGTGCTGGGGATCATCTTCGGCGCGTCGAGCGTCTATCTCGCCTTGCGCGTCGGCCTCACGGTGTCGGCCTCGATCCCGATTGCGGTCATGTCAATCTCGATCTTCCGCGCGCTCGGCCGCACCTCGATCCTCGAAAACAACATCTCGCAGACGACGGGGTCGGCGGGCGAGTCAATCGCCGCCGGGATCGTCTTCACGATGCCCGCGCTCTTGATACTCGGCTACGATCTGGAAATCCCGCGCATCACTTGGGTCGCGCTCTTAGGCGGCTGGCTCGGCGTGCTGTTGATGATTCCACTGAGGCGCGCGCTCATCGTGCGCGAGCACGGCAAGTTGATCTACCCGGAGGGGACGGCGTGCGCCGAGGTGCTCGTCGTCGGCGAGAAGGGCGGCACTGATGCCAAGACCGTGTTCGCCGGGTTCGGCATCGCCGCGCTCTACAAGTTTCTGATGAGCGGCGCGAAACTCTGGAACGAAGCGCCGTCCTACGTCATGCGCGGCTACCAGCGCGCCACCGTGGCGGCCGACATCTCGCCGGAACTATTGGGCGTCGGCTTCATCATCGGGCCACGCGTGGCGGCGATGATGCTCGGCGGCGGCTTCCTCTCGGCGCTCGTCCTGATCCCGATGGTCAAGTTCTTCGGCGCGGGCTACACCGCGCCACTCTTCCCGGTGCTCGCGGGCGGGCCTCTGATTTCGGCGATGTCTTCGGGTCAGGTGCAAGACCTCTACATCCGCTACATCGCGGCGGGCGCGGTCGCCACGGGCGGCATCATCAGCCTCGCGCGTTCGATGCCGACCATCATCGGCGCGTTCAAGTCTTCGATGGGCAGCTTCGGCGGCGGCAAGGCGAGCGACTCCGCGGCCGTCCCGCGCACCGAGCGCGACATGCCGATGTCGTTCGTCTTCGGCGGCATCGTCGTGCTGTTCTTCGCCATCATGGCGTGGCTCATCTTTCAGGGTTCGCCGGGCAGCAGTTTCATCATGAACCTGTTGTCGGCGCTCTTGGTCATCGTGTTCGGCTTCTTCTTCGCCACCGTCTCGTCGCGCATCACGGGCGAGATCGGCTCGTCGTCGAACCCGATTTCGGGCATGACCATCGCGACGATCTTGATCACGTCGCTCATCTTCCTCTTGCTCGGCCGGGGCGGCGCGGACTCGCGTGTGCTGGCACTTTCCGTCGGCGCAATCGTCTGCATCGCGGCCTCGAACGCGGGCACGACCTCGCAGGATTTGAAGACCGGCTTCCTCGTCGGCGGCACGCCCTCGCGCATGCAGTGGGGCTTGATGGTCGGCGCGACCACCTCCGCCCTGCTCATCGCCTACACGCTCTCCGCGCTCAACTCTTCCTACACGAATCTGCTGCCGCGCAACTACGAGGGCTACAAGGCGACCGTCAACGCGACGGACGACCAATGGACTAAAGGCGGCCAACTCGCGGGCGGCCCCTTCTACGTCCACCGTCTGGCCGAAGACCAGAAGATGGACGACGGCACGGTCATCCCTTCGGGTCAATATCTGATCAATCAGGCGGGCGAGATTCACTACCGCATCAACCCCGGCGTCGGCGGCGTCCGCACGGCCATCTCGACCGAGGGGCTGCCGACCGCGCCCTTAGTCGCGGGCGGCAACGTCGCCATCGGCACGGCGCGCCAGCGCGGACTCGACGGGCAACTCTACCGCGTCGCCACCGTCACCGAGGGCGAGACGGTTAAGACTTACTACGTGGACGACGCGGGCGCGGCGAAGTACGCAGAGGCGGAGACCGGCCCCAGTTCCAAGTTCGACGCGCCGAAGGCGCAATTGATGGCCGTGCTCGTTGACGGCGTGCTGACGCAGAAACTCCCTTGGTCGCTGATCCTGATCGGCGCGTTCATCTCGATCCTGTTGGAGATCGTCGGCATCTCCGCGCTGCCGTTCGCCGTCGGCATGTATTTGCCGTTCGCCACCTCGGCGACGATCTTCGTCGGCGGCGCGGTGCGCGCGCTCGTCGAACGCGTCGCGCGCGGCAAACGTTCGCTGGCGGAAGAGGAGAGCGGCCCCGGCGTGCTCTACAGTTCCGGCCTGATCGCGGGCGGCGCGATTGCGGGCTTGCTGCTCGCCATCCCGCAGGCGTTGGAGAGCAACGTCCTGAACGTCGGGCGATTTTTGCCCGCAGCCTTGCACGACAGCATGATTATTGGCATCATCATGTTCGGCGTGCTCGTCGCCACGCTCTACTACGTCGGCCGTCACGGCCTGTCGCGCGGAGGAGGAGACGGCCTGCCGTCGCCGCCGCCACCGCCGACGCAGTTGAGATAGAAACGCACGGCCGCAGGCGTCGTCTCCCCCGTTCCCGTATCAAGTGCGGCGCGCTCGCGCGCGACTTTAGTTCAGTCGCCCCGCGGACGCGCCGCACAAATTTCATCCGTCCGAAGGAAATACCCGACATGCCACAGTCCATGCCTCGCCGCATGCGCGCGCGCTCCGCCCGGTTGCCCGTCACGGCGTTGTCACTGCTACAACTACTGTTGCTCGCACTGAGTTTCAACGGCGCGAGTCCGACGACGACGGCACGCGCGCAGACGCCGGCAACCGCGCCGACCGCGAACACGACGCAACAGGCGCGCACGCCGATTCAGACCGTCACAGAGTTTTACAAGGCGCTGCGCGAGCGGCGTTTCCGCGAAGCCTTCGCGCTCTCGATCTACAAGCCCGCGCTCGAAGGCTTGAGCGCGGAGGAGTACGCCGAGTTGCAACCGGAGTTTGAAAAGTTGGCCGGGGCTGTGCCGGAGAAGATCGAGTTCGGCGGCGAACAGATCAGCGGCGACACGGCGACGGTCTTCGCGCGCGTCGGCGGCGAGAACGCGCAGTTGGAGGCGATCACGCTGATGCGCGGGGCGGACGGCGCGTGGATTTTCGGCGACGCCGAGAATCAGGAGATCGTCAAGCGCGACGGCAAAGCGTTCTTCCTCAAGGCGCGCATCGAGACGCACCACACAGAGGTGGAGGCGTTGCTGCTGAAACTGGCGAACGCCGAGGCGGGCTACAGCGCGCTGAACGGCGGGCGGTTCGCAGACATGCCCGCGCTGCTCAACGGCAAACCCACCCTGCGTGAAGATGTCGAGAGCGCGCGCACGCTCGGCTACACGTTCCAGATCACCGTCGGTAAGGACGGGAAGAGTTACCGCGTCAACGCCGAACCCACCCGCTACGGCCGCAGCGGCTTGCTCTCTTACCACATGGATCAAGCGGGCATCCAGAAGAAGGACACGGGCGGCAAGCCGCTCAACCCGCAGACGAAGAAGTAAGTCACAGGGAGTAGGGGAAGGGGTAAAGGTGAAAGGTAAAAGATCAAACTGCCGCGCTTTCGCTGTTACCCTTTACCCTTTAACCCTTCCCCTTTCCCCTGCTTAAAATCTTATGCCGGAACTAATGCGTTCCATGGTCGCGCGCATGCGCGTCTTGATCGGCAACCGTCGCCACGCGCGGCGTTACCGCCGGGGCGTACACTTCAGCGTCTCGATCTTCGACCCGAAGTTGACCCGCGAGCAACTCGAACACGCGCCCTACCTCGAAGGCGACACCTCCGATCTCAGCGCGAGCGGCCTCGGCCTCGTCGTCCCCGCTATCCGCATCAACGACCGCTATCTCACCACGACGGATCAGATGCTCCACCTCCTGCTCGAACTCCCCTCCGGCACAATCGAAATGCGCGTCGCGCCCGTGCGCTACGAACAACTCGAACGCGAAGGCGCGGCCTCCGGCTACCTCATCGGCGTCCGCATCGCCGACATCGCTGATGAAGACCGCGCGCGCTTTGAAGACTACCTCCGCCAACTATCTTGACTCGCCTCGCCCCCTTACTTTACCGTGTCCGCAAGGCAGCCCACGTTGGAGACAGCTAGGAGCTAATGAATTATGACGGGCGAAGAAATGGAACGCGCAATTGAGTTTCTCCTACAGGGTCAGGCCAACCACCAGGTGCGGCTCGATAAACTGGCCGCGCAAGTCGCAGAGATCGGCCGGGTCGTGCAACTTCAAGCGGAGACGCAGACGGAGTTCATCCAGGTCGTGACGCGCCACATCGAAGCGCAGGGCGAGATCAACGCGTCGCTTCGCGCGGCCGTCTCCCGCACGGACGAACTCAATGCGTCGCTTCGCACCGCCGTTTCGCGCACGGATGAGCGGCTTGATCGTCTGGAGATTTTGGTTGAACGCTACATCGAAGGGCGCGGCGGGCAAACTTAAGATTCAATGTGATGCGCGCTAGTCGGCGAAGTGTAGCCAGCCGAATTTCTCCGGCACGTGGAAGTTCGGCTCGGGCGTGCGGGTCGGTTGCCAGGCGACGTAGCCGCGCGTCTCGCCCGCACCCACGCAGCGAAACAGATTCGCGCGCCAACGCGCGCCCGCGCGCGGCGGGCCGCTCGCGCCGAACGCGTCCCACGGCACGCGCATCGCCACCGTGTAGGAATCGGCGGAGATGCGCGCCGCCGATTCCATCCCCGAATAAAAGCCCCAATCAGTCTCGCGCCCGAAGACGCCCACGCGCACGGCGAGGTCGAGCCACTCGCCCGTCGGCGCGACTTCAAACTCGAAGTAACGCGAAGGGTCATCCGCTCGCGGCGCGACGAACAACTCGCACACGTCTCGATCCCACAGCCCCACGGTCTTCCAACCGCGTTCGGGACTCGCGCTCACGACGAGCGGCTCGCGCTGCTCGCACACGAAGCGCGCCGACAACCCTCGCTCGTCCCACAGAAGACGCGCCTCCGCCTGTCGCGCGAAGGGTGCGGCCTCGCCCGACCAGTAACACTTGATTCGCACGGGGCGCGCACGCGCCCACTCCGCGTGGTCGAGTTCGGCGACGCCGACCAGAGAGCGTGCGCGACTCGCCTCGACGATGTTCTCCTCGTTCGCCATCCCGCTTTACCTCTAGTCTAAAACAGCCCGCGCACCCAGCCGCCGTCCACCTGCAACGTGACGCCCGTGATGTACGACGCACGCTCCGAGGCGAGGAACACAATCGCCGCCGCGATCTCTTCCGCCGAGGCGAGCCGACGCATCGGGACTTGCGCCGCCCACATCCCGATCAACTCTTCCTTCGACTTGCCGCTCGTCCCTGCGCGCGCGGCGGCGAGTTCGTCCTGCCGCTCCGTCAAAGTGTAGCCGGGCGCGACGTTGTTGACCGTCACATTGTCGGCGGCGACTTCCGCCGAGAGCGTCTTCGCCCAACCCGTCAACCCGGCGCGCACGGTGTTTGACAACAGCAGTCCCTCGATAGGCTGTTTGACCGAGATCGAAGTGACGTTGACGACGCGACCCCAGCGCGCCTCGCGCATCGCGGGCACGACCAACTGCGCCAGCCTGATCGCCGAGAGCGCGTTCAGTTCAAACGCGCGGCGGTACATCTCCAAGTCCGCGCTCTCGAACGTCGCGGAGGGCGGGCCGCCCGCGTTCGTGACGAGGATGTCCACGCGCCCCGCGCGTTCGCGCGCCAGTTCGGCAAACGCACGCGCGTCCGCGTCGTCCGTCACGTCGGCGCGCATGCCGACGCACTCCGTCCCCGTCTCTTCCGCGATCCGCCGCGCGGCCTCGCGTGCGCGTTCCTCGTCGCGCGAGCACAAAAACACGCGCGCGCCCTCGCGCGCCAACTCGCGCGCCGCCGCGAAGCCGATCCCCTTGCTCGCCGCCGCGACGAGCGCGACGCGGTTAGTTAAACCGAAATCCATTGTGGAAGTCTCCTTTGCTTCGAACAGGGGACGATCATAGTTGAAAGCCACGCGGTTTGTTAATCGCTTGAGAGGTGAATCTTCGTCGCGGCGTCGCGCAGCGCGGCGTCGCTCGCGACGGGAGGCTCGCCCGCTTGAGTCGTCGCGTGCGCCGTCGTCGTGCGCTCGCGATTCCACCAGCGCGCGGTGGCGAACCAGAGGAGGCCGGGCAGCAGGAAGAGGACGCCGATGCCGATGGTGACCATGCGCGGCGGGAAGTTGAAGCGGTCGAGCAGTTCGCCGACGAGGTAGTTGGAGGCGGCCATCGTCAGCGTGAGCAGGGCGAGTTCGGCGGCGAAGACGCGCCCGCGAAAGTTGTCCTCGACGCCCTGCTGCAACAGCACCGTGGAGAAGACCCAGAGGATGCTGCCGCCCATGTGCGCGACGGCCAGCATGACGAGCGCAACGGCGTAGTTGGTCGCGCCGCCGAAGGCCGCGTAGAAGACGCCGCCGACGAGGAACGAGAAGCCGATGGTCGTCTGCATGCGCGTGCGCGATTCGCCCGCAAGGCGGCGCGCGAAGACGGGGCCGATGGCCGTGCCGATGCCGCGCGCGGCGTAGAGCACGCCGATGCCCGTGGCGGCGCTCGGCCCGACGGGGAAGATCTTTTCGCCGAAGACCGCGAGCAGCGCGAGTATCCCGCCGCCCAGACCCCACGCGGGTTTCACCGCCATCAGTGCAAGCACGCGCGGCCGCGTCCGCACGTAGCGAATGCCTTCGAGCGTGTCGGTGATGCCGAGCGCTTTGGCGAGCGTGAGTCGCGTCTTCTCGCGCGTCGGGCGACGCGGGAAGCGCACGCTCCAGATGAGCGCGGCCGAGACGAGATAAGTCGCAGAGTCAACGACGAAGGCGGCGTCCGTGCCGAACCAACCCGTCACCAGCCCGCCCGCCACCGCACCGAGCGTGAGCATGGCCGACCACGTGACCGAGGCGATGGCGTTGGCCGAGACGAGTTCGCGCTCCGCGACGATTGAAGGGATGGCCGCCGACTTCGCCGGCTCGAAGAAGGTCGAGAAGGTGAGTTGCAAAACGGTCAGCGCGTAGATGAGCCAGATTTGATCCGGTCGGCGCACGAACAGGAAGCCGAGCACGACGACGGCGCGCAGCAGGTCGGACACGATCATGATTGTGCGCCGGTTGAACCTGTCGGCGACGACGCCGGAGAGCGGCCCGATGACGACGCTCGGCAGGAAGCGCGCCACCATGATCAGCCCCACGTCGCGCCCCGAACCCGTCAAGTTCAAGACGAGCGTCATCACGGCGATGGTGTCGAACCAATCGCCGAGTTGGCTCACCACCTGACCGAGCCACAGTTGCCGGAAGCCGCGATTCTC
The DNA here is from genome assembly GCA_030838445.1 of Pyrinomonadaceae bacterium. Lineage (GTDB taxonomy): Bacteria > Acidobacteriota > Blastocatellia > Pyrinomonadales > Pyrinomonadaceae > JAIVJZ01. Next base: position 8,143 of record JAUZFQ010000187.1, on the reverse strand, counting down.
ACGCAGCAATTCGAGATAGCCGACGGACATAAGAATAGTGACGAGTGACGAGTGACAAGTGACGAGTTGAAGACAAGTTTTGGGTTTTCAACTTGTCACTCGTCACTTGTCACTCGTCACTGTTTTTTGAGATTGCGCCAGCGGGATGAAGGTTGTCAAACGTGCGTTGTGGCGCGGGGGATGAAAAAACTGGAACTAGTCGCGGGACTGTTTCGAGCAGGGCGACGCTTGAGTGGTGGCTTCGGTCAGGGCGCGACGGTGGCGTCAGCATGACGCGTCAGGTTGACGGGAAATTGTGTTGGATCAACTTCCAGTTTTCAGTTGAGACGCGGGGCGTCGCGCTTTGGCGAGTTTTGCGGCGTGTTTGTCTCGTGTGTCCGCGCGGCACGCGGCTTGTTTAGAGAGTGGGTGCGGCTGGAAGCGTCAACGCGCTTCTTCGGACTCTCCGCACGGAGTCCGAACGGCCGCACCACTTTTGACAACCCGACGGGTCGCGACGGAAGCGCTCTCGACGAGAGTTTCGACCGCAGCGCGCCGCGAGAAGCGCGACCCGGAAGACGGATGAGATTCTCACCCCTGACGCGGCGAGTGAGTGCCACGCACTCGCCGCTTGCCCAAGCCGTCGCCGGAGACAGTAGACGATTTGCTCCCGTCAATCGTCTCCGGCGGCGGGCTTTTCAACGTCGGCCGCAAATTGGGGCGGGAACGAATCTTGAAGCCTCTTGATAGAACAAGCAGTCGCGGACACTCCAGCGTGCAAAGGACGAATCGAGAATGATTGACATGTCGGACTACAGCCGCGCGGCGAAAGGCTACTGGGTCGCGCTCGTCTCGGCGGGTGCGCTCATCGTCGCGTGGGCGCTGTCGCAGTGTCTCTCGTTCACCCCGACGCAAGGGCTACAGTTTCTCGCGCTCGCGAGTTTCGTCGTCATCTCAAGCTCTCTCCCCATCCGCATCCCCAACACGTCGGCCAGCATCACGGCGGGCGACGCCTTCATCTTCCTCGGCGCGATCCTGCTCGGCGTGCCCGCCGCCCTCGCGCTCGGCGCAACGGGCGCGCTCGTCAGTTCGCTCTGCACCTCGCGCCGCGCGCCGAGTTGGATCGCCGCGCCCGCCACGATGTCTCTGACGGTGCTCGTCTCGGCCACCGCGTTCTACTTCATGCTCGACTCTTACGCGGGCGTCGCGCGCCAGCCCGTCGGCATGTCGCGGCTGACGTTCGAGCAACTGCTCGTGCCGCTCGTCGTGATGGCGCTCCTGCAATACCTGTTCAACGGCGTGCTCATCGGCACGCTGCACGCGCTCAAGGGCGGCAGTTCGATCTGGAAGTTCTGGCGCGACGGCTACCTCTGGACTTCATGCACGTTCTTTGCCTCGGCCGTCGTCACCGCACTGCTCTATCAGGCGATGCAGAACTTCGGTCTCATCTACGTGCTCCTCAGCGTCCCCGTCATCGGCGCGACGTTCGCGACTTACAAAATTTACTTCGAGCGCATGAACGAGAAGTCGCGCGAGACGGCCGAACTCGCGCGCCTCCACCTCGCCACCGTCGAAGCCCTCGCCACGGCGATTGACGCCAAGGATCAAACGACGCACTGCCACGTCCGGCGCGTGCAACTCTACGCGGCGCGGCTCGGCGAAATGCTCCGCCTCAGCCGTAGCGAGATCGAGGCGCTCCGGGCGGGCGCGATGCTGCACGACATCGGCAAACTCGCCGTGCCCGATCACATCCTGAACAAGCCGGGCAAACTGACGACCGCCGAGTTCGAGCGCATGAAGGTTCACACCATCGTCGGCGCGAGCATCCTCGAACGCATTGATTACCCCTACCCGATTGTCCCCATCGTGCGCTCGCACCATGAACGCTGGGACGGCCTCGGCTACCCGGACGGCCTGCGCGGCGAAGAGATACCTTGGACGGCGCGCATCTTCGCCGTCGTTGATTGCTTCGACTCGGTGCGCGAGGATCGCCCCTATCGTCGCGGCATGACGCGCGAGGAGGCGAGCGCGATGCTCCTGCGCGGCGCGGGCACGCACTTCGATCCGAAAGTCGTCGAACTGTTCCTCAAACACCTGCCGGAATTCGAGTCGGAGATCGTCGAACTCGGACTCGACCAGCACGGCTTCACGAGCCGCGAGGCCGAGCCGCGTGCCCTTGTCGAAACGAGCGGCACATACGCAAACGTCGCCCACGCAAACGCCGCCCACACGTCCGCCGCGCCGCCGCTCAACCCGAAACAGTTCGCCGTGCCCGCTTACCTCGAACAGATCAAGAGCGCGCACCGCGAGGTGTATGCGCTCTACGAAATCGCGAGCACCTTCGGCGCGTCGCTCGACATGGAAGACCGCAGCCAGATTCTCGTCAACAAGGTCGGCCACATGGTTCCGTTCGACACCTGCGCCGTCTACCTCTTCGACGAGTTGAAGAACTACGCGACCGTCGCGCACGTCAGCGGCCTCAACGCCGAAGCTTTGCGCGGCCACTGCGTCGCGCCGGGCGAAGGCGTGATCGGGTTCGTCATCGCCAACCGACGCCCCGCCGCCGGGTTCGACCCGATGCTCGACTTCGCCGACCTCGCGTTGACGGAGGCGCAGCCGTATCGCTCCATGATCGCGCTGCCGCTCGTCAAAGACGAACGCCTGCTCGGCGTGCTCGCCGTCTATTCGCTCCAAACGGAGCATTACACGGACGACCACTTGCACCTGCTCGACACCGTGGCGCGTCTCGCCTCCGACGCCTTCTCCAATGCTCTCCACCACGCCGAGGCCGAATCAAACGCCCTCACCGATCCCTTAACGAATTTGCCGAACGCGCGCGCGCTCCACATCCGTTTCGCGGAAGAGGAAGCACGCGCACGTCGCAACGGCACGTCCTTTCAAGTGGTCATGCTCGACCTCGACGAGTTCAAATCGGTCAACGACACCTACGGCCACAGCACGGGCGATCAAATGCTGCGCGAGGTGGCGCGAGTGTTGAGCGCGCAACTGCGCGAGTATGATTTCCTCGCGCGTTACGCGGGTGACGAGTTCGTTGCCGTCGTGCAAGACCTGCCCCGCGCGCAGGCCGACGACCTGTGCGGGCGCATCGAGACGGCCATCCGCGGGCTATCCCTGCACGTCCCGCCCGACAAGCGCGCGCGCGTCGGCATCAGCGTCGGCGCGGCGCGTTTCGGCACGGACGGCGAGACGCTCAACCAACTGCTCATCGCCGCCGATCAGGCCATGTACTCCGTCAAGTCCGTCCACAAACTACGCCGCCGCCACACCAGCGCGGCCACCTCACTCTCCATCGTCGAACCCCCCCCCGGCTAACTCGCCACCACGGCGATTAACTAAAAACGACAGTAGTCACTTGTCCGTAGTCAGTTGTCAGTTGTTCGCGCCAGTCACGTCAATCGCTAAAGATCGGATTGAACAACTGACCACGTGCAACTGACAACTGACTACGGACAACTGACTACCTTCTTGACATAACCCGCCCGCATCGCTTTAATCGTTAGAGAGGCTCAGGGCTGCGGCAGGCGTCGTCGGCTTGAATGCGCTTCGCCGGAGAGTCTTCGTGTTAGCGCGCACCCGCAGCCGGGACTTGCTTCTGTCGGTCTTCAATGTACGCCGCCGTGCGGTCGGCGCGTCGCCTCTTACTTAAAGCATGCCGGTTTCTTCCACCCAAGCGGCGAAAAGTTTCACCCTGCTCATCGTTGACGACGACGAACGGGCGCGCGCTTCTCTTCAACACACTTTCGAGAGCGCGCAGCATCAGGTAAAAGTCGCCGCCGACGCGCCGACCGCGCTGCGCATGCTGCACCGCGAGCCGTGCGATCTGATCCTGCTCGACATCGAACTGCCCGGCGTGGACGGCCTCGCCCTGTGCCGCCTGTTGCGCGCGCAGGAGGCGACGCGCCGCCTGCCCGTCATCGTCATCTCGGCGCACGACGACGAGGAACGCAAGGTCGGCGCGTTCGCCGCGGGGGCTGACGACTTCATCGTCAAACCGGCGACGCGACGCGAACTCCTGTCGCGCGTCGGTACGCAGATCGAGGCGGCGCAACGCGAGCGCGCGCTCGTCGGCAGCAACCGCGAACTCGGTTTTCTGGCCGACCTCGGGCGTGGCCTGCTCGTCGCCCTGGAACCCGTGCAGGTCGTCCGCCGCGTGGCGGGCGCGACCTACGAAGCCGCCAACGCAACGCTCTGCGCCGCCATCTTAGAACCGCGCCCGATTGGCGACGGCACGGAGCGCGCGACGGGCGGGGCGGCGTTGAGTGAGTCGGCAGCGTGCGTCTTCGACCGGGAGGGCAGCGCGGAAGACGGTGCTCTGATCGATCAGGCTAAGCTCAGGCGTTGGCTCAAGACCGACCCGGCGACTTCCGTCAGGCTGGAAGATCGCGCGGAGTTTTTCCTGCGCGACGAGACGCACCGCGTCGAGTACGTCGCGCCGCTCCGCTTCGAGGGGCACGCGCTCGGCGCGCTCGTCGTCGCGTTCGACAGCGGGGAGGCTTGCGGCGAAACCGAGAGCCGCCTGATTGACGCGGCGGCGCAGCAGGCCGCGCTCGCGGCGCGCATCTCGTCTCTGTACGAAGCGGCGCGCGCTTCATCGGCCAGTCTGGCGAAAGAGGTCGAACGGCGCACGGCCGAGGCCGAGGCGCAGCGGCGTTTCACAGAGGCCATCATCGACACGCTGCCCGTCTCGCTCTACGCGGTGGATCGCAATCACCGCATCGTCGCTTGGAATCGCAACCGCGAACTCGGCGGGCAGGGCATCCCGCGCGGCGAGGCTCTGGGGCGCAACATCTTCGACGTGCTGACGCGCCAGCGGCGCGAGATTCTGGAACGCGAATTCGGCCGCGCCTTCGAGACCGGCCGCATCGAACGCATCGAACAGGAGTCGGTCGCCCCGGACGGCACGTCGAAACACTGGCTCGTCAGTAAAGTTCCGATGCGCGTCGAGGGCGGCGAAATCTCGCACGTCATCACCGTGGGCGAAGACATCACGGCGCGCGTCGAGGCGAACCGCGCCGTCGCGCGCACGGAAAAACTCGCGGCCGTCGGCCGACTCGCCGCCGGGGTCGTGCACGAGATCAACAACCCGCTCGCCACCATCGCCGCGTGCGCCGAGGCTTTGGAGACGCGCGTCGTCGAAGGCGCGTTCGGGCAGTCGGCGGAGGTCGAAGACTTGCGCGAATACCTGTCGCTCATTCGCAGCGAGGCTTTCCGTTGCAAGACGATCACGAACGGGCTGCTCGATTTCAGTCGCAACCGCGCGGGGCAGCACGCGCCGGTCGAGTTGGGCGAAGTGCTGGAAGCGGCGGCGCGTCTGCTGCGTCACCAGAAGCGCAGCCGCAACGTCGAGATCGAGGTTGACGCGCCCGCGGACGTAGCCGCCGTCGCGGGCGACGCGGGGCAGTTGCAGCAGGCCGTGATCATCCTCGCCGAGAACGCGATTGACGCGATGCCGCAGGGCGGGACGCTTCACTTGCGCGCGCGCAACGAGGGCGCGGCGGGCGTGCGCGTCGAGGTGTGCGACGCGGGCGTCGGGATTCCGCAGGAGAATCTGGCGCGCATCTTCGATCCCTTCTTCACGACGAAGGAGGTCGGGCAGGGAACGGGTCTTGGGCTGGCAGTCTGTTATGGTATTGTGACGGAGCACGGCGGGCGCGTCGCCGTGGATTCGGTCGTCGGACGCGGGACGACTTTCACGCTTGTCTTGCCCTCGCTGAGCGGGGAGCGATTGGACGACGGAGGCCGAGCGAGTTGAGTAACGAGCAGCCGAGCAGAATTCTGGTGGCCGAGGACGAAGCGAACCTCCGGCTGGTTTTGCAAAAAGAACTTCAGAGGCAGGGGCACGAGGTGCGCGTCGCGCCCGACGGCGAGGCCGCGCTGCGCCTGCTCGAAGAGAGCAACGTGGACGTGCTCCTGTGCGACATCAACATGCCGCGCATGGACGGCCTCGAACTCTTGCGCCGCGTCCACCAGCGGCCGAACCCGCCCGAAGTGATCATGCTCACGGGTCACGCCACCGTCGAGACGGCCATCGAGGCGATGAAGCTCGGCGCATACGACTATCTCTCCAAGCCCTACCACATCAACGAACTCGACACGCTCGTCAAACGCGCGGCGGAGAAGCGGCGTTTGCGCGTGGACAACCAACGCCTGCGCGCGCAACTCGCGCGACAGACGGGGATGCCTGAGATCGTCCACGTCTCGGATGCGATGCGCGAGGCTCTGCGTCTCGTCGAGCGCGTCGCGCCGTCGGACGCGTCAGTCCTGATCACGGGCGAGTCGGGCACGGGCAAGGAACTGATCGCGCACGCCATTCATCGTCTCTCGCAGCGCAAGGACGGTTCGTTCATTGATCTCAACTGCGCCGCCTTCCAAGAGTCGCTGCTCGAATCCGAACTCTTCGGCTACGAGGCGGGCGCGTTCTCCGGCGCGAAGGGGCGCAAGCTCGGACTGTTTGAACTCGCAGACAACGGCACGCTCTTTTTAGACGAAGTGCCGGAACTGCCCGCGCCTTTGCAGTCGAAACTGTTGCGCGCCATCGAGACGCAGACGTTCTACCGCGTCGGCGCGGTGCGTAAAGTTCAGGTCAACGTCCGCATCATCGCGGCGACCAACCGCGACATGACGCAGGCCGTCTCCGACGGCAGCTTCCGCGCAGACCTCCTCTACCGCATCAACGGATTCCAGATCAACCTCGCGCCTCTGCGCGAACGCCCCGAAGACATCGAGCCGCTCGCGCAGCATCTCGTGCGGCAACTCGGCGGTTTGAACCCGCCGGAGATCACGCCCGAAACGCTGGCCGCGCTCGCCGCCTACCCGTGGCCGGGCAACGTGCGCCAACTGCGAAACTGCCTTGAGCGCGCCGTGCTGCTCGCCAACGACGGGCGCATCACGACGAACGAACTGCCGCCCGAAATCGTCAACCCCGCGGTGACAACTGCGAACGCGTTCGTGCCAAATTACGCGGGCGGCGTCGCGGCTGGCGGCGGGTCGTCCGAAGGCGGAAACGCCGTCGTGCAGCCGCCGCTCAGGGAAGTCGAGCGGCAACAGATCGTCTCCGCGCTCGAACAGACCAACTGGCATCGCGGCAAGACGGCCGAAATCCTCGGCATCTCGCCCTCCACCCTCTACCGCCGCCTGCGCGATTACAATCTGACGCGGCGCAGTTGAACTTCACCCCGCCGGACGCGCCGCCCGGACGCAGCAACTCCGACGCCGCGTGTTCCACCTTCAAATTTACGTGTGTCGTTGCCGGGCAGTGGCCTGATTTGATTATTTGCTGAGGAGATGTGCGAGCAGATTGTGTAGCTGATCGTGCTCTTCGGGGTAAGTGATCCAATCATTGCCGCTGACATTCACGTCCGTGCCTTCGAGGTCTGCGCCGTATTTTTCAGCCAGCACGACGAGCGGGGTGTGGCCGTCGTATTTCGCGTGCGCGCGAATTCTTTGTCCGGCCTGCAACACGTCCTGCGGAGACTTGCCGACGAGATCAATGAGAATCAAGTCGGCCTGCACGCCCCCGCCGCCGACCCTCTCCCGCGCGTCTTCTTCGTCCAGCGCAATGAGCACGCGATAGCCATACCTTTGTAGATTCTGCTTGAGGACGGGGCGTGTTTCGTCGTCGTCTTCAATGAGCAAGATGGTCGCTTGCTTCCCTTGTTCGGTGTTCATCCCTTTGTTGATCCTTGTCTCTGAAACAGAGACTCTGGCTCATTACACACTATGCCTCTCTCAGATCAACTCGACACTATACGGCTTTGTCCATTTCGGACGAACCAACTGTCCGTTTCGGACAAAGCGTGTTATACTGCTTTCGTTCTCGTACAGTTCTTTTGAGAAGCTCCATCCGACATTAGGTTAGCCTAGCTAACTTCCTTCTGCCGCGTGCTGTCTTTTACGGACACGACCCGCACACAGAAAGGCTACCCGATGTCCACGCACACAGCAACACTTCCCACCACCGCGAACCGCATCCTCAACTCGTTATCCCGCGCCGAATACGAACGCCTCGCACTCGATTTAGAATTCGTCACACTATCGGCGTGCGAAGTCCTCTGTCACCCCGACCAACCCATCACGCACGTCTATTTCCCCAATCGCGGCACTGTCTCTCTCGTCTCAAGTTTTGAAGAAGGCGGCACGGTCG
>JAUZFQ010000120.1 GCA_030838445.1 Pyrinomonadaceae bacterium | reverse complement strand
CCTATCAGGATCAGGACGGCGCGGCGCACCGCGGCATCATCCACCGCGACCTCAAGCCGCCGAACATCCTCGTCACGCCCGACGACCACGTCAAGATCACGGACTTCGGCATCGTCAAAGTCGTCGGCTCGGAGACGACCGACACGCACGGCTCCGGCTACGGCTCGCCGCGCTACGTCTCGCCCGAACAGGCCGAGGGGCTGGAAGTTGACCAGCGTTCCGACATCTACTCGCTTGGCATCATCCTCTACGAAATGCTTACCGGCGCGCCGCCCTTCGGCAACGAGCGCGAGCCGCTGACGCGCACCGAGATTTTGCGCGCGCACGTCGAAGAGCCGCCGCCGCTCCCGACCGAGATCAACCCGCGCATCCCGCTCGAAGTCGAAGACATCATCCTGCGCGCGCTCGAAAAAGACCCGGCCGGGCGTTACGCGACGGCGACCGATTTTCTCCGCGCGATCAAGACGGCGCGCGAGCGCGACGCGGGCGAGGCGGTCGAAGCCGTCGAGGCCGAGCCGAAAACTTATCGTCCTGTCGGCACGCACGAACTGCACGACACGGCCGACAACACCGTGCGGCATGACTACATCACGCAGCCCATCCGCAGCGGCGCGTGCCCTGCGTGCGGCACGGAGGCCGAGGCGGACGAGGAACTGTGCCGCGCGTGCGGCGCGGAACTCGGCGCGTCGCCCGCGACCACCAAACTCGCGCACCTCCAGCGACAGTCGGCGGCTGTGAAATTGTCACGCGCCGGGGCGCGGTCGAACGCGCGCGGCAAGTGGGTCGTCATCGGTCTCATCGCGCTCATGCTGTTGAGCGGCGTCCTCATCTACCTGCGCTTCACGCGCGAGGCCGAGCGGCGCGCGCAAAGGCGTGCCGAAGCATCGCAAGCCGCCGCTCAACCAACGGCCGCAACGCAGGTCGCAGACCCGGCGGCGACGCCGACCACTACGCCCGCGCTCGCCGAACTGAGCGCGGCGCGCGTCGCGGTTGATTCGAGCTATGAAGGCTACACGGCGAGGCCGCTGAACGACGGCGTGCTCGACGTGAAGCGCATCTCCGCGATGCGCTACAACGAGGGCAACTGGGCTTCGGCCGAGACGCCGCAGCCGCACTGGATCGAACTCCAACTCGGCGCTCCGGCGCGCGTCTCCGCCGTCTACGTCTACTGGGGCTTCGACCGCGGCCGCTTCGTCGCCTCGCGCCGCGTCGAACTGCAAACGCCGGGCGAGGGCGGCGTTGAATGGCGGACGATCTCGCACGTCGAACCCGGCAGCGACTACGACCGCACGGCCTTCGAGTTTGCGCCCGTCACGACCGACCGCCTGCGTATACTGCAACCCGCGCAACAGGGAACGCGCAGCCGCCCGTTCGTGATGTGGGTGCGCGAGGTGAAACTGTTCGGCGCGGCGCAATGACCCGCTCCGTCCGCAACTCGAAATTCGGTAACTACAAAAAATGCTCACCGCTGAAATCATCGCCATCGGGTCGGAGTTGCTGACGCCGGATCGCGCGGACACGAACAGCCTGTGGTTGACCGAGAAGCTCAACGCCATCGGCATCGAGGTCAAACTCAAGACCATCGTCGGCGACGACGACGCGCGTCTCGAAGAGACCATCAAAGACGCGCTGCGCCGCTCGCGGGTCGTCATCACCACGGGCGGTTTGGGGCCGACCGAGGACGACATCACGCGCAAGATCGCCGCGCGTGCGATGAGTCGCCGCCTCGTCTTGAACGAAGCGGTGCTCGACGCGTTGCGAGAGAAGTTCATGCGCTGGGGTCGCAAGATGCCGGAGATCAACACGCGGCAGGCGATGATCATCGAAGGCGCGGAGGTGCTCGACAACCCGCACGGATCTGCCCCCGGCATGTACCTCGAACACGAAGGGCGCTCGGTCATCCTCTTGCCCGGCCCGCCGCGCGAGATGCGCCCGATGTACGAGACGCACGTCAGTGCGCGGCTCATGGCGAAGGCGGGCGACGTGCGCGTCGCGCGGCGCGTGTTGCGCGTGTCGGGCTTGGGCGAGTCGGCGGTTGACGAGCGCATCGCGCCGGTCTACACGCAGTATAAAAATCCGCAGACGACGATCCTCTTCAACCGCAGCGAGATCGAAATCCACCTGACGGCGCAAGGCAAGTCGGAGCAGGAAGCGGAACTGCTGCTCGACGGCCTCGCCGGGCAGATCGAGGAGCGACTCGGCGACGCCATCTTCGCCTTCCGCGGCGAGCAGATGGAAGAGATCATCGGCCTGCGCCTCGCCGTCAACGGCTTCACGCTCGCCGTCGCCGAAAGTTGCACGGGCGGCCTCATCGCCGAGCGGCTCACGGAAGTGCCCGGCTCGTCCACCTACTTCATGGAGGGCGTCGTCACTTATTCAAACGACGCGAAGGTGCGACTGCTCGGCGTGCCGTCGGACTTGATCGCGGAGTACGGCGCGGTGAGCGCGCCCGTCGCCGAGGCGATGGCCGAGGGCGTGCGCGAACGCGCGGGCACTGACTTCGGCCTGAGCGTCACAGGGATCGCCGGGCCGGGTGGCGGCACGGAAGACAAGCCCGTCGGCCTCGTCTACATCGCGCTCTCGGACGACGCGCACACGGAGCACCGCAAACTGCTTCTCCCCGGCGACCGCCAACTCATCCGCTGGCGCGCCTCGCAGGCCGCGCTCGACCTCCTGCGCCGCCGCCTCATCTGAAACCGACTTTAAACTAAGCCCGCGCACCGTCTCCCCGACACTTGCCGCGCCTTCCGGCAGGTTGCTATAGTCGCCGTTCGCTCGTCGTTCGATGTTTTGCGCCGTCGCGGAGTGATGCCACGTTGCTGCCTGCGCTGTCTATCGTCGTCGCTTATCTCGTCGGTTCGATCCCGTTCGGATTTTTGATCGTGCGTGCGCGGGGCGGCGGCGACGTGCGCGAGACGGGTTCGGGCGGGACGGGCGCGACGAACGTGACGCGCCGCGCGGGCAAGGGCGCAGGGCTGTTGACGCTCGCGCTTGACGCAGCGAAGGGCGCGCTCGTCGCAATCGTCGCGCGGTGGCTGCTCGCGCCTGACTTCGGCGTCAACTGGTGGGTCGCGCTCGCTTCAATCGCGGTCGTCGCCGGGCACATCTTCCCGGTCTGGTTGAAATTTCGCGGCGGCAAAGGCGTGGCGACCGGCCTCGGCGTGTTCCTGAGTTTGACGCCCGTCGCGGTCGCGCCCGCCGCGCTGGTCTTCCTCACCGTCGTGTGGGCGACCCGCTACGTCTCCCTCGGTTCAATCGCGGCGACTGCAACGCTGCCGCTGTTCATCTGGCTGTTAAGTGACAAAGGAAGTTCGGATGCGTCTGTCGCCCCCGTCATGGCGGTCGCGGTAGTTGGCGGCGCGCTCATCATCTTCATGCACCGCGCCAACATCGGCAGACTGCTGCGCGGGACGGAGAGCAAATGGAAATGAAGAAGTCGGAACGCCTAAAGCGGAAGTAAAGACAGACTGCTTTCATCTCCGCGTT
>JAUZFQ010000173.1 GCA_030838445.1 Pyrinomonadaceae bacterium | reverse complement strand
CGCTCGCCGACCGAGACGCCGACGGTGCGCCGTTCGAGTTGGCCGTTCACGTCGCGCAGGAAAGTGAGTTGCACGGTGTCGCCGACGGGCGTGCTCGCCACCTTGTTGATCAAGTCCTGCGAGTTCGAGACCGGCTTCGCATTGAACTCGACGATGATGTCGTTGACCTGAATCCCGGCGGTGCGCGCCGGGCCTTCGCGCACGTCCGTGATGATCGCGCCCTTGGCGTCCTTCAAATTGTAGACGCGCGCGAACTCGGCCTTCACCGAATCGAGCAGCACGCCGAGGTAGCCGCGCTTGACGCGCCCGCCCGCGACGAGTTGGCGATAGACGAAGCTGGCCTCGTTCGACGGCAGGGCGAAGCCGATGCCGTTGTAGTCGCCGGTCGAGGTGGCGATCTGCGAGTTGATGCCGATCACTTCGCCGCGCATGTTGACGAGCGGCCCGCCGGAGTTGCCGCGGTTGATGGCGGCGTCGGTTTGCAGGAAACGCTGGAAGCTGGAAGAGACAGGCGTCGAGCGTTCGCGCGTCGAGATGATCCCGGCGGTGACGGTCTGGTCGAGGCCGAAGGGCGAGCCGACGGCGAGCACCCAGTCGCCCACTTGCGCCTCGTCGGAGTTGCCGAGTTTGACGGTCGGCAGGTCGCGCAGGGGTTCGACTTTGACGACCGCGATGTCCGTCTCGTCGTCTTCGCCGACGACGCGTCCACGCATCAGTTCGCCCGACTGCAAGCGCACGGTGATGCGCGTCGCACCTTCGACGACGTGCTGGTTCGTCAGGATGTAGCCCTTCGGATCGACGATGAAGCCGCTGCCGACGCCGCGCGAAGGCCGCTGCGGTATCTGGCGGCGAAACATCTCCATCAAGGGGTTGTCGCCCCCGCCGTCCTTGTCATCCGAATCGTCGTCGCTGTCGTTGTTGCTGTTGCCGCTCCCCGTGCCGGGGCTGTTGCCCGTGCCGCGCTCAGTCACCTGCGGCGTAGCGGAGACGGTATCAATGTTGACGACGGCCGGTTCGACGCGTTGCGCGATCTCGGCGAAGGACGCGGAGAGGGCTTCGGGCGCGCGCGCGTTCGCCGCCGCGCGTTGCGAGTCGTTCTGTGCCACGGCGGGTCGCCCCGCGAGCATCGCCCCGACGCCGACGCCGACCACCAGACACGCCAGCCCGAGCGCCGCGATCCACACCCGCAGGCGACGCAGGATCGCCCGCTCCGCCTCATTCGTTTGGCCTTGGGGAAGTTGATACATAGAACTTTTACCGCCTTCTACCGCTCTTGAAAACATGACGGCCGCCCGTAGCCTCATGCGCGCCCGGACGCCGTTCGAGTCAGACGCCCGCGCCCTTGTTTGTCCGCAGCCCTTTATTCGCGCTGCCAGCGCGCGAAGCGAAGTCCGTCGAGTATAACGAATCGCCCGACGCGCCGCAAAGCAACAGGCAATGACTGGGCGAGAAACTCCGTGCGTAATCGCGTACTCAGCATCGCCGGTCGCGACAAGAGTTTTGGGGAAGAGTTGGTGAAATTGGGTTTGGAGAAATTGGGCAGCTACGAGACGCATCAGCGATACTCGCAACTCGCCTATCAAGCGGCCAAGCAGGGCGATGCGGAGACGGCCGGTGATTACACTCTTAAAGCAATCGAAACAGACCCGACGCACTTAGGCCCGGTGCAGGTGATCAACGAGATCGCGACGAAAGATCGCGCGGCGGCCGACCGTCTCATCCTGCAATACATAGACCGGCTGCGAAGTTTCCCGCTCTCCGACGAAAACCAGAGCACGTTGAGAACTTCATACATGCTCAACATGCTCGTCTATCCGAGGTCGGCGTTCAATGAGCCGCTGCCGAACATCACGCCGCCGGGAGCGGCCGTGATGCGCGCTTACGTCGGTTACGAAATAGAGCGTTTCAGCAAGTTGGACGAGGCCATGCTCCGCAGGTCGCGGTCAGGACTCTTGCTCGTCTGGGAGCCGCTCAAGCGGTACGCACCGGACTCGACGCGGAACTCTTCCGTCAGTTGTCTTCGCGAAACGAAGTCAGGGTGCGACAGGCGGCGGAGGCTCTCAAGGATCGTTTGCGCCGCATCGTCGCCCTCGCCGCCATCCATCAGGCCACGGCCGCCGCGCTGGCGCAGGCCGCGAAGAAGTGACCGCCGCGATCCTTCGCGATCAGTCGCGCCCGCCGTTAGTTAACTTCTGCCCCGCGCGCCTCGTCCCGTGCTCGCCGCCCGCGCCGCTCGCTCCAACGCATTTCGGAGATGATGATGCCGGTGAAGACTAAGCCCGCGCCGAGCCAGCCGCGGCCGCCCATCCACTCGCCCGCGCCGATGACGGCGACGGCGAAGGCCGTGGCGAAGACGGGTTCGAGGCTGAAGATGACGGCGGCGTGCGTGGCGGTGGTGCGCGCCTGCCCCCACGTCCAGAGCAGGAACGCGCCGACGGTCGCCACCGTCGCCAGATAGACGAGTTGCCACACGACGCCCGCGCTCCACACGAGCGGCGCAGTCTCGCGCGCGAGCGCGGCGGGCAGTGTCTCGGCGTCCGCGAAACTGCCCCACACGCGCAAGCCCAACCACGCGACGGTGAACAGAGTGGCAATGCACGCGATCTGCAAGACGGTCAACTGCCGCACGTCGTAGCGGCGCGCGTAGACGCTCATCAACGTGATGTGCGTGGCGAACAAGATGGTCGAGGCGAGCGTCAACAAGTCGCCGAAGTTGACGTTCGTGTCCGTCCCCTGCGGCGCGAGGATGAGCAGGCCGCCGAGCGTGGCGAGCGCGACGCCGATCAAATTCTCGACGCCCGGCCGCGCGCGCAGGATGAGGTAGGCGACGAACGGCACGAGCGGCGTCGTCAGCCCCGTCACGAACGCGGACTTCGAGGCGGTCGTGTAAACCTGTCCCGCCGCCTGCAACCCGAAGCCGCCGCCCATCAACAGGCCGAGCGTCGCGCCCGCGCGCCACTCCGCCCTGCGCGCCCGCGCGAGCAGCCGCGGAAACATCGCCGCCAGCAGCAACGCCGCCGCCGCGAAACGCACGAACATGTACGCCAACGGCGGCCACACCGAGAGGATGTCCTTCGCCATGAAGAAGGTCGAACCCCAGATGAGCGTCGTCAACATCAACGCGCCGTCCGCCGCCAGATTGGATTTCAGTCGCATCTCAATAACAGTGACGAGTGACGAGTGACGAGTTAGAAAAGCCGTGAATCGTGAATCGTAAATCGTGAATAGATGAAAGCAGTTTCTATTCACGATTTACGATTCACGATTTACTTGCTTCTCTTGTCACTTGTCACTCGTCACTTGTCACTCTTTCAGGGTTTGAGCAAAACTTTTAGGACGCCGCTCTCGGTGGCGCGCTGCATGGCGCGCAGGCCGTCCGCGAGGGGGAACTCTTCGGTGATGAGGCTTGCCACGTCAACGGCGTCGCGCGCGAGCAGTTCGAGCGCGGGGGCGAAGCGGCCGCAACGCGAGCCGACGACGCTGATCTCGTCAACGACTATGCGCGCCGCGTCAATCTCGGTCGCGCCGTGGAAAGTTGACTTCAAGACGAGCACGCCGCGCGGCCGCGTGAGTCCGACCGCGAGCGCGAAGCCCGCCGCCGCGCCCGACGCTTCGACGACCACATCGAACGCGCCCGCCCGCCCCTGCGGCAAATCTTCGACGAGCGCGGTCTCGACGCCACGCGCGCGAGCGATCCTGAGTTTGTTTTCGTGCTTGCCGACGAGCGTGACGGCCGCGCCCGTCTGCGCCCTGACGGCCTGCGCAGAGAGCAGTCCGAGCTTGCCGTCGCCGACGACTGCGACGCGCGTGTCGCGTCTGATCTCCACGCGTTCCATGATGCCGCACGCCGCCGCGAGCGGTTCGGCGAACACGGCGCGCGCGTCCTCAATCTCGTCCGGCACGGCCAGCAAATTCACGACGGGCAAACTCAAGTATTCGGCGAATGCGCCGTCGCGCCCGACGATGCCGAGCACCGTCCGCCGCGGGCAATGGCGCGCGTCGCCCGCCGCGCACAACTCGCAACGCCCGCACCCAGCGTTGATCTCGCCGACGACGCGCCGCCCAACGAGCGACTTGTCCGGCGCGCTCTCCACCACGCCCACGAACTCGTGGCCGAGCGTCCCCTCGAACCCCGCGTACCCGCGCGCGATCTCAACGTCCGTGTTGCAAATCCCCGCCAACGTAACGCGCACCACGGCCTCGCCCGTCGCCCCCGCGCGCGGCGCGTCCATCTCCGCCAACCCCAACCGCCCGTTCTCGTATCGCAGAGCTTTCATAACTTGTCCGTGGTCAGTCGTCCGTCGTCAGTTGTTGATCTTTTTCGTAAGCTGAGATTTTATCTTTGGGTCGCCGCTTACGGAGTCACAAACAACGGACAACTGACCACGGACAACTGATCAATCTCAAAACCTTTTCGTCCTCATGTAAGCGTTCGCGGCGGTGAGTTCGACCGTCTGCTCGCGACCGGCGACGTTGACGGGGAGTCGCCAAGAGACTTCCTGCATGCCTTCCTGCGTGGCGTGTATCCACCAGCGGCCGGGCGGGACGTAGACGATGGTTTGGCCGCCCGCGTCGAGTTGCGTGCGGATGGGCTGGCGCGCGCCCATGCGCCGCACGATGAAGTCTTCAAAGCGTTGGCCGGGGCGTCGCTCGTCGAGAAACTCGCGCTGCGCCGCCGCCACGTCAATCGAGTAGAGTTGGACTGGCGTGTTAGTGGGAGCGGCGTCGGAGTTCTGTTCGCCGCCGCCTGCGGAACGCGGGAGGACGATGATGCGCAGGAGCGTGTCGCGCGTCTGCCCGGCCGTGCCGAGACTGTGCGGGGCGTCGTCCGGCGGCAGGCCGCGATAGACGAGCCAGCCCGCCCCGGCGAGCGCGAGAACGAGCGCGACGCGCAACAGTGCGACGAGCCAACGATGTGCGGGGCTGGGACTGTTCACTTAAAATCGAATCGTCTCTTGAGCGCGACGCATAAAAACGGAGTCATCGTAAAAACAGAATCATCGTAGGTGCAGACAAGTTTACCGCCCGTGTTTTTACTTACGGCTCGAACCGTCGCACGACTTGAGCGGGCGGCCGACTCATCTTTCGACTCATCTTCGCAGCTTTGAACGCGCGCCGTCTCATTTCTTCAAACCGCGCACGTAGACGACGAGCGACTCCACCTCTGCGGGCGATAGCTTCTTGGCGAAGGCGGGCATCTTCTTGCGCCCGTTGTTGATGGAGTTGTAGATGCGTTCGTCGCTCACCTGCGCCTGCCACGCGGCGTCCTTCAGGTTACGCGCCTTATTAAACTTCCCCATCATTGTCTTCGCGCGCCCGTCCTTGCCGTGACACGACGCGCACTTGGACTCGAAGATTGTACGCGCGTCGCGCTGCGCGTTCTCCGTCTGAGCGCTCGCCTCCGTCTCTGCCGCACCGCCGCGATGTGCCCGCGCGAGGCCGTCGGTCGCGCCCGACCATTGGAGCAACAACAGTGGGATGGCGAGGCCGCCCGCGGCGAGGATTTGTGTGAGGTGTTTCATGTCACGTTCGCTCCGTTTCGTTCGTTCAACTCTCGACCGCGCC
Source organism: Pyrinomonadaceae bacterium (assembly GCA_030838445.1). Classification (GTDB taxonomy): domain Bacteria; phylum Acidobacteriota; class Blastocatellia; order Pyrinomonadales; family Pyrinomonadaceae; genus JAIVJZ01. Next base: position 5,210 of record JAUZFQ010000173.1, on the reverse strand, counting down.
GCGACGCCGCACCGGCCGCGGGGTCAGGCCATGAATCCCTTTTCCCGCAACGCGCTCTCCAACTCGCGGTTGGTCGGGACGGAGAGTACCTGCCCGGCGAGGTCGAGCGTGGGCTTGCGCTCCTTGCCGTCGTTGTGTTGCCGCACCCACTCGGCGGCCTCCGCGTTCTCCTCCACGTCAATGTAGACGTGCGCGACGCCGAGTTCCTTCAAGTGCCGCAAAGTGTCCTGCGTGTCATGACACCAGCCCGCCCCGTAAACTTTAACTTCCATGTTGCCGCCCTCCCCCCGAATTATTTGGAGACAATGATAGCAGAAGCCGGTAGTCAGTTGTCAGTTGTCCGTGGTCAGTTGTCCGTTGCGTGTGGCACTCGCGCGAGCAGCTAAAGATTTGGATTGAACAACGGATAACTGACAATGGACGACTGACTACGTTACAATGCGCCTTCAACTTACTTTTCAACTGCAAATTTTTCCTGTGACGACAAAAGCGACAGACAAATTTCGCGACGAGTGCGGCGTCTTCGGCATCTACGGCCACGCGGAGGCGGCGCGCCTCGCCTACCTCGGCCTCTATGCGCTGCAACACCGCGGGCAGGAGTCGTGCGGCATCGTCTCGTCCGACGGCAGAGAGTTGCGCAGCGAGCGCGCGATGGGACTCGTCTCCGACGTGTTCGACGCCGCACGTCTCAACCGCCTGCCCGGCCAGTCGGCCATCGGCCACGTCCGCTACTCGACGGCGGGCGAAGTCTCCATCCGCGAGGCGCAGCCCTTCCTCGTCGCCTGCCAGCACGGGCAGGTCGCCATCTGTCACAACGGCAACCTCCCCTTCGCCAGCGAGGAACGCAAACGACTCGAACGCGCGGGCGCGATCTTCTCTTCCACATCCGACACCGAAGTGATCCTGCACGGCATCGCGCGCTCGCAGGCCGCAGACATCAACGCGGCCATCCCCGAAGTTTTGCGCGAGACCGAGGGCGCGTTCTCGATGCTCTTCCTCACCCCCGACTCGCTCATCGCCATCCGTGACCCGCGCGGCTTCCGCCCGCTCGCCCTCGGCCGACTCGGCGACTCGACGTGGGTCGTCGCCTCCGAGACGTGCGCCTTCGATCTCATCGAGGCAACTTACGTCCGCGATGTCGAACCCGGCGAGATGATCATCATTGACGCGGGCGGCCTGCATTCGTCGCGCCCGCTGCCCGCGCGCGAACACTCGATGTGCATCTTCGAGCACGTCTATTTCGCGCGCCCCGACTCTCTGATCTACGGCCACTCGGTCAACGAGTCGCGTCACAAGATGGGCAAGCGACTCGCCGTCGAACAACCGGCCGAGGCCGATCTCGTCGTGCCCGTGCCCGATTCCGGAGTCGCCGCCGCCATCGGCTACGCCGCGCAAAGCGGCATCAATTACCGTCAGGGCTTGGTGCGCAACCACTACGTCCACCGCACGTTCATCGAGCCGAAACAGTCCATTCGCTCCTTCGGCGTGCGCATCAAGTTGAACCCCGTGCGCCACCTCATCGAAGGCCGCCGCGTCGTGCTCATTGACGACTCCATCGTGCGCGGCACGACCTCGAAGAAGATCGTCCGCATGGTCAGGGAAGCCGGGGCGTCTGAGGTACACATGCGCATCAGTTGCCCGCCGACCGTCAGCCCGTGCTTCTACGGCGTGGACACGCCGAACCGCGACGACCTCATCGCCGCGCAGATGTCCGTCGAAGAGATACGCGACTTCATCGGCGCGGACACGCTCGGCTACCTCTCCCTCGAAGGCATGCTCGCCGCGACCGGCATTGCCCCACGCGCCTCCTGCGTCGCCTGCTGGACGGGCAACTACCCCACCCGCATTACGCGCGAAGCCGAAACCCAGTGGGCGCGCGAACACGAACCCGTGCCGTCCGATTGAACGGCAGACGATATGAACAGGTTATGACTGTTGATATACTCTTTGACGGCAACTAAGCTTAAATCATCGTCTCGGAAAAGCTCATGTCCGAAAATTTACTGAAAAGAATAACCGTCAACCCCGAACAATGCGGTGGCCGACCGTGCATCCGCGGCATGCGTATCAGGGTGATTGACGTGCTCGATCTTTTCGCCGCCGGTCTGAGTTCCGAACAGATTCTGGAAGAGCTACCCGATCTTGAGATGGATGATCTGAGAGCCGTTCATCTGTACGCGGCGCGGCGACTGGATCATCCGGTAATCGCGGCGTGACGATCTGGGTTGACGCGCAACTGTCTCCGGCCGTCGCAGAGTGGATCAACGTTAATTTTTCCGTGCCCGCGGTGGCCTTACGCGACCTTGGGTTGCGCGACGCAACGGATCGCGCCATTTTCTTCGCGGCGCGCGGCGTCGGCCATTTTGATGACGAAGGACAGCGATTTTCTACGACTGTTGGACGAACTCGGCTCCCCGCCCAAAGTCATTTGGCTCACCTGCGGCAATACTTCCAACGCGCGGCTCAAACAAATTTTGACCGGGACTTTGCCGCAGGCGTTGTCGCTTCTACAATCAGAGCAACTCGTGGAGATAAACTCTGACTGAAAGTTTTTTAGGATTGTGCATCGCACAACTTCGGAAGCTGTGCCGGAAATTCGGGAGGTAGCGCGGGGTGGCTCAAAGTAGAAACGTGCGCGGGTGCGGGTGTGTGGCGGTGTTGCTGGCGCTCGTCGTGGTCGGCGGGCTGTGGGCGTATTTCAAGTTTTACAAGCCCGTGCCGGGGCCGAAGTTGCCGACGCCGTCAGGCGAAGAACTCTCGATCCACGTGCTGGACGTGGGACAGGGCGACGCGATTTTGATCGTCGCGCCGGGGGGCAAGACGGCGCTCGTGGATGCGAGCGTGCCGGGCAGCGGCAAGAAGATTCTCGCCGCGATGGCGCGCGCCGGAGTTGATCACCTCGACCTGTTAGTTACCACGCACGCGCACGCCGATCACATCGGCGGCGCGGACGAGGTGATCAAGGGGACGAAAGTTTACAAGGTGCTCGACAGCAAAGTGCCGAACACGACGAAGAACTACGAAGACTTTCTCGACGCCATCGAGGGGCGCGTCGAAAATCCGCAGGAGAATTTCATCACCGCCGCGCCCGGCCAAACGTTCGACCTCGGCGGCGGCGTGCTCATCTCCGTGCTCGCCCCCATCCAACCGCTCTTCACGAAAGATCAGTTGCGCTCCGGCGGCAACGAGCCGAACGCCAACTCGGTCGTGACGCGGCTCGACTATGGCGAGTTCTCGATCCTCCTGACCGGCGACGCCGAGGCGCAGACCGAGGAGCGGATGATGGAGCAGGGCGCGCGGCTCGCGGCGAAAGTCTTGAAGGTCGGCCACCACGGCTCGAAGTACGCGAGTTCGGAAGAGTTCCTGCGGCAGGCCAAGTTCAAGGATGCGGTCATCTCGTGCGGCGCGGATAACCGCTACGGCCATCCGAGCCAGGAGGCGCTCGACAGGCTCAAGGCGGCGGGCGTGAAAGTCTACCGCACCGACTTGCAGGGCGAGATCACGATCAAGACGCGCGCCACCGAGGACTACCAGATCACGACCGAACGACAGGCCGCCGCGGACGAACTCTACGCGGGGCGCAAGGCGCAGAAGGACGACTCGGCCAAGTCGGGCTTCATTCAATACGGCGACTTCGGCCCCGCCCCGAAGGCGTCGCCCAAGTCGAAAGCGACGAACAGCAGGTGAACTCACATGACACAACGCAAAGCGAATTCCGAGGCGAGTTCCGGCGGCGTCGAAGTGCGCGCCGTCGTTGACCGCATCGAAGACGGCGACATCGCCGTGCTCAGTCTGGACGACGAGGCGAAGACGCAACTCGACGTGCCCTGCAAGCAGTTGCCGGAAGACGCGAACTCCGATGGCGACCACCTGCTCTTGAAGTTTGACGTTGACTCGAAGAGCGGGAAGCGCACGCTCACATCCATCAAGGCCGCGCCCGGAGCACGCGCCGACGCCGAAGACCGGATCAAGAAGATGCAGGAGCGTCTCGCGCGCATGAGCGGCGCGGGGGACAAGAAGAATTTCAAACTCTAGCTGTCCACAGTCAGTTGTCAGTTGTCAGTTGTTAAGTCGAATCTTCGGCCGCTGACGCATGAATCACAAAACAACTGACCACTGACGACTGACAACGGACAAAGCTCTATGACCAAACCCATCACCTACAGCGACGCGGGCGTCTCGATTGAGGCGGCGAACGCGGCCGTCGAACGCATCAAGGAGATGGCGCGAGCCACCTTCAATCCGCGCACGCTCTCCGAGATCGGCAGCTTCGGCGGGATGTTCGACGCGGCGTTCCCCGCCATGCGCGCGCCCGTCCTCGTCGCTTCGGCCGACGGCGTCGGGACGAAACTCAAAGTCGCCTTCGAGACGAACACGCATCACACGGTGGGGCGCGATCTCGTCAACCATTGCGTCAACGACATTCTGGTACAGGGCGCGCGCCCGCTCTTTTTCCTCGACTACGTTGCCACCGGCGCGCTCTCGCCCGACGTGATCGCCGCGGTCGTCGAAGGCATGGCGCGCGGGTGCAGCGAGAACAACTGCGTGCTCCTCGGCGGCGAGACGGCCGAGATGCCCGGCTTCTACGCGGCGGGCGAATACGACGTGGCCGGTTTCATCGTCGGCATCGTCGACCGCGAGCGGGTGATTGACGGGAAGAGCATCGAGGCGGGCGACCACGTGCTCGCTCTGCCTTCCGTCGGCCTGCACACGAACGGCTATTCGCTCGCGCGCAAACTCTTCTTTGAAGTGGCGGGCTACGATGCCTCGACGCGCCTCGAAGAGCTCGGCATGACCGCCGGTGAGGCGTTGCTCGCGCCGCACCTGAGTTACCTGCCCACGCTCGAAGGACTGCTCGACACGGGCGCGCTCAAAGGTCTCGCGCACATCACGGGCGGCGGCCTCATCGACAACGTCCCGCGCATCCTGCCCGAAGGCACGGCCGTGGAAATCAAACGCGGGTCGTGGCCGCCGCTCCCCGTCTTCACGCTCATGCAGCGAATCGGGAACGTGTCCGAGACGGAAATGCACCGCACCTTCAACATGGGCGTCGGCATGGTCGTCATTTGCGCGGGCGCGGACGCGCAGGCGATCCGCACGCACGTCGAAGCGCGCGGCGAGAAAATTTTCGACATCGGCCGTGCCGTCGCGGGCGCGCGCACGGTGGAATTCGTCTGAAGGGGTTTCAAGTTTCAGGTTTCAGGTTTCAG
>JAUZFQ010000166.1 GCA_030838445.1 Pyrinomonadaceae bacterium | reverse complement strand
CTCTTGACGAGCGATTCGGGCACTTCAAACTCGTGCGCTTCGATCAACTTCCCCATCACCTCGTCGCGCAGGCGGTGTTCGGCTTCGAGGTTGGCGCGCTCCGTCAAATTCTCGCGCATCTTCGCGCGCAGCGTGTCGAGCGAATCTATCTCCTCGCCGAACGTCTTCGCCCACTCGTCGTCGAGTTCCGGCAACTCCTTGCGCCGCACGGCCGTCACCGACGCCGTGTACTCGATCTCTTGGCCGGCGAGTCCCTTCGACGAAAAATCCGCAGGGTATTTGACGACGAAAGTTTTCACGTCGTCGGGCTTCGTGCCCGTCAGTTGCTCGTTGAAGTCCGCGAGCACGCCCTCGCCGCCGAGCGCCACTTCCACGTCCTCGGCCTTGATGTCCTCTTCCGACGGCGGATCAATGTAGCGGCCGGTGAAGTTGACCGTCACCGTGTCGCCCGCCTCGGCCGCGCGATCCTCGACGGGTTGGAGCGACGCCGACTGTTCGCGCAGATTCTCGATCATCGCCGCGACCGTCTCGTCCGTCACGGGGCGCGTGCGCCGCGCCACTTCCAAGCCCTTGTACTCGCCGAGCACGACTTCGGGCAGCACCTCGACGTGCGCGTGAATCGAGAGCGGCTGGTCGCCGAGTTGCTCCAACGCCTCGTTGTTGTCGAGATGGATGTCCGGTTCGCCGATGACGTTGAGCGCTCTCTCCGTGATCGCCTCGTTGATGGCCTGCGGCACGAGGTTCTGCACGACCTCGCCGCGAATCTCGTTCTTGTAACGCTGCTTGACTACCGAATTGGGCGCATGGCCTTTGCGAAAGCCGGGCACGTTAACTGCCCCGGCGTAGCGCGCGGTGACGCGCTCCAACTCGGCGCGCACGTCGGCGGCGTCAATCTCGATCTTGAGTTCCTTGCGGGTCGCGGATAGGTCAACCACTTCTGTCTTCATAAACGTAAAAACCCGCGCCTTCGCCTGTCTCGGTCGGCTCGGCCGTGCGGGCATCCTTCCTCTGCGAAATTATAGAAATACGTAGTGCAAATTCATTCCAAACAGTGATGCGAAAGGGGGGACTCGAACCCCCACCCCTCACGGGACATGAGCCTAAATCATGCGCGTCTGCCAATTCCGCCACTTTCGCGTGACTACCGCGGGGAGATGTGTCGCCGCACTCCCCTGCTTTGAAAAAGCTGATGCTCGTAAGCTGATAAAGTTAAATTATCAGAGCTTGAATGTCTAGCGGGCGAGATTTAACGCGCGACACGCGCCGTCAACTGTTGACGGCTTGAAAGAGCGACTGCCAGGAGGCGCGGAGCAGGGCGTCTATGTGCGCCCAATCCGCCTCGGTGACGCCGCCCGGTGCGGTGGCGCGCGTGTCGCGGATGGTCATAGCTTCGGCGCGCAGACGCCCGTGCTCGCTCAGGCGTTCGGCGGGGACGCGGTAAATCTCCGCGGCCGCTTCGGCGAGGGCGCGCGCCAGATCGCCCTCCCTGTATTTGGCTCGCTCGCGATGGACGATCCACCATTCGAGTTCGAGGCGTGCGACGCGCTCCACGTCGAAGGGGACGTCGCTCGCCTCGCGAATGGCGCGGTAGAACTCGACGAGGTGCGGCAGAGCGCGCTCGTACTCGTCGCGGCTGTGGCCGTCCTTGAAGACGAAGGCGGCGCGCGCGGCGGATAAGGCCACGCGGTTCGATTTCCAGAAGGAGAAGCGATACTGCGTCCGCAGCAACCCGGCGAGTTCCGCGAAGAGGCGCACGCGGCGTCGCTCGTAATAGGAACGCCACATCGCGGTCTCCAAACGCGCCACTTCGTCGGCGTCGAACTTACGCAGTTCGGTCGCGTGTGTGCGGTTGAGGTCGAAGGCGATCCAGAGGGTTAAGAGCGCGAGGAGCGCGGCGAGCGAGAGCAGTATCTTCGTGCGGAGGCGTCCGGGGGAGGATGTCATCGTCGTGCCTCTATCGGCCACGGGGCGCGCGGCCGTGCCGTCCGGTCGGCCGCGGGCGCGTTGTGGCAAACTTGCCGCGGCGGGTAAACTCGCGCGAGGTCTCGAAAAGCGTAGGCGCAAATGATCGCACAGGGAGGGCGCAAAGTGGAAAAAATTTCTTACCTCGGACTGCCGAACTGTTACAAATTGTCGAACGGCACGATTGAGGTCGTCGTCACGAGCGACGTAGGGCCGCGTATCGTCCGTTACAGTTTCGACGGCGCGGAAAACATTTTGGGCGAAGTGCCCGGCGCGACGCTCACGACCGAACTCGGCGACTTCAAACCGTGGGGCGGGCATCGCCTCTGGGTCGCGCCCGAAGCCAAGCCGCGCAGCTACGCGCCCGACAACGCGCCGCTCAAGGTGGAGTTTGAAGGCGAGCGCGCCGTGCGTCTGACCGCGCCGGTCGAGGCGGCGACCGGCATCGAGAAGGAGATCAGCGTCGCGCTCGACGACGTGGGAAGCGGCGTCTCGGTGCGACACCGGATCACGAACCGCAACCTCTGGGCGATAGACGCCGCGCCGTGGGCACTCACGATCATGCGCGGCGGCGGCACGGCCATCTTCCCGCAAGAGCCTTACATCTCCTGGGACGATTATCTGCTGCCCGCACGCCCGCTCGTCCTCTGGCATTACACAGACCTCTCGGACGCGCGCTGGTCAATCGGCAAAAAGTTCGTCCGCCTGAAGACGGACGCGGGCGCGTCTCACCCGCAGAAGGTCGGCCTGCTGAACAAGCAGGGCTGGGCTGCTTACCAACACGACGCGACGCTCTTCGTCAAACGCTTCGCCTACGAAGAGGGCGCGGCGTACCCTGACTACAACTGCAACTGCGAGACCTACACGGCGGGCGACTTCATCGAGGTCGAATCGCTCGCGCCGCTCAAACGCCTCGAACCCGGCGCGTCGGTTGAACACGCGGAACGCTGGACGCTCTTTCGAGACGTGGAGACGGGCACGTCGGAAGACGAACTTGACGCGGCCATCAGCCCGCTCGTCGCGCAGGTGTGAGAGCCGCGACGCGGCGATAGATTTTAGTTACGCAAGCAGCAACGAGTTTTAGCCGCACAAGGGCGGCAGTTAATGCCAACGCACTTACCCGTGTTGGTATTAACTGCCGCCCTTGTGTGGTTTTGAATGGCGGCCTTACTTCGACGGCTTCCAGACGAAGTTGCCGGTCTTGTCTATGTAGCCCTGTTTGCCCGCGAGCCAGACGCGCGCGAGGCCGCCGTTGAAGTTGTGCGCGTTGTCGAACTGCGGGCGGATCGTCTGCGCGCCGGTCTTGTCTATGAAGCCGTACTTGCCGCCCGCCTTGATGAGCGCGAGTCCTTCGTTGAAGCCGCCCGTCCAGTCGTATTGCGGCGCGATGACGGCGAGCGCGGCGCGGTTGATGTAGCCGAAACGGTTGTTGACGATGACGGGCGCGAACCCTTCGGCGAACGTGCCGACGTAACCGGCCTGCGGCGGTACGACGGTCTCGCCCTTCCGGTTGATGCACGCGTAGCGGCCGCCCGTCGCCACCGCCGCCAGCCCCTCGGAGAAGTTGTAGGCGTTGTTGAACTGCGCTGCGATGACGAGGCGGCCGCTGCGATCAATGTAGCCGTGCTTGTTGTCTAAGACGACGGCGGCCAGCCCTTCGGAAAAACTCGCGGCCTTGTCGAACTGCGGCTTGACGACCATGCGCCCGCGCTTGTCTATGAAGCCGTACTTGCGTTCGACCATCACGAGCGCGAGTCCCTCTTCAAAGCCGCGCGCCGCGTCGTACTGCGGGTTGATGACGAGTTTGCCCGTGCGGTCTATGAAGCCGAAGCGCGGCGGCTGGCTGCTCGTCTGCACGGGCGCGAGTCCTTCGGAGAAGAGACCGGCGAGGTCAACCTGTTGCAGACTGACGACCATCCGCCCCGTCTTATCAATCACGCCGCGCTCCGCGCCCGACTTCACATAAGCCAGCCCTTCGGTGAACTCCCACGCCACGTCGTACTGCGGCCGGATGACCAGCTTGCCCGCGCGATCAATGTAGCCCCACTTGCCGTCCTGACGGACGGGGAACAACGCCGCCGCCTCTTTCTTCCGCTCCTGCGCGACAACAACGCCGGCGCACAGCGCGACGAGACAGAGGCAGACGAGCGCGACGCGCTTCCACGTCGCGGCGCGCAAAGGCTTCAACGTCGCGGCGCGCAAAGTTGGTGTCGAAAAAGTTTCCGGCGAGAGTCGGCGCGGGAGTGCGCGTGGGGGATTGCTTGTCGGCAAAGTGAGTCGTGATCCTCGCGGCTTCGGGAAATTTAACCGGCGCGACGCGCAGCGTGCGGCTGCGTTGCAAAGTCGTCTTTAAGCATGACGCGCGGCCGGGCGTCATGTACAGAGTGCGGCGCGCTCGGTGTGCGGGAGAGTTCGGCGAGGTCAACCAACAGGCCGACCTTTGCGACCCCTTCGACGGCGTAAGATATTATCGCCGTCAGTCGCGCGTCAAGGCGAACTCGCCGAGACGCGCGCGTATCTCGTCGCGCACGCGCCGGAAGACCGCGAGCCGCGTCGCCGCGTCGCCCTCGACGGCCGCCGGGTCGTCGAAACTCCAGTGGACGCGCTGTGTCCCGTCAGGAAAAAACGGGCACTGCTCGCGCGCGTTGTCGCAGACCGTGATGACGTAATCGAACGCCTGCCCCGCAAACTCCTCGACCGACTTCGAGCGTTGAACGGAGATGTCAACGCCCACCTCGCGCATCGCCTCGATTGCTTCCGGCCGCACGCGACTTGGACTCACGCCCGCGCTGAATACTTCAAAGCGACCGCCGCCGTCGTGCCTCAGCAGACCTTCCGCCATCTGGCTGCGCGCCGAGTTGCCCGTACACAAAATCAACACACGCTTCTTCTCCGTCGTCATCAATCAGTTCCTTTCCATTTCGTGTCCCGTTCGTCGTGTGGGACGACGACTGCGGCGGCATCTTCCGCGAGCGTGGGGACGAGCCAGCGAAAGAGCGCGGTGGCCGCCGCTGCGCCCGCGAGTTGCGCGAAGATGAAGGCGGGCGCGTCGGCCGGGCGTATCCCCGCGAACGTGTCCGTGTATGAGCGCGCGAGCGTCACGGCTGGGTTCGCGAACGAGGTCGAGGAGGTGAACCAGTAGGCGGCCGTGATGTAAGCGGCGACGGCGAAGGGCACGGCCGCCGAACGCGTGCGCGCGCAGCCCCAGATGACGGACAGCAGCCCGAACGTCGCCACGGCTTCCGAGAAGATCTGCGCGCCGCCTTCGCGCGCGTGACGCGACGCGGAGTAGAGCGGCTCGCCAAACATCAAGTGCGCCGCCGCGACGCCAGCGAACGCCCCCGCGATTTGCGCCGCGAGATATGCCGCCGCGTCGCGCCAACCGAGTCCGCCCTGCGAGGCGTCGGCGAGCGTCACGGCGGGGTTGAAGTGCGCGCCGGAGACTGTGCCGAAAGTTAAGATGAGCGCGACGAGCGCCGCGCCCGTCGCAAGCGTGTTGGCGAGCAGCGCGACGGCGACGTTGCCGCCCGCGAGACGTTCGCCCATGATCCCTGAGCCGACCACGGCCGCCAACAGCAACGCCGTGCCGACGCCTTCGGCCACCATGCGCCGCGCGAGCGTCGGCTGCCCGCTTCGTTTATTCGTCAATCGTTGCGTTTCCTCCCGGCTGTTTCTTATCTGCCCGCCGCCGTCTCATAATTCCAGTTTCATGCAGACCGCCGAAGCGCAACGCAGGAGTCGCCATTCGGGCGAAGCGGCGAGCCTCGCGTCGTAGTCGGCGCGCGGCGCTTCCGCGAAGTCGAACTTGCGCGCAAAGAAGTCGCGCGCGGTCGTCGTCAGCAAGACGACTTCGCGGACGCCCGCGGCGCGTGCGCGGTCAAGCAGCGCGGCGGTCAGACACAGGCCGAGACCCGTGCCCTGCGCTTCGGGCGCGACCGCCGCAGACCTGAGCAGGGCCGTCTCGCCGTGCCGTTCCAGCCCGACACAGCCGACGATGCGCCCGCCCGCCGCCGCGTCGCGCGCGACGATGAAACTCTCGATGAACTCGGCCACGCCTTCCGCGGGCAGTTCGACCCGCGCCAGCAACTCCAACACCGCAGAGAGGTCTGCGGGCGTGGCCGGTTCGACGATCAACTCCGGCTCGTTCATCGCTTCGTCCCTCAACGCGAAATTGACAGCGGCGCGGTCGGCGTCTCGCCGCACGCGGAGGTTTCCGTTGTCGCCGCCGCGTCGCCCGTCGCCGCTGCTAACCCCGGCGCGCAACACGCAGACGTCGTTGGCAAGTTGTCTTCCAGGACGACGAAGGCTTCCCACTCGTTGCCGTCCGGGTCTTGCACCCATGTCTTGTTCTGCAAGGCGTAACAACAGTTCGTGCCCATCTCGTCGCGCGTTTCGAGTCCCGCGTCGAGCCAGTTGCGGCGCAACGAGAGCACGTCCTCGGTCGTCGCCAGTTGAATGCCGAGATGCGAGAGCGCGCCGCGCTCCGCGAAGGGCACTTCGTTCAAAGTTAAATTCAGCGGGGGGTTCTGCACGTCGAACTTGGCGTAGCCGGGGCGCACTTTCAAAGGCTCGATGCCCAGCATCTTTTTGTAAAACTCCAGACTGCGTTCGACGCTGCGCACGTTCAACGCGAGATGCGCCTTGAGCGCCTGCGCCGTCCTCACCGTTTGTTGCTCCATCACTTTTTGCCTCTCTTTCTCTGTCGTGTTATATTCGCCTTGGCGAATATGAGCGCAGCATACGTTGGACAGACACATATGTCAAGGCGTATTTGAAATTTTCTTTCGGAGGCGGATATGGGGAAGACGGGCAAGGCGTTTGATATGGAGCGGTTGTTCAAGGCGCTGGCGGATCGCACGCGGCTGCGGCTGTTGAATTTGATCGGCGGCGACGAGGTGTGCGTCTGTTTCTTCGTCGAGGTGCTCGGCGAGAGCCAGCCGAAAATCTCGCGCCACCTCGCCTACCTGCGCCGCGCCGGGGTGGTCGCGGCGCGCAGGGAAGGCAAGTGGATGCACTACCGCATCAGCGTCCCGGCGGACGCGCACGCGGCGCGGCTGTTCGCGGAGGTGCGCGCGTGGCTGGCGGAAGACGGCGAGATGCGGCGCGACCGCGAGCGTCTGGTGAAAGTCTGTTGCGCTGTAAGCCCGCCCGTGCAGTTGCAGGGCGCGCCGCGCCCGGCGAGCATCGCGACGGCGCGCGGATGAGACGTGCGTCTTGGTGGACGAAACTTCGCCCGCCGGGAGCGTTTTTCTTGACACCCGCGCCGCTTTCGGCCTAAGTTGCTGCCGCCGCAGACACCCCGTCGGCGGTAACTTTGCAAGAACCTTCCGCACGACACATCAGTATTAGATCACATGAAAAACTTCACAGCGTCGCCCACCCCCCAAACGCGATTCGTCACGCCGCGCCGTCGTCTCGTCGCCTGTCTCGTCCTGATGATCGCCGCGTGCGTCACAGTCTCATTCGCGGCACTGACGCAACAGGCGCAACAGGCGCAACAGGCGCAGCCACAGCGCGCGAACGAGACGAGCCGTCCGGAACTCGTGCTCCAGACGGGACACGCGATGCGCGTAGACGGGTTGGCGTTCAGCCCCGACGCGCGCCTTCTCGCTTCGGGCAGCAAGGACAACACGGTGCGCCTGTGGGACGTGGAGCGCGCCTCCGAGTTGCGGAAACTGTCGGGGCACACGGCTTGGGTCAAGGCGGTCGCGTTCAGCCCGGACGGGCGCACGCTGGCTTCCGGTTCGGTGGACGGGGTGGTCAAGTTGTGGGATGTGACGACGGGGGGCGAACTGAAAACTATGACGGGCGGCGGGAGCATCAACGCGCTCGCCTTCAGCCCCGACGCGCGCCTCGTCGCCGCGGGCAACGCAGAGAACTCCGTGATCGTCTGGATCACGCAGACGGGACAGCCGGAGCGCACGCTCGCTGGACACACGGGCGCGGTCTTGACCGTCGCCTTTAGCCCCGACGGGAAGTTGCTGGCGACGGGCGCGCGCGATAACTCGATCAAACTGTGGGACGCCGCGACGGGGCGCGAGTTGCACGCGCTCGCGGGACACACGGACAGGGTGAGGTCGCTCGCGTTCAGTCCCGACGGCAGGCGACTGGCGTCGGGCAGTAACGACCGGACGATCAAAATCTGGGACGCGTCGAAGGGGCGCGAGACGCGCACGCTCGCGGGGCACGCCGACCCGGTCGTGGCCGTGGCCTTCACGGACGGCGGGCGCAACCTCGTCTCGGCCGCCGCCGGGTCGCTCGCCCTGACGCGCTGGGATGCAGAGAGCGGCAAGCAGTTGAGCACGACTTCCGACGCCGACAGCTTGGAGACGTTGGAGGCGGCCGTGTTCAGCGCGGACGGTCGCGTGGTCGCATCGAGCAACGGCGACAAGACAGTCGTCTTGAGAGACGTGAGCGCGCCGCGAGTCGTGCGCGTGTTGGAGACGCGCGCGTCGAGCGTCTACGCAGCGGCGTTTTCGCCGGACGGCAAGTGGTTCGCTTCGGGCAGCAAGGACAACACGGTGCGCCTGTGGGAAGCGGCGACGGGGCGCGAGTTGCGCAACCTCGGCGGCAACGTCGCGGGCAACATCGGCCCGATCACGTCCGTCGCGTTCAGCGCGGACTCGCGCACGCTCGCCGCGGGTGGCTTGAGCGGCGGCGTCAAACTCTGGGAGGTCATGTCGGGGCGCGAACTACAGCCCGCGCCCGCAGCCCACGCCGAGACGGTCAACGCCGTCGCCTTCAACGCGACGGGCGTCTTAGCCTCCGCCTCGAACGACCGCACGATCAAACTCCGCGACGCCGCCACGGGGCGCGAACTGCGCACGCTCAACGGGCACGGCGGCGAAGTCCACGCGCTCGCCTTTAGCGCGGACGGCGCGCGGCTCGCTTCGGGCAGTTCAAACGGCGAGATCAAAATCTGGAACGCGGCCGACGGTCAAGTTGTGCAAACTCTCTCCGGTCACAACGCGCTCGTGCGCTCGCTCGCGTTCAGTCCCGACGGGAAGACGCTCGCCTCCGCCGGTTACGACAAGACCGCGCGCGTGTGGGACGCCGCGACCGGGCAGACGCTACGCAAGATGGACGGCGCGGACGCCTTCACCAGCGTCGCCTTCAACAAGGAGGGGAGGGCGTTACTCGCCGGAACATCGCGCGGCGAGATCAAATACTTCGACGCCGCGACCGGGCAGGAAACGCGCACCACCACCGCCGCTGCTTCGACCGCGCACACCGATGCCGTCAACTCGCTCGCGTTCAGCCGCGACGGCCGCTGGCTCTTGAGCGGCAGCGAAGACGGCAGCGCGCGCGTCTGGACGGGCGACGCCAGAGGCGAACTGCTGGCGACGCTCGTCTCTTTGCGCGAGAGCGCGGACTGGCTCGTCGTCGCGCCCGACGGTCTGTTCGACGGTTCGCCCGCCGCTTGGAATCAGATCGCGTGGCGGTTCGAGCAGAACACTCTGAACGTGCGCCCCGTCGAAGTCTTCTTCAACGAGTACTACGCGCCGGGCTTGCTCGGCGACATCTTCGCGGGGCGCAGGCCGCAAGCCTTGAAAGACATCACGCAGCGCGACCGCCGCCAGCCGCAGGTGCGCCTGTCGCTCGCGGGCGCGACGGGCGCGCAAGTTGATCCGCGCGTCAACACGCGCACGGCGAAAGTTCGGATCGAAGTGGCCGAAGAGGCGGCCGACGCGCGCCACAGTTCGGGCAGCGGCGCGCAGGACGTGCGCCTCTTCCGCAACGGCCTGCTCGTGCGCGCGTGGCGCGGCGACGTGTTGAAGCAGGGGGGCGGCAAAACGGTCATCGAGGCCGACGTGCCTTTCGTCGCGGGCGACAATCAACTGACGGCCTACGCCTTCAACCGCGACAACGTGAAGAGCGTTGACGCGGAACTCCGCGTTCGTGGCGACGAGAGTTTGCGGCGCGCGGGCACGGCCTACATCCTCGCCGTCGGCGTCAACAAGTACGCCAACGCCGCGTTCGATTTGAACTTCGCGAAGGCCGACGCCGAGACGTTCGGCGAAGAGGTGCAGAAGGCGCAGGCGCGCGTCGAAGGCTTCGGCAAGATCGAAGTCGTGCGCCTGCTCGACACCGAGAGCACGAAGGCCAACATCCTGCTCGCTCTCCGGCGACTCGCCGAAGACGACGCGGCGTTGCCCGCGAACGCGCCGCCCGACCTCGCCAAACTCAAACGCGCGCAGCCCGAAGACACAGTGATCATCTACTACGCCGGGCACGGCATCGCGCAAGGTCAACGCTTCTACGTCATCCCGCACGACCTCGGCTACGCGGGCGGGCGCACGAAGATCGACCCGGCGGGCATGAAGTTGCTGTTAGACCACAGCCTCTCCGACCGCGAACTCGAAGCCGCGCTCGACGGCGTGGACGCCGCGCAGGCCGTCCTCGTCCTCGACGCGTGCAACTCCGGTCAAGCGCTCGAAGCGGAAGACAAGCGGCTCGGCCCGATGAACTCGAAGGGCTTGGCGCAACTCGCCTACGAGAAGGGCATGTTCATCCTCACCGCCGCGCAAGGTTATCAGGCGGCGAAGGAGGCGACGCAGTTGGGACACGGGCTGTTGACTTACGCGCTCGTCGTGCAGGGCTTGCGGGAAGGCGCGGCGGATTCGCGCCCGCGCGACGGGCAGGTGTTGATGGGCGAGTGGCTCGACTACGCGACCGAGCGCGTGCCGCTGATGCAGCTTGAGAGCATGAAGAAGAGCCGCGGGCTGCTCGGCCAGGTGCAAAAGCCGCCGCTCGCTTTCGTTGACGGCGAAGAGAGAATCGTCGCTCCCGAAAATCGCAGCCTCCAACGCCCGCGCGTCTTCTACCGGCGCGAACTCGCCGCCCGCCCGCTCGTCGTGACGAAGGTGCAACTCGGCACGGCGACGCGCGATTAGCGATGGACGGCGACGAGAACTCTAACTTCCGCTAAAGAAGAAAGGCTCACCCGCGGGTGAGCCTTTTCGTTTCAACGTAAGTCACGGGGCGCGGGTCAGAAGTTTAGTTTGAGCGCGAACTGGATGCGGCGGCCGGGGGTGACGGTGTTCGTCGCCTGCCCGAAGCCGGGGGCTTCGAGGAAGCGGACGGGGATGCCGTAGTTGGCGCGGTTGATGAAGTTGAAGGCGTCCACGCGGAAGACGACGGAACGCTCGTCGCCGATGCGGAAATTTTTACTCAACGCGAGATCGAGTTCGACGAGGTTGCCCGCGCGGAACGTGTTGCGCGCGACGCGACCGTCCGAGCCGACGGGCGCGAGGAGCGTCGTCGGGTCGGCGGTGGTCAGGCGCAGCGGTTGGCGTCGGTCGCCGGTGCGTTCGATTCCGGCGGTGGAGTTCAAACGGTCGGTGAGGTTGCCGTCGAGGTTCACGTCGAAAATAGAGTTGACGGTGAAGGGCTGGCCGGATTGCAGTTGACCAGTGCCCGCGAGTTGGAGGCCGTCGAGGATGGCGCGCGCGACACGGCCGCCGCCTTTGGTGAAGCGCGAGAAGTCGTAGATGAAGTTGTAGGCGAAGCGATGGCGCGCGTCGAAGTTGGCCGCGCCCCACTCGCCTCCGAGGTCGAAACTGTTCTGCGGAAGCGAAGACGCGCCCGCGAGATCGAACACGTCCGACACGTCATCCTCGGCCTTCGAGAAAGTGTATGACGCTTGAAATTGAAGACCGCGACGGAAGCGTCCGCGCGCTTGCATTTGCAAGCTGTGATACTCGGAGCGGGCGGTCGTCTCGAAGCGATAGATCGTGCCCGCCGTGGGGACGGGGCGGCCGCCGGTGATGTCTGCGGTGGAGGAGATGCGCGTGCCGGGCGAGAGCGTGAGGCCGAAGAAGTCGGGCGCGGGCGGGACGCGGCTGCTGCCTTGTTGCGGCTGGATGAAGGTGAACGTGATGGGCGCGACGTAGGCGTTCGGGCCGAGGTTCGGCGTCGTGAAGCGCAGTAGTTTCGACCCGCGCGTGCCGACGTAGGCGACGCCGAGCGTCAGGTTCGAGTTCAACTGCTGGTCGAAGGCGACGGTGAAATGGTGCGCCATCGGCATGTCGAGTTGTTGCGCGGGAAGCGTCGCACCGAAGCCGCTGACGGGCGGGATGTCGCCGCCGCCGCGCACGATGGCGTTGATGAAGTTGACGGTCTGCGCGAAGGTGAGCGCGGGGTTGAGGCGGTTGAGCGTGCCCGGTTGCACGAGGCGCACGCCGCCGGGCGTGCCCGTCAAGTTGGGGAGCGGGTTGCTCGGATTGATGAAGTTGTAGGGGCAGCGCGTGAAGAAGGTTTGCGGGTTGGTCGGGCAACTGTCCGTGCCGGGGCGCGTGCCTTCGATGAAGGTGAGGTTGTTCAAGCCGCCCGCGAAGTTCACCGTCAGATAGGATGGGTAGACGTTGCGAGACTGGCTGACGACCGCTCCGAGTATCTGATCGTAGTACAGACCATAACCGGCGCGGATGACCGATAGCCCACGATCACGTCCGAACAAATTGGGCGCGTAGGCGACGCTCACGCGCGGCGCGAAGTTGTTCCGATCCGGCTCGAAGATTTGAGAGCGACCGCCGATAAAACTTTTCAGTCCAGGCACGAAGTCTAAGAGCGGCGAGTTGAAGGTGTCTTCGATGCGGCGATTCACTTCGCGCGGCGGGGTGTTGTACTCGTAGCGCAGTCCGTAGGAGACGGAGAGGTTCGGCCGCACGCGCCAAGAATCCTGCCCGTAGAAGTTGAGTTGATAGAAGCGCAAATTGATCGCCGATTCGCCGTTGAGCGCGAGCGTCTGGAAGAAGCCGCTCGGCGCGCTGGCGGCGGCGAGCGTTTCGGGGCGAATGTAGCGGCCGGTGAAGTTGAAGGTTTCGGCCGCCTCGTCGAAGTCGAGTTCGGGCGCGCCCGCGAAGGTGACGAGCGGGCGCGAGTTGCGCGGGAGTTCCGAGTTGAGTTCGGTGCGACGAATGTCCGTGCCGAAGACGAGACTGTGCGCGGCGGCGCGAAGGGTCAAGGTGTCGGCAATCTGGTAAGTGTTGTTGACGCGCCGCTGCGGGAAGTTGAACACGTCCACGCCGAGCGGGCTGAACCCCGCGATTGAGACCTGGCCGATTGCGCCGAGGCGGTTGACCTGACCCGTCGGGCCTAACTGCATCGCGTTCTGCACGGTTACGCCGGGCGTCGAGACGTAGAAGACGGGGCCTGTGTTCGCGCCGAACTGCGTGTCGGAGACGACGCGCGGGAAGGTGAAATTTTCGAGTAGCGGCGCGTTCAAGAGGAACGGCGTATTCGGCACGAGCGTGTTCGGCAACTGGAACGTCTCGTCGCGCTCCTCTTGGAAGTTAAGACGGGTGCGGCCGTAGGAGAGTCGCAGTTGATTGAACAGCGGGCGCGTCGAGTTCGGGTCGCTCAGTTCGCTATTCAAGTAAAACGAATTGTTCTGCGTGCGGACGCGCGGGCGCAAAGAAGAGAAGATCGCGCCGCCGGTGACGGGGATGGTGCGCCAGTCGTCCGTGAAGTTGTAACGATTTGTAAGCGACTGCTCGCGCCCGCGCCACTTGAAGTTCGCGTCGAACTTGGCCGAGAGGACTTTGCCCTGCGCGTTCGCGGGGAGCGTCTGCGTGAAGGTGTTCGCGCCATAGACGCCGCCGGGGTTGTTAGGGAAGGGAAAGAGACTGAAGATCGCATCGCCGCCCGCGGACGTGGGGACGGCGAAGGCGGTGGCGTCGGCGTTGTTCGCGTCCTGATTGAACGGGTCGAAGAAGATGCCGCTCGCGCCCGTGCCGAACGCGCCGCGCTGTGCGACGGTGGGCACGGCGAAACTCTCTTCCTTCACGGCGTTCTGCCGGTAGGCTTCGGCGGAGATGAAGTAGAACAGGCGCGCGGGGCTGTCCGCGCCGCGCGAACGGCCGAGCGGGCCGCCGAGCACGAAGCCGCCCTGCGCGAGCGTGAACGAATCCACGCCGCCGCTACCGTTGCGCACGGTGAGCGGGCGCGGGTTGACGGCGACGGCCTGCGCGGCGTTGTTGAGCACCACGTCGTCGGCCACGAGGACGCTCTGGTTGCCGGAGAGCAGCGGCGAGAGGGCATTGCCGAACGTGGTGTCGAAGGGATTGCGCGCGTTGAACTGACTGGTGTTCAAGAAGCCGTAGAGCGTGCCGTGATGCGCGCTCCCGCCACTCTTCGAGACGGCGTTGACCTGTGCCCCGATGTTCCTGCCGAACTGAGCGGGGGCGAGCAAGGTGATCGCCTGATACTCGCGAATGGATTCTATCGGCTGAGGGACGAGTGCGACGAAGCCTTGCCGACGCACGCCGATGTCCTCGTCGTTATTGTCCGAGCCGTCCACCGTGAAGTTGTTGGCGCGCGAGCGCAGACCGTTGACGGAGAACTGACCCGCACTGCCGACGCCCGCGCCGATGCCGGGGCCTGCCACCGATCCCAAAGTTTGCGGCGGCGGGGCGACGCCGGGCAAGAGCAAGGTGAGTTCGTCGAAGGTGCGGGTGAAGGTGGATGAGCCGAGCGGCAAGGTTGAAACTTCCTCTTCGGTGAACGCGCCGCCTTGTCTGGCATCAGAGGCATTGACGCGAGCGCGAATGTCCGTGTCCTCTTCGCTCAGTGCCGAGGATGATCCGGCCGTCGCCGTCGCGGGCGTCGGGGCAGTAGTGGGCGGAGTGGTCGGCGGCATGCCTTGCACGGTCGGCGTCGGCGTCGTGGTCGGCATCGCGGTCGGGAGCGGCGTGGGTGACGGGGCGACACCCGCAGTGTCGGGGTCTAGTGCGACGGGGACGGGGACGACCTCGCCCGTGCGCGTGATGAAGAGACGTTGCCGCACTTCCTTCGTCTGGAAGCCCGCGGCCGAGACGCGGATCAAATAGACGCCGGGGGCGAGCAGCCCGGCGTAGAAGCGACCGCGCGCGTCGGAAGTCTTCGGCACGATCTGGTTAGTCTGGCTGTTGATGATCTGGACGGCCGCGCCGGGGACGATCTCGCCCGTCTGGCTGTTCGTCACCGTGCCTTCGAACGCGCCCGTCACCGTGTCTTGCGCGCTCGTCAGGGGCACGTTCGCAAAGAGTAGGCCGAAGGCGAGCGCGCAGGAGAGAGCGAGCCGCGCGAGGGGCATGAGGGCGAGTGGGTTGAACGCACAGGGGCGCGGCGCGTCGGGTCTGATTGAGCTATTGATGAACATGGCGTGGTATCAAATGAACAACGGGAAGATCGTTTTGTGAGCGCGGGCGGAACGGAATGAGTAAAATTTCAAAGTGCGTGCGCGCGTCGCTTTCGTCTCGAACGGGCATTGCGGGGCGGCCGGCGTGGAGGCCGGGGCAGGTCGCTCCCGGTCTGTGTCTCAGTTGCCGAAAAGACTTGCGCAAGCTAGGGCAGAATCCGGCGGGTGTCAAGAAATTTCTTGCCGCCCGCGCGCGCGGAACAGTTTACTAATTCACCGTTTATACTGTAAGATGCGCTCTCTTCGAACGGGTTTGGAAGTCCGCAAATTGCATCCGACACTCTCTGCGACCCTTCCAAGATACGCCGCGATCACCGGCTACAGATTTAATTCAACCGTGCCACACTCAGTTCCCCCGGATCGCGTCGGCACGAAACTACGCTCAACCCTGTAAACCTGACCGTGAACTTTCCGCCTCTCGCCTAACTCGCGCCATCCGATCAGCCCGCCCCAGACGTATTTGGGTTGATGTGGATGGCAACTTGTCCAGATAGCGACGCGCGCTAAAGCGTCCTGCACCTACTTAAGGTTCCCCCGCATGCCCCAGTCCGCGAAATCACCTCGTCCCACTAGCACCCTTCTGCGTCTCCTGCTGGCTTACCTCGTCCTGACGGGCGCGCTGCCCGTGCCCGCCCCGGCGCGCGTCGCGCAGACGAAGCAGAAGCCGAGCACGCCCGTCGCCAAGACCCAACCGAAAGCCTCACCCGCACGCGCGCTCAAAGACGGCATCGCGCCGAACGCGCTACAGGCCAACGGCAAGATTGCGTTCAGGTCCAGCCGCGACGGCAACGATGAGATTTACGTGATGAACGCCGACGGGACAGGCCAGGTTAATCTCACCAATAACGCGGCAAACGATCTTGAGCCGTTTTTCAGTCCCGACGGCAGCAAGATTGCGTTCAGGTCTGATCGTAGCGGCGACACTGAGATTTACGTGATGAACGCCGACGGGACGGGTCAGACTAATCTTACCAATAATCCGGCAAATGATTTTCAACCGGCTTTCAGTCCCGACGGTGGCAAGATCGCATTTTATTCCGACCGCGATGGCAACACCGAGATTTATGCGATGAACGCCGACGGGACGGGTCAGGTTAATCTCACTAATAATCCGGCGTTTGAATTTGAACCAGCATACAGTTCTGACGGGAGCAAGATTGCGTTCAGATCTGACCGCGACAACAATCATGAGATTTACGTGATGAACGCGGACGGGACGGGTCAGACTAATCTCACCAATAACGCGGCAGATGAGTTTGAGCCGTTTTTCAGTCCCGACGGGAGCAAGATCGCGTTCAAGTCCAGCCGCGACGGCAACGATGAGATTTATGTGATGAACGCGGACGGGACGGGTCAGACTAATCTCACCAATAACGCGGCAGACGATTTTGAACCGACGTTCAGCCCCGATGGCAGTAAGATTGCATTTGCATCTGACCGCGACGGCAACGATGAGATTTATGTGATGAACACGGACGGGACAACTCAGACCCGTCTTACCAACAATCCGGCGTTAGATTCTAATCCCTCTTACCAGACGCTCCTCTCCTGCGCGCCGCCGCCCCCGAACGGCGTCGCGTGGTATCGCGCCGAAGAGAACGCAGACGACTCGTTCGGCACGAACCACGGCACGCTGCAAAACGGCGCGACCATCTCGGAGGGCTTCGTCGGGTCGGCGTTCAACTTGGACGGCGTGGACGATTACGTGAAGATTAACTCAACCGGCCTGGTGAAAGGTTTGAGCAACGCCACGGTCGAGGCTTGGGTAAAGAAAAAGGGGGCGAACGGCGGGCCGAGCGGCACCGGACACGTGTGGGTTGAGAACACCGGTGCCATCGGGTTTCCGCGCTTCGTCCTGGCGGTCAACGACGACGGGCATGTGACCATTGGCGGGCGTGACACGGTTGCCACTGATACCGGCAGCGACAAGCGTGTGACTTCCCTCGGCACAGTCCAGTTGAACCAGTGGTATCACCTCGTCGGCGTCTGGGAAGCAGGAAGCGGCATTAAGGTCTACATCAACGGCACGCTCGACAATCAATTCACTGACGCGACGCTCGCTTCGTTCACCAATACCAACTCGGCATTCCTCGGCATCGGTCGTCTCGACGATCAAGCGTCACCGCGTCAGGAGTTCAATGGCTTAGTAGACGAAGTCACTATCTACAATCGCGCCCTCACCGCCACCGAAGCCAAAAACATCTACGACTCGAAGAACGCGGGCAAGTGTCTCGCCTCTCCGACGCAAGAGATCAACACCTCGAACACGAACGACTCCGGCCCCGGCTCGCTCCGACAGGCCATCCTCGACGCCAACTCAAGCCCCGGCAAGCAGACCATCGGCTTCAATATTCCGGGCGCGGGCGTCCACACCATTAACCTCAGTTCGCCGCTGCCCGACATCACCGACCCCATCATCCTCGACGGCTACACGCAGCCCGGTTCAAGCGTCAACACCGCGACGGCGGGCGACAACGCCGTGCTCTCAATCGAACTCAACGGCGCGGGCGCAGGCGCGGGCGCGAGTGGGTTGCACATCGTCGGTGGCGACAGTCTCGTGCGGGGTCTCGTCATCAATCGCTTCAGCGGGCACGGCATCTTTATAGAGACTGTGGGCAGGAATAAAGTCGCCGGTTGTTTCATCGGCACGACGGCTTCCGGCACCGCCGCGCTTGCCAACGGGGGCGACGGCATTCGCGTCGAAAGCGGAAGCGGCGCTTTCTCCGCCAACCGGAATGAGATCGGTCTGGCCAGCCTCGGCGACCGCAACCTGATCTCCGGCAACGCGGCCAACGGCATCTTCTTCAACGGCACGAACGCTAACGACAACCGGGTCGGCAATAATCTCATCGGCACGACCGCCTCCGGTTTCGTCGCCGTCCCGAATGCCGCCGACGGCGTGCGCCTGCTGAATGCGTCCAACATCCGCATCAGTCCCCCCGCCGCCAACCGCGGCAACATCATCTCCGGCAACGGCGGCGACGGCATCGAGATCGCGGGCGCAAGCGCGCAGAACAACTTCGTCTATGGCAACACCATCGGCCTCAACGCCGCCGGCAATGCGTCCTTGTCCAACGTCGCGAACGGCGTTCTGGTAGACGGCGCGACGCTGAACGCCATCGGCGATTCGTTTTCGGTGGGGGAGGGGAACGTCATCTCCGGTAACGGCGGCGATGGTGTCGAGATATCCGGCGCGGGCGCAACTTTAAACCATGTCGAACTGAACATGATCGGCACGGACAAGACCGGCGCGCTCAACTTCGGTAACAGCGGCCACGGCGTCTTGCTCGGCGCGGGTGCGTCGAACAACCGTGTCGCGCTGAGCACTGTCGCCTTCAACGGCGGTGACGGCGTCGCGGTCGTGGGCGCATCGAACACCGGCAATGCCATCAGCGGCGGCATCAGCATCGGGCAGGGCACCGGCTCCTTCTACTCGAACACGGGGCTGGCGATTGACCTCGGCAACGACGGCGTCACCGTCAACGATTCGGGCGATGCCGACACGGGCGCGAACGACCTGCAAAACTTCCCCGTGTTGACCTCCGCGCAGGCCGCGAACGGACAGACACATATCACCGGCTCGCTCAACTCGACCGCCAACACGCAGTTCTCAATCGAGTTTTTCAGTAGTTCCGCCTGCGATCCGTCCGGGCAGGGCGAAGGGCAGAATCCGCTCGGCTCAACTTCCGTGATGACCGACGGCACGGGCAACGCGACGATTGACGCGATGATGCTCGGCGCGGTCAATAACAATCAGGCGATCACGGCGACAGCGACCGAAGCGAACGGCGCGACGTCGGAGTTCTCCGCGTGCATCAACTCCGTCTCGTCCGACATCGTCGTCGCGAACACGGCCGACTCCGGCGCGGGTTCTCTGCGTCAGGCCATACTCGATTCAAACGCGATGGCGGGCACGCAGACCATTGTCTTCAACATCCCCGGCTTCGGCGTGCAGACGATCACGCCCACCTCGGCGCTGCCCGACATCACCGGCACGGTCGTCATTGACGGCTACACGCAGCCCGGCGCGAGCGCAAACACGCTGGCGGTCGGCAACGACGCGGTGCTCCTCATCGAGATCAACGGCAGCGGGCAGGGGAGCGATCTGTTCCATTTGATGTCGGACAACAACGTCATTCGCGGCCTCGTCATCAACCGTGCGCCTTTCGACGGCATTCAACTCGACTCCGCGAACGGCGGGAACATCATCCAGGGCAACTTCATCGGCACCGACCCGACGGGGACGATAGCGCGTGCTAACGGGCGGTTCGGCGTCTCGCTCTTCTTCTTCCCGACGGCCAACAACCAGATCGGCGGCGCGACACCCGCGGCGCGCAACCTGATCTCCGGCAACGGGCAGGGCGGCGTCGTCATGGGCAGCGTCGGTTCGACGAACAACACCGTGCGCGGCAACTACATCGGCACGACGGCCAGCGGTGCTGCCGCCCTCGGCAACGGTTTCAGAGGAGTTTTCATCGGCAACGGTGCGGCCGGCAATTCGGTCGGCGGCATGACGGCTGCGGAGCGCAACGTCATCTCCGGCAACGGCGGCACGGGCGTCCTCCTGGACGGCAACGGCGTGACGAACAACACGGTGCGCGGCAACTACATCGGCACGAAGGCCGACGGCACGGGCGCGCTGGGGAATGACGGCTACGGGGTCGGCATCGGCGGCAGTGCGTCCGGCAACGCCATCCTCTCCAACGCGATCTTCGCCAGCGCCAACCAACTCGGGATCGATCTGGGCGGGACGGGCGTGACGCCGAACGACGCGGGTGATGCGGACACCGGCCCGAACAACTTGCAGAACTTCCCCGTCGTCACCTCCGCCGTCAGGAACGGCGGCAACGTCGCCGTGCAGGGCACGCTCAACTCGACCCCCGGAACCAACGGCTTCATCGTCGAGTTCTTCGCCAGCCCCACGTGCGACCCCGCGGGCAACGGCGAGGGGCAACGCTTCCTCGGCACGATCAACGTCAACACCGACGCGAGCGGTAACGCCACGTTCAACCCGACGCTCGCCGCAGCGACCGCCGGGGGCGAGGCGCTGACGGCGACGGCCACCGACCCGTCGGGCAACACTTCCGAGTTCTCGCAGTGCTTCACGATCCAGAACACGCCGCAGACCTTCACCGTGACGACGACGGCCGACTCCGGCGCGGGGAGCTTGCGTCAGGCCATCCTCGACGCGAACGCCAACAACGTCGCCACCGACACCATCGCCTTCAACATCGGGGGCGCGGGCGTTCACACCATCGCGCCCACCTCGGCTCTGCCCGACATCACCGATACAGTGATCATTGACGGCTACACGCAGCCCGGCGCGTCGGCCAACACCCAGGCCACCACGGACAATGCTGTCCTGCTCGTCGAACTCAATGGCGCGGGTGCAGGCGGGGGCGTAGACGGGCTGCGCGTGGTCGCCAACAATTCAATCGTGCGCGGTCTGGTCATCAACCGCTTCTCGCGTTTCGGCATCTCGCTCGTCGGCGCGACGGGCGCGGGCGACAACATCACCGTCAGCGGCAACTTTATCGGCACGGATGCGACGGGCATGTCCGACCTCGGCAACGGCTCTTTCGGTGTCAGCGTGGACAACGGCTTTGGTCAGGGGTCGGACAACGCACTCATCGGCGGGACGACTCCAGCCGCGCGCAACATCATCTCCGGCAACGGTGCCGGGATGGAGTTCATCTTCTGCGCGAACGGCATCATCCGCGGCAACTTCATCGGTCTGGCCGCCGACGGCACAACCGCCCTCGGTAATTCCGCCGAAGGCATGCGCATTTCGAGTTTTACCGGCGGCTTCATCGTCGGCGGCGACGACGCCGCGGACGGCACAACCGACGGCGTCGTGAATGCGCGCAACTACATCTCCGGCAACAGCGGCGGCGGCATCTTCCTCGGCCGGGACGACATCGTGCAGGGCAACTTCATCGGCACGGACACGACGGGGACGCTCGCGCGACCGAACAACGGCGGCATCGGCACTAATATCTCGGACAACACCATCATCGGCGGCTCGACGGCGGGCGCGGGCAATCTCATCTCCGGCAACAACGGCGACGGCGTAGGGATCGCTTTCACCGCCAACTTCGTCGTCAAGGGCAACCTCATCGGCACGAAGGCCGACGGCACGGGCGCGCTCGGCAACACGGGCAACGGCGTCGCCTTGATCGTCGGATCGGGCGGCGCGCAGATCGGCGGCGTGGCGGCGGGCGAAGGCAACATCATCGCCTTCAACGGCGGCGACGGCGTGCTGTCGGACAACGGCACAAACAATCGCATCAGCCGCAACTCGATCTACTCGAACGGCACGACCGTCGCGCACCTCGGCATAGACCTCGGCGCGGACGGCGTGCAGCCGAACGACGCGAATGATGCCGACACGGGCGCGAACAACTTGCAGAATTATCCCGTGCTCACCTCCGTCACGCCGGGCGCGGCGGACATCAACATTCAGGGCACGTTCAACTCCACGGCCAACACGGCGTTCTCCATCGAGTTCTTCTCCAGCCCCGCGTGCGACGCTGCGGGCAACGGCGAAGGGAAGACGTTCCTCGGCTCGACCACCGTCACGACGGACGCTTCCGGCAACGCTGCGATCAACGCGACGCTCTCCGGCACGCTCGCCGCGGGCGCGTCCGTCACCGCGACGGCGCTTGACCCTTTGGGCAACACCTCGGAGTTCTCCGCCTGCCAGGTGCCCCCCTCCGCGACTATCACCGTCACGAACACGAACGACAGCGGCGCGGGCAGTTTGCGTCAAGCGATTATTGATTCCAATAACACGGCGGGCGTGCAGACCATCGGGTTCAACATCGCGGCGGCGGGCGTGCAGACCATCGCGCTCACTTCCGCGCTCCCGACCATCACGCAAACGGTCGTCATTGACGGCGCGACGCAGCCCGGCTACGCAGGTCAGCCGCTCATCGAACTGAACGGCGCGGGCGCGGGCGCGGGCGCGGACGGTTTCCAGATCACCGCCGCCAACTCCACCATCCGCGCGCTCGCCATCAATCGCTTCTCCGGGCAGGGCATCGAGATCACGGGCGAGACCGCCGACGGCAACACCGTCGAAGGTTGTTACATCGGCACGGACGCGGCGGGCGCAGTTGATCTCGGCAACGCGACCGACGGCGTGCTCATCACGAGCGGCGCGGACAACAACATCATCGGCGGCGCGACCTCGACTCCCGGCGTGTCGCCCGGCAACGTCATCTCCGCGAACGGCACGGTCGGCAGCACCACGACCGACGGCGTGGAGTTGAACGGCGCGAGCACCACCGGCAACATCGTGCGCGGCAACATCATCGGCCTCAACGCGGCGGGCACGACCGCGCTCCGCAACGAAGGGCAGGGCGCGTTCGTCACTGCCGGTGCCTCCACCAACGACATCGGCGGCGCGACGCAGAACGCGCGCAACATCATCTCCGCGAACCTCGCCAACGGCATCGAGATCACGGGCAGCACGACCGTCGGCAACACGGTGCGCGGCAACTACATCGGGACGGACATCACGGGCACGCTCGACCGCGGCAACCTCACGCGCGGCGTCCACCTCGATCAGTCTTCGTCGGCCAACGTCGTCGGCGGCTCGACCGCTACACCCGGCACAGCCCCCGGCAACGTCGTCTCCGGCAACGATGCGGGCGGCATCCAGATCAGGAACAGCGCCGCGAACAACTCGGTGCAGGGCAACCTCGTCGGCACTACGTCGGCGGGCACGGCCGCCCTCGGCAACACGGGCGACGGCATCGTCTCTACCGGCGCGAACAACCTGATCGGCGGCGCGACGACAGACCTCCGCAACATCGTCTCCGGCAACACGGGCGACGGCATCGAGATCAACGGCGCGGGCGCGACTGCCAACACCATCGCCTCGAACTACATCGGCACGGACATCACGGGCACGGCCGACCTCGGCAACACGGGCGACGGCGTGCGCGTCACGGTCAGTTCGGCCGCCGCCACGCTCACCATCGGCGGTCTGACCGCGACACCCGGCGTGAGTCCCGGCAACGTCATCTCCGGCAACAACTCCGACGGCATCGAGATCAACGGCCTGAGCACCGTCAACGTCATCGGCAACATCATCGGCTTGCAAGCGAACGGCACGACCGCGCGGCGCAACGAGGCGGCCGGCGTCCTTATCAACGCTTCGGCGGGCAACACCATCGGCGGCTACACCACGACGGCGCGTAACGTCATCGCCGCGCACACCGGCCCTGCCTCCAACCATGGCGTGTATATCATGGGCGAGGCGAGCGACAACAATCGAGTCGTGGGCAACTACATCGGCACGGGCATCAACGGCACGGAGTCGGGCATAGGCAACCTCGGCAGCGGCGTGCTCATCCAGAACGGCGCAGACAACAACATCATCGGCGGCGACGACGACGACGACGGCACGGCCGACGGCAATGTGCTGGCGCGAAACGTCATCGTGCGTAACTCCAATGACGGCGTCGCTATCATCACCGCCAACACCACGACCGGCAACGTCGTGCAGGGCAACTTCATCGGCGTTGGCGCGGACGGCACGACCGCGCTCGGCAACATCGCGAACGGCGTCATGATCGGCGGCACGTCGAACACTGTCGGCGGCACGACGGCGGGCGCGGGCAACCTCATCGCCAACAACGGCGGCGACGGCGTCTTCATCAGCGCGGGCACGAACCAGCCCGTCCAGCGCAACTCGATCCACTCGAACACCGGACTCGGCATAGACCTCGGCGCGAACGGCGTGCAAGCGAACGACGCGCTCGACCCCGACGCGGGCGCGAACAACTTGCAGAATTATCCGGCGCTCACCTCCGTCGCTTCGGCGGGCGGCAACACCGTCGTCAACGGCACGTTCAACTCAACCGCGAACACCGCCTTCACCGTCGAGTTCTTCTCAAACGCGTCGTGCGACGCTTCGGGCAACGGCGAGGGACGCACCTACATCGGCCAGACCGTCGTCACCACGGACGCCTCCGGCAACGCCACGATCAGCGCGACGCTCGCCGGGGTCACGCTCACCACCGAGTTCGTCACCGCGACGGCGACCGACCCGGCGGGCAACACCTCCGAGTTCTCCGCCTGCCAGCAGGTGCCCATCCCGGCCGTGATGGTGACGAACACGGCCGACTCCGGCGCGGGCAGTCTGCGTCAGGCCATCCTCGATTCGAACGCGTTCCCCGGCGTGCAGACCGTCGGGTTCAATATCACGGGCGCGGGCGTCCAGACCATCACGCCCTTGACCGCCCTGCCCGACATCACCGCGCCCGTCATCATTGACGGCTACACGCAGCCCGGTGCGACTGCCAACACGCTCGCCAACGGCTCGGACGCCGTGCTCCTGATCGAACTTAACGGCGCGACCGCAGGCGGCAACGGCCTCAACATCACGGGCGGCGCTTCGACCGTGCGCGGCCTCGTCGTCAACCGCTTTGCGACGGGCATCCGCATGACGACCGGCGGCGGCAACACCATCGAAGGCTGCTTCGTCGGCACGGACGCGGCGGGCGCAGTTGATCTCGGCAACACGTCAACCGGCGTCGGCATCATTTCCAGTTCGACCAACACCATCGGCGGCACTAGCCCTGCGGCGCGCAACCTGATCTCCGGCAACAACACCTTCGGCGTCGAGATCAACGGCGGCAACCTCACCGGCAACTTGATCCGCGGCAACTACGTCGGCACGAATGCGGCGGGCACGAGCGCGATCCCGAACGTGACGGGCGTCAGCGTCGGCGGCACGCCGAACATCACGAACAACTCGGTCGGCGGCAACGTCGCGGGCGCGGGCAACCTCATCTCCGGCAACACCACCGGCTTGCAAGTCGGCGGCTCGCCCGTCACCGGCACGGTCGTGCAGGGCAACGTCATCGGTCTCAAGGCCGACGGCCTGACCTCGCTCCCGAACACCGGCGCGGGCATCACCGTCAGCGGCGGCACGACGCAGATCGGCGGCACCACCCCGGAGGCGCGCAACGTCGTCTCCGGCAACGGCGGCAACGGCATCACCATCACCGGCACGAACACGACCGTGCAGGGCAACTACGTCGGCACGAACGCCGCAGGCACGGCCGCCGTCGGCAACAGCCAGAGCGGCCTCGACATCAGTTCCACCGGGCACACCGTCGGCGGCACGGCGGCGGGCGCGTCGAACGTTATCTCCGGCAACGGCGCGCGCGGCATCATCCTTCAGACGACCGCGACCGGCGCGGTCATTCAGGGCAACTTTATCGGCACGGACAAGGCGGGCATGGTTGACCTCGGCAACGCCCTCGACGGCATCAGCCTGTCGGCCACGGGCGTTGACATCGGCGGCACGACGGCCGCGCACCGCAACGTCATCTCCGGCAACAACACGCGCGGCATCTTCATTCAGAATAGCGGCTGTCTCGTCCGCGGCAACTACATCGGCACGGCCGCCGACGGCACGACCGCGCTCGGCAACACGACGCAGGGCATCGCCACTCCCTCTTCGGCTTCCAACTCGTCAATCGGCGGCGTCGCGGCGGGCGAGGCCAACGTCATCGCCTTCAACGGCGACGACGGCGTGCAGATCGCCAACAACGGCACGGGTCATCTCATCCGCGGCAACTCGATCCACTCGAACGGCACGACCAACCTGCACCTCGGCATAGACCTCGGCACGGACGGCGTGCTCCCGAACGACGCGGGCGACGCAGACGCGGGCGCGAACAATTCGCAGAACTACCCCGTGCTCACGGGCGTCATGTCCGCGGGCGGCAACACCACCATCACCGGCACGCTCAACTCGACGGCCTCGACGCAGTTTCGTCTCGACTTCTACTCGAACCCGACCTGCGACGTTTCGACCAACGGCGAGGGGCAGACCTTCCTCGGCACGGCCAACGTCACGACCGACGCCTCCGGCAACGCCACCATCAACGAGACTTTCGCCGTCAACGTCACCATCGGCCACGCCGTCACGGCGACGGCCACCAACCCGGCCAACAGCACCTCCGAGTTCTCCGCCTGCCGCACGGAAGCGCCTGCCACGCTCACCGTGATGAACGCGAACGACAGCGGCTCAGGCAGTTTGCGTCAGGCCATCCTCGACTCGAACGCCGGGAGCGGCGTGCAAACCATCGCCTTCAACATCGGCACGGGCGCGCAGACCATCGCGCTCGCCTCGCCGCTCCCGTCGATCAACGAGTCCGTCGTCATAGACGGCACGACGCAGCCCGGTTACGCGGGCGTGCCGCTCATCGAACTCAACGGCGCGGGTGCGGGCGCGGGCGCAATCGGCCTCGACATCACGGGCGGCTCGACGACTGTACGCGCGCTCGTCATCAACCGCTTCACCTCGCACGGCATCCTGCTTCAAACCGCGGGCGGCAACACCGTCGAAGGCTGCTACATCGGCACGAACGCGTCGGGCACGGCCGCCCTCGCCAACGGCGGCGACGGCATCCGCATCGAGAGTGGCTCGTCGAGCAACACGGTCGGCGGCATGACCTCGACGCCCGGCGCGAATCCCGGCAACGTCATCTCCGGCAACACCGGCGACGGCATCGAGATCAACGGCGCGACCACGACCGGCAACAACGTCCGCGGCAACCTCATCGGCCTCGCCGTCGGCGGCACGGCCGCCCTCGGCAACACCACAAACGGCGTACGCATCAGCGGCGCGCCCGCGAACACCATCGGCGGCGCGAACGTGCAGGCGCGCAACATCATCTCCGGCAACGCTGCGAGCGCCACCTCTGACGGCATCGAGATCGGCGGCAGCGACGCGGCGGACGCGAACGTGGTGGTCGGCAACTATATCGGCACCGACATCACGGGCACGCTGGATCGCGGGAACGGCGGCGACGGCATCTTCATTAGTGACGGCGACAACACCATCGTCGGCGGGCTGACCACGACGCCCGGCACGGGACTCGGCAACCTCATCTCCGGCAACAACGACAACGGCGTCGAGATCGGCAGCGGCACAACCTCGACGACCGGCACCCAGATCATGGGCAACCTCGTCGGCTTGCGTGTGGGCGGTGACGCCGCGCTCGGCAACTCGGACAACGGCGTCGCCATCCTCAGCTTCAGCCCCGCCGCGTCGGGTAACACTATCGGCGGCACAGACCCGCAGGCGCGCAACGTCGTCTCGGGCAACGTGGGCGACGGCGTCGAGATCGGCAACTCCGGCTCCTCCGCCAATATCGTTCAGGGCAACTACATCGGCACGGACATTACAGGCAACGTCGCCATCGGCAACGGAGCCGCCGGCGTCCACTTCTCGTGCGGCGCGAGCTGCGGGCAGGACGCCGACAACAACCTCGTCGGCGGCTCGACCCCGACGCCCGGTGTTGCCCCCGGCAACGTCATCTCCGGCAACGCGGGCGACGGCATTCTCATCAACTCCGGCTCCGGCAACAACATTCAGGGCAACATCATCGGGTTACGCGCCGACGGCACCGCGCCCTTAGGCAACGGCAGCAACGGCATCTTCGCGGGCACGCGCAACTCTTTAATCGGCGGCGCAACCGCAGACCTCCGCAACGTCATCTCCGCCAACGCGGGCGACGGAATCCAGTTGCAGGAAGGCATCAACGGGGTGGGCGACAACGTTACCGTCGCCAGCAACTACATCGGCACGGACATCACCGGCATGGTCGACTTTGGCAACGGTGTTGACGGCATCTTCTTCAACGGCGCAGATGTCGTCACCGTCGGCGGCGCGACCTCGACGCCCGGCACAGCCCCCGGCAACCTCATCTCCGGCAACGGGGGCGACGGCATCCAGATCGCTGACGTCAGCGTCACCGTCACGGGGAATCTGATCGGCCTGAAGGTTAACGGGACGCAGGCTCTCGGCAACACGGGTCACGGCATCCAAGTCGTCGCCAGCACCAGCGGCATCATCATCGGCGGGACGGCCGCTAACCTTCGCAACGTCGTCTCCGCAAACGGCGGCCACGGCGTCTTCCTCAACGGCAGCGACAACAGTAACGTCCTCGGCAACTACATCGGCACGGACACGAACGGCACGGCCGCGCTCGGCAATACGCTGGCGGGCGTTCGCATCGTCGGCTTCGCCGCCAACAACTTCATCGGCGGCACGGCGGCGGGCGCGGGCAACCTCATCTCCGGCAACCTCGCGCAGGGCGTCCTCATCGGCAACGACAACGGCATCAGCGCGGGCGCAAACTTGAACACCGTGCAGGGCAACTTCATCGGCACGCAGGCCGACGGCACGAGCGCGCTCGGCAACGGCACGAACGGCGTCGAAATCAACACCTTCAACCCGGCCAACGCCAACAACACCATCGGCGGCACGGCGGCGGGCGCGGCCAACCGCATCGCCTTCAACGGCACGAACGGCGTCAGCGTCGCCAACAACGTCACGCGCAATCGCGTCAGCGGCAACTCGATCCACTCGAACACCGCGCTCGGCCTCAACCTCGGCGCGGCAGGCGTCACGCCGAACGACGCGAATGATCCGGACACGGGCGCGAACACGCTGCAAAATTTCCCGCTCATCAACTCATTCACGCCCGGCGCGTCAACGGCCGTCGCGGGCACGCTCAACTCGACGGCCTCTACAACCTTCGACGTCGAATTCTTCTCCAACTCTTCCTGCGACGCGTCGGGCAACGGCGAAGGCCAGACGTTCCTTGGCTCGACTTCCGTCACCACCGACGCTTCCGGCAACGCCGCGTTCAACCCGACGCTCGCGAGCGCGACGAGCGCCGGGCAGTTCATCACCGCCACTGCCACCGACCCGAACGGCAACACGTCCGAGTTCTCGCCCTGCTTCTCCGGCGGCAGCCCCAGCCCGACGCTCGGCAACTACGCCAACGCGTCCATCGCGTTGAGCGCGAACGCGACCGTCACGCCCGACGCCGCGCCCACCAACACGGCGCGCCTCAACGTCTCCACCTCCACCAACTTCAAAGGCAAGCTGGAAGGCAATCCGACGACGGGCGTCGTGCGCGTGACGGACGCGCATCCGGCGGGCACTTACACGGTGACGGTGACGGCGTTTGATAGTGGTGGGCTGTCGACGACGAAGACGTTTACGCTGACGGTGACGACGCCCGCCACGTGCAACCCCGTCGGCTTCGCGGCCCCGGCAAATTTCGTCGTCGGTAGCAGCCCTCAATCGGTGGCGGTGGGCGACTTTAATAACGACGGGAAGCAAGACCTCGTCGCCGCCAACCAAGACGCCAACAACGTGTCGGTGTTGCTGGGCGACGGCGCGGGCGGTTTCGCCGC
>JAUZFQ010000144.1 GCA_030838445.1 Pyrinomonadaceae bacterium | reverse complement strand
GCCCGTGATCAGCACCGGCAGATTCGTCCCCGCCACGCGCCCGACGAGTTTCATCATCTCGACGAACGCCGCGCTCTGCCCGACCAGATCGATGTCCGACGTATAGACGGGCGGCAGCAGATCGCCCGTCGTGTTCTGGCGCGCGCGCTTCTCGATGCCGTTCCTGACGGCCTGCGAGATGGCGAGCACCTCGTCGTTATCGAACGGCTTCATCAAATAGTCGTACGCGCCGGAGGCCACGGCGTCGAGCGCGCCGACGGCCGAGCCGTGTCCGGTCATCAAGACGATCTGCGCCTGCGGCTGTTCGTCGGTGAAGCGGCGGAGGACGGCGAACCCGTCGTGGCCGCCGTCGCCGCCGAGCTTCACGTCGCAGAAGACGAGTGCCCACGTCTCGCGGCTGAGCAGGTTGAACGCGTGCTCCGCCGACTCGGCCTCACTCACAGCCCAGCCGTCCTCGCGCAACACCTCGGCCACGTTGGCGCGGATGACGTGCTCGTCGTCGATGACGAGGGCTTTCATGTTTTCGTTGATTGGCTGGGGCATATAATTGAGGGATGAAGGATGAGGGATGAGGGATGAAACGGAAGCCCGCTGCGGCTTCGTTTCATCGATCACCTTTCACACTTCGCCTGTCCTTCGTCCTTCCGCCTGATCCTTGTTTTGTAAAGACGTAATAGCGTCGTCATTTCAACCTAGCCGCGGCCGGTGCTGCCGAAGCCGCCCGCGCCGCGCGCGGTCTCGTCGAGCGCGTCAGCCCACGCGGGCGCGGGCGTGATGATCGCTTCGACGATCAACTGCGCGACGCGTTGCCCCGCTTCGAGCGTCAGAGACTCGCGCCCGTGGTTAACGAGCGCGCACAGGAGTTCGCCACGGTAGTCGCTGTCAATGACTCCGGCCAGCACGTCCAGACCGTGCTTGACGGCGAGGCCGGAACGCGGCGCGACGCGCCCGTAGAAACCGCGCGGGATGGCGACCGACAAGCCCGTCCGCACCATTGCCCGGCCGCCGCCCGCTTCAAGCGTCACGTCTTCGAGCGCGTAGAGGTCGAGTCCCGCGGCGTGCTCGCTGCCGCGCGTCGGCAACGTCGCCGCCGGGTGCAGTTTCAAAAATTTCAACTCGTTCGTCATACGAAAACTAAAGCCCTTTCATGCCCGCGCTTCGTTGATCCAGATCGGTTTCGAGTTGCAGCCCGTGCCGTTGCTGCGCCACTTCGGGCAGGACCAGAAATAACTGCCGCCGCTCGACGGCCCGCGCTTCACGGTCGGCGTCTCGCACTCCGGGCACGGCGGCCCCGTCTCGCCCTTCGCGGCCGACGACGCCATCGTCACGCCCTTCGCCTGCGCCGCGCCGTCGCCCGCGCGCGTCTCGTTCAACCAGACGGGCGCGGCATTGCAGCCGCTCTTGTCGCTCTTCCAACGCGTGCAACCCCAGAAGTAGCTGTCGTTTTTGAATGGGCCGCGCTTCACGGTCGGCGCGCCGCATTCCTTGCACGGCTCGCCCGGCTCCGGCGCGGGCTTCGCGTCTTCGAGCGCGCCCTTGTCGTCGAACCAGCGCACGCCGCGACACTCAGGGTAACGCGCGCACGACAGCGAAGCGCGCTTCGTCTTCTCCTTCGGCACGCGCAGGCGCATCGCCGAGCCGCACGCGTCGCACTTCGTCGTCAACATCAACTTGCGCTGCTTGGCGTTCTTCGGCGCGTCGCTGATGAAGCCGCACGCGTCGCGCCCCTCGGAGCAGACGAGAAACTTTCCCGCCGCGCTCACGCGTTCGACGAGGAAACCCGCCCGTTCTTCCAACTTGCACTTCGGGCAATCAACCGCGTCTTCGGGGCGCGGCTGTTGCGTTCGCTTCGACGCGCCGTTCTCGCCCGCCACAGCGCGCTCCATCTCCGCCGCAGCGATCTGCCCGACGAGTTCCGTCACCATCACCTTCACTTCGCCCATGAACGCATCGCGCGCGTACTCGCCGCGCGCCATCCGCGCCAACTTCTGCTCCCAACTGCCCGTCAGTTCGGCCGACTTGAGAAGCTGTGAAGGCAGCAGCTTGATCACGGCGATGCCCTTCGGCGTCGCCGTCAGCGATTTCTTGTCGCGCGTGATGTACTCACGCTTGAGGAGCGTCTCAATCACGGCGGCGCGCGTGGCGGGCGTGCCTAAACCCGAATCCTTCATCGCGAGGCGCAACTCTTCGTCCTCAACTTTTTTGCCCGCCGTCTCCATCGCGCCGAGCAGGCTCGACTCCGAATAACGCGGCGGCGCTTTCGTCTGCTTCGCCACCGCTTCGACGTTCACCGTCTCCACAGCCTCTTTCGCTTTCACCGGCGGCAACTCCGCGTCCTCCGCTTCGTCTTCGCCGTCCGACTTCTTCCGGTCTTCCCTGCCCGGCGGGTCAACTTCGCGCCAGCCCGCCTTGAGCACCACCGTCCCGCGCGTGATGAACTGCTCGCCCACGACCGCCGTGATGATCGTCGTGCGCTCAAGCTCAGTGTCGGGGTAGAAGGCCGCGAGGAAACGGCGCGCGACGAGATCGTAGATGCGCTTCTCGTCCGGTTGCAAAGCGTTCGGCTCGACGCGTTGCTTCGTCGGGATGACGGCGTGGTGATCCGTCACCTTCTTGTCGTCCACGTGGCGGCTCGTCAACTTCGGCGTGCCCTTCGCGAGAATCGTCTCGATGAACTTCACGTAAGGCCCGACGCCCGCCGCCTCGACGTGCCCCTTGAGTTCCTGATTGACGGCCGCGGAGAGGTGGCGCGAAGAGGTGCGCGGGTAGGTGATGAACTTCTTCTCGTAGAGCGTCTGCGCGAGTTCGAGCGTGCGCGCGGCGGAGAAACTGTAGCGGGCGTTCGCGGAGCGCTGCAAGGCCGTCAGATCGTACAAGAGCGGCGCGCGCTCTTTCGACGCCTTCTTCTCGACCTTCTCGACCGCACCCGCCTTGCCCTGCACTTTGAAGACGACGGCCTCGGCCGCGTCCTTGTGATCGAAACGACTCCCCTGCTTGTTGAACCAGGTGCCGCGATACGCGCCCGCCGCCGACTTAAAATCGGCGACCACCTCGTAGTAATTCGTCGGGACGAAATTCGCGATCTCCTCGTCGCGCCCGACGATGAGCGCGAGCGTCGGCGTCTGCACGCGCCCCAGCGAGTACACGCCGTCGTGCCCCGCACCGCGCGCCTTGATGGTCTGCGCGCGCGTGGCGTTCAACCCGACGAGCCAGTCGGCCTGTTGCCGCGAGCGCGCCGAATCGCGCAAGCCCGTGTATTCAGCAGCGGGCTTGAGCCGGTTGAAGCCCGCGATGATCTCGTCGCGCGTGAGAGACGAAATCCAGAGGCGTTCGACGGGTTTGCGCGAGCGCGCGAGCGTGTAGACGAGGTCGAAGATCAACTCACCCTCGCGCCCCGCGTCGGCCGCGTTGACCACCGTCGTCACGTCGTCGCGGCCGAGCAGCGACTTGATCACTTTGAATTGATCGAGCGTCCGCTCCGACGCGTGATACTTGAACTCTTCGGGGATGATCGGCAGCGTCTCCATGCGCCACGATTTCAACTTCGGGTCGTATTCTTCCGGGTCGTCGAGTTCGACCAGATGCCCGACGCACCACGTGATGATGTCGTCTTTGCCTTCGAGGTAGCCCTCGCCGCGCCGCGTCGCGCCGAGCGCGGCCGCCACGTCGCGCCCCATCGAAGGTTTCTCGGTGATGATCAGTCTCATAGAATTGCTGTCAGTTGTCCGTGGTCAGTTGTCCGTTGTTCTTTGTTCGTAGTTGATCTATTTAATCTTTAGCGACTCAGCCGACGCAGCACAAGCAACTGATAACTGACCACGGACAACTGACGTTTTTATAATCCGGCCATGTCCCACTTGCGCACGACGTCGTTGACGAGGGCGGCGATCTTGTCCGTCACTTTGGCGAAATACTCGTCGGCCTTCTGCTGGTCGAATTTCGGGTAGCCCTGCCCCGGCTGGTAGAGGCCGATGGAAGAGGGGAACGGCACGGCCGACCAGGTGCCCGGCGCGGGGTAGGCGGTGGCGAGGTCGTCCTTGTAGCGGTCGGGGTGGACGAGCGTCGGGTCAATCGCCTGCACGAAGGCCGTCTCGTTCCAACCGGCGTGGCCGCCGTCTTCGCCGAACACTTGCTTCGTCACGTCCGAGGCATAAGACCACCAGTTGACGACGAGCGTGCGCACCTTGCGCTCGGACGCGACTTCGGCCGCGACCGCGTTGAGCACGGCCGTCTGCCCGCCGCCGTGGCCGTTGAGGATGATGATGTTGCGAAAGCCGTTCTTCGCCAACCCTTCGAGAATCTGCTTGACGAACGGGCGATAGGCCGCTTCCGTGATCTGGAACGCGCCGGGGTAGGCTTCCATGCTGCCCGTCATCCCGTAGGGCAGGACGGGCGCGATCAAGGCGTTGGTGCGGCGTGCGATGCGGCGTGCGATGGCGAGCGGCGCAGTGTTGTCCGCGCCGTTGTTGGCGACGCCGTGCGGCTCTAGCGTCCCCGTCGGCAAGAACACCGTCTGGATGCGCGTGGGGACGTGTTCGCGAAACTCCATCCAGTTGATGCGATCCATCTCGCGCGTCGAGATGGTATCGGGCGACTGCTGTTGCTGCGGCTGCTTTGCGTTCACCGTCGTCTGCTTCGCGTTCGTCGTCTGCTGCGCGCACGCGAGAGGGGCGAGCGTGGCCGCCAGTACGAACGTCAATATCGTCTGCGCTAGTTTCATCGTGTCATGTCCTCCGACGTAATGTCTTCGCCGTCACATCATGTTCGCAGAGCGCGCGCGTCCCTTGACTGTTTCGCCCCGCCGCCGCATATTTCACGGTAGAGCAAGGACGGTGATTAACTTCGGAAGGAGATCGAAAGATGTTTCTCTTATTCGACCTAGCCCCGCCGACGCCTCCGGGCAAAGAATCGCTCATGCTGGTGCTGGCCGCGCTGTCGGTGACGCTGTTCGCCAGCGCGTGCCTCGCGTCGCTCATCATATTTTTTGTGCGCCGCAGACGCAAAGCCGCACGCGCGACGACCGGCAACGCCACGTCAATTCAGACTGATATGGCCTAGAGCGACTTTCGACGCGCTAACTTACCACGCCGAACCACCCGTACACATTCAGCAATTCGCCGAGCGCGAACGACGCGAGGTTCGCCGCCGTGATCGCGGCGAAGTCGCGCCACATCGAAGCGCGCCCCAGTTCGTCTCGTTCGCCGAACGCCGCCCAGAAGAGCGCGCACTCGGCGACGGGCGCGAACGTCTCGGCCGTAACGAGGTAAGCGAACCGCGACGAACTCTGGAAGAGTAGCGGCAGCACGAGTACGACGACAGGATAGGTGCAGGCGGTCAGCCACAGGCCGGAGAGGAATTTGCGGCGCGCAGGGTGGCGCGCGGAGAGGCAGACGAGCAGCACGGGCGTCTCCACGGCGACGGTCAAGAGATAGCCGACCGGGAGAAACCACCAGAGTTGAAGGGCGCGCGCGTCCACCGTTTACAACATCCGCAGCAGGAACGGCGCTTCGGCGAGGACGTGCGCCATCGCAAGCGTGAAGTAGAGATCGCGCGTCGTGGGATAGTCGGCCAGAAAGGCGAGCCAGAGCACGACGACGCAGGCCGCCGCCACAACGAGCAGCACGCGGATCACGCGCGGCCACCCGCGCCGCGTGTGACGCGCGAGCGGCAACGTCTCGATCCGCCACGGCGCGTCACTACGGCCGCTTCGCACGCCGACGAGCGGCAAGGCCAGCAGCCACACGCCGTAGTGAATCGTTTCGAGGAAGACGTGCGTCGTAACGAGCAGGTGGCTTGAGACGCCCTGCAAAATTTCCGACCCGGCGTGACGCGTGATGCGCAGCGCGAGCGCGTCGCCATCGCCGGTCGCAGCGACAAGCGCGGGCGCGTCGGACAGTTGCCACCAGAGCAGGCCGACGGCGAACGGCAGCGCGGCGAGGCAGAGGTGGTAAGCGCGTCGCCAGTGTGGGCGCGTGCGACGCAGTTGGCGGTCGAGAAACCAGAGCGCGACGAGCGGGTGCAGGTAGACGAGGCCGAGGCTGAACATTTGCGGCGCGAGCCAGTTCACACCGACGAGCGCGAAGGCGACGGCGAAACTCCAAGACCAGTCGCGGCGCGAAGACTGTCGCCCGCGCATCCACACGAGCGCGGCGACCCACAAGACGAGCAGGCTGTTCCAGACGCCCGTCGCCATCGTCCACGCGTCGCCGCCCCACAGAAAAGCGTGCGCCAGCAGCGGCAGCGCGGCGTAAGTCGCGAGCAGGAACGCGACGCCCGCGAAGGCCGCATAAAAAAAGTTGCGCGAACGCCCCAGACGCGCGGGCAGGCGCGCGAGAAAATAACGCAACTCGAACCAGTTGTGCGGCCCGGCGAACAGGAAGACCGTGACGATGGAGAAGCGCAAAGGCATCCAGCCCGCGAAGAGCGCCGACGCCGCGACGACCGCCAGCCACACGAGCGCGAACGCCGACGCGCCCCGCCCCGCGCCCGATGACGACGCGCCGCGCAATGATGACGACGCGCCCGCGCGCAACTCGAATCTCCCGATGTCCGCCGCGCGTTCCACTCCGTTTACTCCGTGCCCGCCGCCGTGTTCGCCGGGACGATCAACTTGAACACGTTGGGATCGTCTACGACCTCCACGCGGATCACGCCGTTGAGTTCCGCGTCCGGCGTCGTGGCGCGCCTGAGCGAACCGGCGTCGAGTAGGCGCGGTTCGGGCGGGCGTGCGTTGGCGAGCGTCTTGAACGCGAGCGCGCCGGAGGCTGCGAAGACGAAGAGAGCGACGGCCGCCGCCTGCCGCGCGACCCGCGAGCGCGTGCGCGCGACGAAGACTCCGGCGAAGGCGAGCGACAGCGAGAGGAAGACGCCCGCGACGATGGTCTGCGTCGGGCGCAGCCAATCGGTCGCCGTCGCCGACGACGACGCGCCGGACGCGTCTTCACGTTCCAACTCGGCGCGCAGTTGGCGCAGGACGTTTTGCGGAATTTGCAGGCGCGCTTCCGTCGCATCCTTGCGCGACTCGATCAACATGCGCGCGGCGGGCAGCGACGCGGCGCGGCGAACTTTTTGCGGCGTCGGGGTCGGCTTGGGTTCAGGCGCGGAGATGTCGGCCAGAGTCGCCGGGGCTAACGCGAACAGCGCGAGAGCCAGACAGCAAAGTCTCAGTTTCATGTTCGTTGATCCTTTTGATGGTGAATGGCAAATGGTAAATAGTGAATGGTGAAAACCTGTTCTTACTATTCACCATTTACTATTCACCATTCACGGCTTTCATGTTGATAGAACGACGCGGCCGTGGAGACTTGCGGATTGAGTTCGCGCGCGGGCGTTGGCGATTCGCGCGGACGTTCCGGTGGTCGCGCTCAAAGTATGGCACGCCCCGTCGGTTGTCAAGATTCTCAGGCGCGAGGGTTGGCGCGTCGGGCGCGTTGATGCGAGTTGGAGACGCGCCGGGTGGCGTCGAAGCAAAGCGCATCGTATCTGTCGCACGTTAGTTGCGACGCCGTGCGGGTCAGTTGCCACGCGTTGCAGGGCGGCGGTGCGGCGTGCGCGCAGAGCCGGTTGCGGTGCGTCCGCGTCTGCGGATATATTCTCGGACGCACCACCGCCGTCTACGGCAGACAGCCGCCTTCAAGCTGCATCGGCCAATTCAATTTTTGACTAGAGATAAGCGCGCGTCCGGCGTCGCCGTGAGGAGAGAGCCTTGAGCCATCGTGAAGAAGAGGATCGCAACTTTGAACTGAACCGGAGAAAGTTTATCGGCGCGGGTCTGACGGTCGGCGTCGCCGCCGCGCTGGCGCGCACGACCGGGGAGTTCTCGGCCTTCGCGTCTACAGCGTCGAGTGCGGACGAACTCGAAGAGGCGACCATCGCCGGGTTGCAGGAAGGGATGCGCGGCGGGAAGTGGTCGGCGCGCGAGTTGGCGGAGAAGTACGTCGAGCGGATCGAAAAGTACGACCGCAAAGGCCCCGCACTCAACTCCGTCATCGAACTCAACCCGGACGCGCTCTCCATCGCCGCCGCGCTCGACCGCGAGCGCAAAGACGGGCGCGTGCGCTCGCCCCTGCACGGCGTCCCCGTCCTCGTCAAAGACAACATTGACACGGCCGACCGCATGCAGACCACCGCCGGTTCGCTCGCCCTCGCCGGAACACACGCGCCGCGCGATGCCTTCGTCGCCGCGCGTCTGCGCGAAGCGGGCGCAGTGCTCCTGGGCAAGACGAACTTAAGCGAGTGGGCGAACTTTCGTTCGACCCATTCGACGAGCGGTTGGAGCGGGCGCGGCGGGCAGACTCGCAATCCTTACGCCGTGGATCGCAACCCGTGCGGTTCGAGTTCCGGTTCGGGCGTGGCGGTCGCCGCCAACTTCGCCGCCGCCGCCGTCGGCACGGAGACGGACGGCTCAATCGTCTGTCCCTCGTCGGCGAGTTCGCTCGTCGGCATCAAGCCCACGCTCGGCCTCGTCAGCCGCTCCGGCATCATCCCCATCTCGCACAGTCAGGACACGGCCGGGCCGATGGCGCGCAACCTTGCCGACGCCTGCCTGCTGCTCGGCGCGCTCACCGGCGTTGACCCGCGCGACCGCGCGACGCAAACCTCGCGCGGCAAAGCGCACGCAGACTACACGCGCTTTCTCAACCCCGCCGGACTTCGCGGCGCGCGCATCGGCGTGGCGCGCAAGTTCTTCGGCTTCAGCGACCGCGTTGACAAGTTGCTGACCGACGCGCTCGACGCCATCAAGCGCGCGGGCGCGACCGTGGTTGACCCGGCCGATCTGCCGTCGCACGGCAAGTACGACGACTCGGAGTTTGAAGTCTTGCTCTACGAGTTCAAGGCCGACCTCAATAAGTATCTCGCGGAGCGCGGCGCGGGCGTGCCGCGTTCGCTCAAGGAACTGATCGAGTTCAACGAGCGCAACCGCGAACGCGAGATGCCCTACTTCGGGCAGGAGATTTTTCTCAAGGCGCAGGCGAAAGGCGCGCTCACGGATAAAGCCTACCTCGCCGCGCTCGCCAAGAATCACCGCCTCTCGCGCGCCGGAGGCATTGACGCCGTGATGAACAAGCACCGCCTCGACGCCATCGTCGCGCCCACCGGCGGCCCGCCGTGGACGACTGATCTCGTCAACGGCGATCACTTCTCCGGCGGCAGTTCCACGCCCGCGGCGGTCGCCGGTTATCCGAACATCAACGTCCCGGCAGGCTACGTCTACGGCCTCCCCGTCGGCATCTCCTTCTTCGGCCGCGCCTACAGCGAACCCGTGCTCATCCGGCTGGCCTACGCCTACGAGCAGGCCACCCGGCACCGCCGCCCGCCGCAGTTCAGAGACACCGCCGACCTGCGCGATTAAGGGTGAGTGTGAATCAGAGGAGAGTTTATGATCATCACGACCGAGTATGTTGAGGTGGAAGTTGACGGCAGCCCGATGCGTTTGTGTGTCGCCGCGCCGAAGCCGGAGGGCGTCTATCCCGGCGTGGTTTTCTACTCCGACATCTTCCAACTGACCGGGGCGATGCTGCGCGCCACGGCGCGACTCGCGGGCTACGGCTTCGTCGTCGCCGCGCCCGAAATTTATCATCGCCACGAACCGCCCGGCACGGCCATCGCCTTCGACGACGAGGGGCGCACGCGCGGACTCGAAGGCGCGGCCAAAACTCCCGTCGCCGACTTCGACGCCGACTGCCGCGCCGCGCTCGACTATCTCGCCGCGCACCCGCGCGTCGCCCAAGGCCGTCTCGGCGCGGCCGGGTTCTGCCTCGGCGGACACCTCGCCTTCCGCGCCGCCCTGCAACCTGACGTGCGCGCCACCACCTGCTTCTACGGCACGGGCATCCACAACGGCAAGCTAGGCCAAGACGCCGACGCCCGCTCGCTCGAACGCGCCCACGAAATTCGCGGCGAGTTGCTGTTGGTCTTCGGCACGCTCGACCCGCACGTCCCCGCCGAAGGCCGCGACAAGATCGAGCGCGCGCTCAAAGCAGCGAACGTCAATTACTCTTTCAAACTCTACCCGGCCGAGCACGCCTTCATGCGCGACGAGGGCGCGCGCTACGACCCCGAAGCGACCGACGCCGCCTTCGCCGACATGATCCAACTCTTCCGCCGCGCGCTGGCCTAACCGTGGAGAGAAGAGTGATGAG
Organism: Pyrinomonadaceae bacterium; assembly: GCA_030838445.1. Lineage (GTDB taxonomy): Bacteria > Acidobacteriota > Blastocatellia > Pyrinomonadales > Pyrinomonadaceae > JAIVJZ01. Next base: position 8,692 of record JAUZFQ010000144.1, on the reverse strand, counting down.
CGCGGAACGATGACTGAGAGACTGTCAGTTGTCCCTTGTCAGTGGTCAGTTGTTCAAACACGTCTTTAGTAATTCGCGTGATGATCACATGCAACGGACAACTGACTACTGACTAGTGATAACGATCATTTTCCGATCCATCATTCCGCGTTCATCATTCACCGTTTCTTTCCCCGTCAGTCCTCCGGCAAACTCCACGTCTGCCCGATCTCCGTCAACGCCACGCGCCAGCCTTCGCGACCGGCGACGGCGAGCAGTCGCTCGACGGGTTCGCCGACCGGTTCGCGGCTCAAACGGAAAGTCGAGTGGTGCATGGGCAGGATGTAGGTCGCGCCCATCTCGCGCGCCATCCGCCAGGACTGTTCGGGGTTGGCGTGCGCGTGAATGTACGGGTCATAAGCTCCAATCGGCATCATCGCGAGCACGACGTTGGCGCGCGACCTGAGACGCGCGAACGCGCGTGTGTCCGCCGTGTCGCCGCCGAAGACTATCGCGCGCCCGTGCTTTTCGATCAGGAAGCCGCCGTAGCCGCGCTGGCTGTCCGTCAGTTTGCGCGCGCCCCAGTGGCTCACCTCGATTGACTCGACGCGCGCGCCGTCAACTTCGACCGACTCTCCCCACGCCAACTCGTCCACGCGCCGGAAGCGACGCACGAGGTCGCCGTTCGCGCGCTGCACGACGGCACGCGTCGAGCGCGGCAGTCTGGCGAGCGTGCCCGTGTCGCAGTGATCCATGTGCGCGTGCGAGACGAGCACGGCGTCGAGCGCGGGCAACTCTCCGGCCGCGAGCGCGGGCTGTACGAGCCGTCGCGGCCCGAACGTCAAGACGCCGGGGACGCGCACGCCGACGCGCTGGCGCAAGGCCGGGTCGGTCACGAGCCACGTCCCGTAAAAATTGATGAGCACCGTCGAGTGGCCGAGCCACGCCACGGTCAGGCGGTCGTCGCGCCACTCCGCGAGGCGCGGGCGATGCGGCGCGGGCGCGATGGGCACGCGCCGCTCACGCACACGCTCCTCCACAAAACGCCGCCCGAACCGCCGCGCAAACCCCGCATATGTTCTTAAATTGCCGACTGTCGTATTCATAAATCTTTAGATGCGGCTAATCGGTCAGTCGTCCGTTGCCAGTTGTCAGTTGATCGTGGCTCACGGGCGGCGGGCTAGAGGATGAAACGCTCAGCTTACTCAACAGATGAAACAACGGACAACTGACTACGGACGACTGACAATTTCTTCCCCCTCGCCCTCGTGTTGTATGCTCACGACGCGGAGTTCAAACTTCCGGCGTCGAAAATTTGATGCGCGAAAGCGACGCTCACGGGTTCACGTTTCTGTTGACGGCGGGCTGCTTTTTCATGACGGCACGCGCTGCGGACGATTAAGCGCGGCGATTAAAAACACTCTTGCCAGACGATCATCAGACATCTCAGACGGCGTGGCTGCCCGATTGCGTCTACGCGGGCGGGCGATTTGAAAGCGGCCTCGCCCTCATCACAGACGGCGCGGGTCGCATCACGCGACTCACGCGAGACTACGATAGTCTCGCCCCGTCGCGCGTCGTCAGACTCAAAGGCCGCGCGCTGCTGCCCGGCCTCGTCAACGCACACTCGCACGCCTTCCAACGCGTCATCCGCGGGCGCACCGAACGCCGCTCGGCCGCGCACGATTCTTTCTGGACGTGGCGCGAGATGATGTACGCCGCCGCGACGCGCCTCACCCCCGAAGACATTTACGACGCCTCACGCATGGCCTTCCTCGAAATGGCCGCGGGCGGCATCACGGCCGTCGGCGAGTTTCACTACCTGCACCACGCCCCCGACGGCGCGCGCTACGCCGACCCGAACGAACTGGCGAAGCAAGTCGTCCGCGCCGCAACAGACGTCGGACTACGCATCGCGCTCCTTCGCGTCGCTTACGCGCGCGCGGGCTGGCAGAAGCCGCCCGACGCGAGACAGGCGCGCTTCATCGAACCCGACCCCGAAGCGTTTCTCAAGCAGACCGAAACTCTCCGAAGCGATCTCGCCCGCGCCGCGCACGTCGAGGCCGACGCGTCTGCCGACGTTAACGCACGACCAGACGTTGCGGCCGGAAGCGTAGACGACATGGCGTCGCGCGCGGAAGGTGCAGCGTTGTCGCGCGCGAATGATGCAGCGTTGTCACGCGCGTGGGTCGGCGTCGCGCCGCACAGCGTGCGCGCCGTGCCGCTGCCGTACCTGCGCGAGGTGTGCGCGTTCGCCGCCGCTCAAGGCATGCCCGTCCACATGCACGTCGCGGAGCAACCCGCAGAGGTCGCCGCCTGCACCGAAGAGCACGGTCGCACGCCCGTCGCGCTGCTCGCCGACGAAGGTCTGCTCGACGAACGCTTCACCGCCGTCCACGCCGTCCACATCACGCCGCAAGAGGTGCGTGCGCTCGCCGCCGCGCGCGCGCACGTCTGCGCCTGCCCGACCACCGAGCGCAACCTCGGCGACGGCATCGTCCCCGCCGACCTCTTGCTCAACGCGGGCGTCCGCGTCTCGCTCGGCACGGACAGCCACACGCAGATTGATCTCCTCGAAGACGCGCGCGAACTCGAATACCACCTCCGCCTACAAAAACTCGAACGCGCCGTGCTCGCGCCCGTAACGAACGCCACGCACGAACGCGCCGCCCGCGACTCGGATGACGACGACGCGAATGACCTCGCCACACTCGCCGCGCGCCTCTTCGACTGCGCCACCACGAATGGCGCTGTTGGCATCGGCGCGAACGTCTTCGGCGCAACTACCCGCGGCGCGTTTACCGACGGCGACGGCAGCGCGCTCGCAGCCGGACGCCCCGCAGATTTCTTCACCGTCGCGCTCGACGACCCTTCAATCGCCGGGGCAAGCGCGGCCGATCTACTGCCCGCCGTCGTCTTCTCGCTCGCGCGCACCGCCGTCCGCGATGTGGTCATCGGCGGCCGCCGCGTCGTCGAAGATGGACACCACCGGACACAAGATGAGATCATCGAACGCTTCACAAATTTACAGCGCAGGCTGTGGCGATAAATGCCCGCGCGCCAACCTCACGAAGTCAGGAGTAAAGCCATGACGAACGAAGAGATGCAGAGAATTCTCGAATACATGATGCAACGCCAAGAGGCTTTTACGGAGCAACATGAGAAGTTCCGTGAGTGGAATGAAAAATTTCAAGTACAGCAGGAACAACTTCGAGAGCGTCAGGAACGCTTCCAGATTGATCTCGAACGGATTGACGTGAACCACGAAAAGCTGCAAGGTCAAGTGATTAAATTAGCCGATACAGTTAGGGAGATCGGCGACGCACAATTCCATACCCAGCAGGCGATGGCGCAGACGCAGAACGATCTTTCACACCTGACCAAGATCGTCACCGGCCTCGTAGAGATCGTGACGAGAGAGCGAAACGGCGACGGCCGGAAGTAATGCGACATGAAGGTTGAACAGACACTCGCCGAACTCGTCAGCCTCGACTCGGTTTCGGCGCGCTCTAATGTGGAGATCGTTTCCTACCTCGCCGCGCGCGCCGAAAGTATGGGCCTGTGCGCGCGCATGTTCCCGTACACGGACGAGGCGGGCGTTAAGAAGTTTAACCTGGTGTGCGTCCCGCCAAGTGTTAATGCGGACAAGATGCGAGTTGAACTCGCGCTCGTCGGGCACACGGACACAGTGCCTTATGATGCGGCGTGGGCGGAGGCGCTCGCGCTGACGGAGCGTGAGGGTAAACTTTACGGGCGCGGCGCGTGCGACACGAAGGGGTTTATCGCCGCCGCGCTGACGGCCGTCGGGCAGATCGAGTTGGCAAGTCTCCGGCGACCGCTTGCGCTCGTCTTCACGGCGGACGAGGAGGTCGGCTGCCTCGGCGCGAAACGACTCGCGGAGTCGGGCGCGTTCGCGGCGCGTTACGCCGTCGTGGGCGAGCCGACTTCGCTGCAACCGATGCGCGCGGGGAAGGGTTATTGTCTGGCGGAGGTGCGCGTCGGCGGGCGCGAGGGGCACAGCGCGTATCCCGCGCTCGGCGCGTCGGCCATCTTCCGCGCGGCGCGGCTCATCGCGCGCATCGAGCGCGTGGCCGAGGCGTTACAAGACGCGCCGCACGCCGCGTTCGACCCGCCTTACACGACTTTGAACGTCGGCGTGATCCGCGGCGGCACGGCCAAAAACATCATCGCGGGCGAATGTCGCTTCACGCTCGAATGGCGACCCGTCCCCGGTCAGGCAGCGTCGCACGCCGTTGAACTCATCCAATCCGAGGTCGAAAAGTTGCGCGCCGCCGAGCCTGACTTCGATTGCCACATCGAAGTTTTGCGGCTGGATGAAGCGTCGGAGACGGACGCCGATTCGCCGCTCGTCCGCGAGTTAGAGAGCCTGACCGGCAAAGACGCGGGCACGGTGGCCTTCGGCACGGAAGCCCCGCAGTTGACCGCGATGGGCGCGCAGGCGGTCGTCTTCGGCCCCGGCAGCATCCGCACCGCGCACCGCACAGGCGAGTTCGTGCCCACAGCCGAACTCGAAGCGTGCGTCGAAATTCTCGCGCGGGCGATAGGGAAATTTTGTCAGTAGTCAGGCAATTGTCAGTTGTCCGTTGTTCTTTGTTCCGTGTTCGTAGTTGCTCGGTTCAATCTTTAGCGACTCGCTTCATGCGGCACGAACAACTGACAACTGACAACTGACTACTGACACATAACAATCGCTTTTATGCTCCAACGAATTTTCACATCCGCATTTTTTCAAACGCTGTCGGGCGCGTTGCTCTTCGTCGCGCTCTCGGTCAACTGCGCCGTGGCGCAGACGACGCCGCAGCAGCAGAAACCTTTGACGAGTCAGGAACTCGTGCGCCTCGTCTATCAACTCCCGTCGCAGCCGCAGAAGCGCGATGAGATCATCGAAGAGATTCGGCGGCGCGGCATTGATTTCGAGTTGACGACCGGCATCCGCGGCGTCGTCGCCACCAAGAGCGGCAACGACCCGCTCTTGCGCCGCACGCTCGAAGAGGCCGCGCGGCGACGCGTGAACCCTTCGGGCGCGACCGCGCGACCCACGGACGCGGAGGCGCTCGACGTGTTGGAGCGTGCGCGCAAGGCCACGCTCGCAGCCGAGGGCGGGTTGCCGGATTTCGTCGTGCGCCAACTCGTGCGGCGTTCGTCGGCGCAGGGCGAGACGCACAACTGGAAGCAACAGGATCAACTCGTCGTCGCCACCAGTTACCGCGAGAGCGCGGGCGGCGAACAGTACAAGCTACTGGCCGTCAACGGCCTGCCGACGAGTGAAGGGGCGCGCGAGCGCGACGCCTACAGTCAGGTCGGCGGCTCGACCTCGACCGGCGAGTTCGCCTCCATGCTTCTCAAACTTTTCAAGCCGGAGTTCGAGGCCGACTTTCAGGCCGCAGACACGGACACGCTGCGCGGCCGCCGCACGTTGATCTACAACTTCACCGTCAAGAAGGAAAAGAATTTCAACTACGTGACCTACGGGAGGGGTGAGGGGTCGCGCACCACCACGTCGGGGGCGCGCGGCCGGGTCTGGATTGACCGCGAACTCTTCCGCGTGCTGCGCGTCGAGTATGTGACCACCGAGCACGACTCCGGCTTCCCGATCCGACAGGTCGCCAACGAGGTTGACCTCGACTGGGTGACGATTAACGAGAAGAAATACCTGCTGCCCGTCGCCGCCGAAGTGGTGTTCACCACGGCCGAGCCGTTCACCTTCTACGACCCGCGCGTCGAAAGAAACGTCACCGAGATGCGAACGTACCAGACGCGCAACGAGATCCGCTTCCGCAACTACCAGCGTTTCGGCAGCGAGGTGAAGATCATCGAAGAGGGCGACTTCGAGGACGAGCCGCCCGCGAAGAAGCCGTAACTACAGTGACGAGTGACCAGTGACAAGTTAAAGCGGAAGAAGAGACGCCTTTTATGTTGTCGCTGTTTTAACTTGTCACTCGTCACTTGTCACTTGTCACTTGTCACTTGAGTCATGCCTTGCCAAGCTCCCGACTGGATGAAGGCCGCCCAGTAAAACGGGTGACTCCAATTCGCGGCGCGGCCGACGCGGCCGCCGCTGTTGTTCGGTGGCGCGGTTAGCCCGCGGTTGTCAACGGACGCTCCGCCCGCCTGCTGCCCGCCGTGCAGCATCGCCAACTGCACACGCCGGAGCGCCTCGCCGCGCGGCGCGCCCGACTGCAAGAGACGGTAATAGGCGATCATCAGATCGCGCGTCGCCTCGTCCGAAACCTGCCACAGACTCATCACCTGCGTCTCGCTTCCCGCCAGGACGAGCGCGCGTCGCAGGCCGTACACGCCGTCGCCGTTCTGTATCTCCCCGACGCCCGTCTCGCACGCCGACAACACGACGAGTTGTGTGCCCCACAGATCGAGTCCGGCGGCCTCGTAGGCGGTGAGCACGCCGTCTTCAGCCGACGCGCCGCCCCCGTGTTCATTCGCCCCGGCCAAAGCCAGCCCCGAACGCAGCAGCGGGTTCTCGCCGCGCGCCGCTGTGGCGTCGGGGGCGACCTCGCCCGCCAGCCCCAGCCCGCGCACGTCGGCCTCGGCCGCGTCGTCGCGTTTCTGGTCGGGCAGAAAGAAGCCGTGCGTCGCGATGTGCAGGATGCGCGGCGCGCTGACGGCCTTGACCGCGGACTCGCTCGCGCGCGCTTCCGTCAGCACCGTCACGCCCGGCAGGATGGTGTTGAGTGCCGCCGCTTCACCCTGCGTACCCGGCAGAGGCGAGAAGTTGATGTTCGACATTTCGACCGAGCGACGCGACTCAGACGACGCTGCGACGACGGCGGGCGATTGTCCAGTGCGACCCTGTGGCGCGGCCGTTGCCGAACTCACGCCGCCGAAGCGCGGGTTGGCGATGACGACGGGCGACTGCCTGCTCGCCGCGCCCGACTGCAAGCGCAGCAGGTCGCGCCCGCTCGTCAGGTAAGTGATCGTGTAAGTCTCCAACAGGTACTTGTTCTGTTCGTCCACGAGCGCGCCGAAGGGGATCAGATTGAGCGCGCCGTCGGGCGAGAGCAGGAGGTGTCGCGCCGCGCCCGTGAGCTTTCGCACGGGTCGCATCAGACGCTCGTCGAGTTCGCGCCCGCGCGCTGCGGTCGCCTCCGGGTTGGTGGGGTTCGTCAGCGCGCGCCGCCACGCCGCGATGTCGCGGTCAATCACCGCCGTCTCGCCGAGTTCGACCCAGAGCGGCGCGATTGACTCCGGCGTCAACACATAGGCCACGTAACGCGGCGCGCCGAAACGCGACTTGCCGAGCGTCTTCGGTTCGTAGGGGCGATACAAGACCAACTCGACGAGGGCAGCCCCGGCCGGGATCGCACGCCGCACGGCTTCGAGCGTGGCGGGTCGCGCCTGTGTGCGGAAGACCGCGCTGCGCGTGCTGACTTCCGACTCCAACCGTTCGATCTCGGCTTCGAGCCGCGCCTGCTCCGCACGCCGCGCGGCGGCCGCTTCCGTCCCGTCCGTCACGCCTTTGAGTTGGAGGCGCGCGAGGGCAGAGCGCGACGCCGACAGTTGATCGAGCAGCACGCGATCCTGCGGGTCGAGTCGGCGACGCAGCGCGCCGATCTGATCGGCCACGGCGTCGAGCACGCGGCCTTTGCGTCTGAGGATGGTGGTGAGGGCGAGTTCGGCCGCGCCGCGATCTGTGGGCGCGGTGCGGACGTGAAAGGAGACGGTGGCGTCGGTCTCGTTCTGGAGCGTCGCCATGTAACGACGCTTCTGTTCTTCGGAGCCGGTGGTGAGGATGAGCGCGAGATTGCGCTCGCGCAGTTCGGCGTTGCGGGTGAGGATGGAGAGCGTCTGCACGGTGTCGCCGCGTCCCCAGTAGACGGTCGCGAGGTTGGCGAGGAACGTCCCGACGTTCGGGTGATCCGCGCCGTAGGCTTTCTCCGTGATCGCCAGCGCGCGCCGGTAGAGCGGCTCCTCGCGCACGAACTCGTTCTGCGCGAAATAGACGTAGGCGAGGTTGCTGAGCGAGATGGCGAGGTCGGGGTGATCCGCTCCTAACGTCTTCTCCCTGATCGCCAGCGCTCTCTTGATGAGCGGCTCGGCGCGCGCGAAGTCGCGCTGGTCGGAATAGGCGACGGCCAGATTGCTGAGCACGTTGGCGTAGAGCGGGCTGTCGGTGCCGAGCGTCTTTTCCACGATGCCGAGGGCGCGCTGGTAAAGTTCGACGGCGCGCGCGTGGTCGCCCTTCTGGTTGTGAATGTAGGCGATGCTGCTGAGCGCCGCGGCGACGCTCGAACTCTCCGCGCCTTCGGCCTTCTCACGGATGGCGAGCGAACGCTGCAACAGCGGCAGAGCGCGTTCGTTGTCGCCGCGCTCGCTGTAGAGCAACGCGAGACTCGTCAGCGCGATGGCCGTGTCGGGATGATCTGCGCCGACGGTCTTCTCCTGAATGGCGAGCGCGCGTTTGAGCATCGGTTCGGCGCGCAGGTAATCGCCCTTCGTCCGGTAGAGGATCGCCAGACTGTTCAGCGGCGTGCCGACGTAGGCGTGCTCAGTGCCGAACATCTTTTCGTGCAGGGCGAGGCTGCGTTTGAAGAGCGACTCTGACTGATCGTAGTCGCCCGTCTCCATGTAGAGGTAAGCGAGGTTGTTCAAGGTGAGCGCGACGAAGAAACTGTCCGGCTCGACCTTCTCCTGTATCGCCAGCGAGCGTTTGAGGAGCGGCTCGGCGCGCGCGTAG
>JAUZFQ010000112.1 GCA_030838445.1 Pyrinomonadaceae bacterium | reverse complement strand
TTCGACTCTGAACGTCTCGTCTGCTTCGTCGTGCGCGTCGTCAACGAGCGGGACGTTGAAGGTGCGACTCGTCTCGCCGGGGGCGAACGAGAGCGTGCCGGTGACGGTGGCGTAGTCGCAACGCGCGTAGGCCGTGCCCTGCGGGTAGGGCGCGCCGTCAGGCTTTCTGGCCGACGGGTCGCAGGGCACGGCGGCCGGATCGTCGAGCGTGCGATAGTTGACCGCGACCGCGCCGGACGTGTCGCCGCCGCGAGTGACGGTGATGTCGGCCGACAGCTTGCCTTCCGACCAACGGCTCGCCGCCGCGTCGAACTGAAGCGTGCTCGGCCTGGCGAAGATTTCATAGACCACGCCGTCCGAGAGCGAGACGACGTAGAGGTTGCCGCCCGGCGCGGTCTGGATGTCGGTGGTGATGCCGAAGTCGCGGCCGAACAAAAGGCTCTCGCTTTCGGTGAGGTCGAACTTGTCTGCGTTGTCGGCGACGAGATCGCCGAGGCGTGGCTCTGCGAAGAGGAACTTGCGTCGCTCGCTGGAGAAGTTGAAGCGGAAGAGATAGCCGCCCGCGAGCGTCGTGCGCGATGCGCCGATGACGAGCGCGCCTTCGTTCTGCGCGCCGAGCGCGCGGCCGCGGATGAAGCCGAGCGAAGAGGGCGCGACCGCGTACTTCCAACTGAACTCAGGCTCTGTGTAGATCGCGCCCGGCAGACGGAAGAGACGCGCGCGGGCGTCGGAGGGAAAGTCGGCGATGCGGTCGGGCGTCCAACGGTTTTGTTGGAGGCCGCCGCTGCGGCTCAGTTCAATCGCTTTGTATTCGGCGACGCGCGAGGAAGGCCCCATCGTTTGAATCCAGCCGCCGTCGAAGGCGGGCACGACGCGGTTGATCTCGTCGAAGCTGTCGTCGCCGTTCTCCTGCGTCCAGAGTTGGCCGGAGGCGGGGTCGAAGGCCATGCCGAAACTGTTGCGGATGCCGTAGGCGAAAACTTTTTTGACGTTGCCGGCGGCCTCGCCCGTCAGGTTCGTCGCGGCGTTGAAGAAGGGGTTATCGGGTGGCGTCGTGCCGTCGTCGTTGAGACGCAGGACGACGCCCGTGAGGTGCGCGTTGTCGGGTTCGGGGCCGCCGAACTGATCGTCGGCCACGGTCGGGCCGTCCACATTCACGGAAGGGCCGAAGGGCAAATTCTGCAACAGGCCGCGCCGCCCGTTGTCGCCGATGACGATGTAGAGTTTGCCGTCGGGGCCGAAGCGGATGATGCCGCCGTTGTGGTTGCCGCGCGAAGGCTGCCCCGCATCCTGTTGCAGCGCGCGCAGTTTGATCAGATTGCGCTCGAACGTGAGCGTCGCGCCGTCCCAGAGAAAACTGTCAACGCGGTTGCCGACGAGCGGCACTTCGTCCGTGTTGGTCGTGTCCGCGCCCGTGCTGCTTTCAGTCCAGTAGAGATAGACGCGCGGGTTCGACGGAAACTGCGGGTGCAGCGCGATGCCGAGCAGGCCGCGCTCCGACGCGCTGTTGACGGCGAGGTCGAGCACCGTGCCAGACCCGGCCGTGCCGAGGCGTTGGCGAATCACCTTGCCCGTCGCCTTCTCAAGGACGAAGAAGTCGTTCGCGCCGATGACGGCGAGGCCAATCGGTTGATTGAAGCCGCCCAATAGTTTCCGCACGCCGAGACCAGCGTCAATCATCGAAGGGCCGGTGACGAGCACGGCCGTCGCGGTGTGCTGCAAGTTGCCGGACGCGCCGGTGACGGTCAGGGTGAAATTGCCGAGCGGCGCGGACGCATCGGCCGTGACGTTCAGAGTCGAACTGCGCGCGGTCGCGTCTGTGATCTGGACGGACGCCGGGTTGAACGACGCGTTCACTCCGGCGGGCAGACCGGCGAGACTGAGGTTGACCGTGCCCGTGAAATTGTTCGAGGGCGTGACGGTGACGGTGTATGCGCCGCTCGCGCCGGGGAGAATCGTCTGCGTCGCGGGCGCGACGTTGATGCTGAAATCGCCGTCGGCCGCGGCAGGCGCGGAGGTGGCGAAGGTGAAATAGATTTCGTCGCCATCGGAGTTGCCGTTGCCGTTGGCGTGATTCCCGGCGGCGTAGAAGGTGACGGGGCCGACATCTTCGGCGGGCGCAGTCCAGTTGAACGTCCACGTCGCGCCGCCCGTCTGGTTGTCGAAGTTGCCGAGCGACGTGTGTTCGATGTACTGGCGCGACGGGAACGGCCCTTGATTGTTGAGCACCTGCGTCAGGCCGTCGCCGGAGGTCGAGAGCGTGCCCGCTTTGACGTTGATGTCGTCGAGCGCGGTGAGTTGGAAACCCCAACGCTTGCGCGTCTGGTCGGCGTTGGTGTGGACGACGGAGATTTGATACGTCTGGCCGGGGGCATAAGTCGGCGGGACGTTGATGCGGATGTTGCCCGCGCCCGCGTCCTGCGGGAGATGACATTCGCGGCAGGCGTCGGGTTCCTCGCCGGGGGCGCGCGTGTAGCCTGCGGGCGGCCCGGCGGAGAAGGCGTGGACGGTGCGGTTCGTGAAGTTGTTGGTGACGAGCAAGGCCGCGCCCGCGAAGAGGAAGAGCGCGGCGACTGCTAACTTGAGTTGGTAAATCTTTCGCATGTTCCGCGCTTCACAGCCTCACGACATGAAGCCGAGGTTCGCCGTGGGGAAGCGGCCGATGAACGGGAAGACGAGCGGAATGTCGCTTGCCGAGAGGCCGTACCAGGCGGCGAGCGTGGCGGCGTACTGCTCGACGGAGGTCGAAGGTATCCAGCGGCCGCGCGTGTCGGCGTCGTCGGGGCCGCCGACGGCGAGCGTGGGGAAGCGGCCGTAGAAGTCGCCGCCGCGCACCGCGCCGCCCATGATGAAGTGGTGGTTGCCCCAGCCGTGATCCGAGCCGACCGCCGCGCCGCCGCCCGAAGGTTGAAGCGTGCGCCCGAAGTCGGAGAGCGTGAACGAAGTGACGCTGCTCTGGACGCCGAGTTCCACGGTCGCATCGTAGAAAGCCTTCATCGCCTGACTGACTTGCGACAGCAACGCGCCCTGCCCGTTGGCCGCCATCTGGCCGCTGTGCGTGTCGAAGCCGCCGAGTTGGCAGAAGAAAATTTGACGTTTGACGCTGAGCGTGTCGCGCAACTGAATGAGACGCGCCACCTGTTCGAGTTGAAAGCCGAGCGTCGTGTCTGGGAAGTTGGGCAAAAGTGGAAGGCCGGGCGGGGGGTTGGCAAGTGCGCGACTGGTCTGCACGGCCTGTTCGGTCACGTCGCTCGAAGCCTTGACGAGCGTCGCGCCCGAAGCCAAACCGCGCATGGCGTCGAAGGCGGCGCGGCGTGCGTTCACCTGCGCCGTGGTGTAACCGCTCGCGCCCGGCGGGTTGTTGACCGGCAGGACTGAGGCGAGCGACGTGCGCGAGTCGGAGATGCCGAGCGGGCGCGTCTGCGCGCCGGTGGCGAAGAGCGACGTGCCCGCGATGGAGATGACCTGCGGGAACGACGCGCCGCCGTTGAGCGGGGCGGCGCGGTCGGCCGTGCGGCCGCCCCAACCCGTCGCGCTGGTGTCGTTCGAGACGGAGGTCTGCCACTGCGCGACCTGATCGGAGTGGGAGAAGAGTTGTGAGGGACGTTTGCCGCTGCCGTTGCGATAGGTGTCGCGCGTCAGTGGTTCGACGAGCGGCCCGACGTTCGAGACGACGGCGAGTTGGCGGTTGTCGAACAGCGACTTCAACTCCGGCATGGACGGGTGCAAGCCGTATGCGCCGCCGCTCGTCGGGTTGACGGGCAGCAAGCCCCCTGCGAGACCGGGCGCGGGCAGCGCGAGGCCGTCGGCGGCGCGCACGCTCATGTATTCGTTGAAGCGCGTGGAGTCAACGGGCACGATGGTGTTGTTGCCGTCGTTGCCGCCGTTGAAGAAGATGCAGACGAGTGCTTTGTAGTCGGTGGCGGCCGCACCGCCCTGTGCGAGCGCGTGGACGAGGCCGAAGTCCTCGATGCCCGACATGAGCGCCGCGCCGCCGACGAGCGCGCAGCCCGTCTGCCGTAAGAAGTCTCTGCGTGTAGATGCCATAACGTTTCCTTCTAGTGAGCGATGAGCAGTGAGCAGTTGGAAACAGTTTTACTGTTTACTGCTTACCGCTCACTGCTTACTTCTTCATCTCTGCACTTGATACTGGTGCGAAGTGGCGACCAGATAAGCGGCCATCAAAACCCGTTTGCGCGCGAAGTTGGCGTCCGTCGCGGGGATGCTGTTGACGGCGGTCGTGACCACGGTGCGCTCGTCTGCCGGGAGCGTGTTGTGCATGAGCAGCGCGTCGAGCGCGTCTATGAGTTGCGCCGGGTTGCCCGCGAGCGCGTCGAACGCGGCGAAGTTGAGTTGCGTGCCCGTCGGGTTGTTCGCCCCCGTGGCGATGCCCTGATAGAGCAGTTGGTTGACGGTGTTCGCGCGGCGCAAAGACGTTGACGTTGACAGAATCTCGAACGCGGGGCCGATGAGACCTGTGCCGGGCACTTCGTAAAGCGGCGTGTAGTAACTGAAGACGGTCGCGGGCAGGAACAACGGCTGGTCGAGATTGGCGGGCAGGTCGCCGCCGGATGAGCGATTGGCGAGCACGCCGTCGCTCGTCGCGTTGAAGGCGCGCAGGACGTTCGTTAGGAGTTGCACCGGCTCGCGCAGTTTGCCGTACTTCGGATCGGTCTTCACGTCGCCGCGCGCTTCGGGGTCGAGCAGGACGGCGCGGACGACCGCGCGCAGATTGCCGCGCGTGTTCGCGCAGTTGTCCGGGTAGAGCGCGTCGCAGTCGTTAATGAAGACGCGCGCGACGCGTTCGACGTAAGCGGGGCTGGGGTTGCTCGTGACGAGGTGCTGGATGAGTTGCTTCGAGATGAAGGGCGCGGTGTTCGGGTGGTTGAAGATGTTGTCGAGCGCGGCGTTCAGGTCGGCCGCCGAAGGTTGGTTGGGCGCGAGGTTGAAACCGCCGAGCAGTTGCTTGGCCGCCGTGTCGTGATTCTGCTCGCGCGAGACGATCATCGGGTCTTGATAGTTGAAGACGTTGACGGGCTGGCCGTTGATCGTGGTCACTTTATTCGCCGCCAGATTCCAGCCGGTGAAGTCGCGCGCGAAGTTGTTGATCGTGTCCTGCGTGTAGGACGGGATGCGCCGCCCCTGCGCGTCGAGTTTGGGCGTGCCGTCGAGGTTCAGTTCGTCCGTGCCGATGGAGAAAAGTTGGAGAATCTCGCGCGCGTAGTTCTCGTTGGGGTTCGTGCGCAGGTTGCCGCGCATGTTCAGGTATTCGCCCATCGCGGGGTTGAGCGTCATCTCTTGCAGGATGGTGCGGTAGTTGCCGAAGGCGTTGCGGTCGAGGATTTGCAGGTAGTAGGCCATCCACGCGGGGTAGACGATGTCGCGCCCCGAAACGACGAAAATCTGATGCAGCGCGAAGGCGACGCGCTGGCGCAACTGATCCGACTGCGCGGCGTTCGAGAGCGCGTTCTGAAAGAACTTCACTTGCAGCGGGTACATCGAATAGTTGTCGCGCAAGCAGTTGGCCTGCGTCGCACCGGCCGGGCAGCCGAGCGCCTGATCGGTCGGGTAGAGCGGGAGGCTCGGATAGCCCGACACGGGCGCGTTGAACTGCTCGTTCAAGTAGGCGCGGAAACCCAGAGCACGCACGCGCGCGACCTCCGCGTTCGTCGCCCCCCAAGTGGCCTGTTCGAGGAAGCGCACGGTGTCTGCGTTGGAGGCGACGGACGCGCCGTACTGGTTGGGCGTCGGCGTCGGGGTGGGCGCGGGCGGGGTGGCGGGCGCGGGCGCAGGGACAGAGCCGGGGTCGTCGGGCAGACCGCCGCCCGCGTGCCCGACGCTGATGCGCGCGCGGTTGCTCGACACGCCGTGAAGGTTGATCCGCACGAGCAGATCGCCCACGTCGCCCATGTCGTCAGCGAGACGCACGACGACCTGTTGCAGCCCGCCGAAACCGGGGACGCTCAACACGCTCTCGACCGCGAGCAGATACTTGCGCCCCGCGCCGTCCTCGGCGTCGGCGGTCAGGGCATTTGCGCCCTCGCCCGCGAGCAGTTCGAGGTTGAGCACGAAGAGAGTGACGCGCGTGCGCGAGTTCGCGCCCACCGTGAAGCCGGGCGTGTTGAGCGGGAACGGGTCGCGCAGTTTCGTCACCGTGTCAACGGCGATGGCGCGTGTGGTGGTCGCCTCGGTCAGAATCACAGGGGCGGCGGAGGCCGTGCGGAGCGCGCCTGCGGCGCACAGCAACGCGCACAGCAGCGCAAACCGGACGAGCGGCGCGCGAAAGCGGCAGGGAGTCGTTTCAGTCATAGAGCACCGTCAACAAGTCAAAG
>JAUZFQ010000099.1 GCA_030838445.1 Pyrinomonadaceae bacterium | reverse complement strand
GAGACGGGCGAACCCGTCGAAGTGGCCGCGATGAACTACCACGCGCAGGCCACGCACAACAGCTACCGCACGGACGGCTCGGCCGCCAAGTTCCTCACCAACGGTCGTCCGCCGGTCGCGGGCGCGCCCTACGCCGACCCGTGCGTGACGGATCGCTTCCCGACCAGCGGCGAACCCGTCCTGACGGTCGCCCAGCGCGGCCGCCCGGTGACCTACAAGGGCGTCATGTTCCAGTTCGACATGACGATCAACAAGGCCGGTTGGCACTTCCCGCAGACGCGCATCGAGTCGCTGTGGCGCGACTACGATCCGATCCGGCTCGGCCAGCGTGCGCCCGAACCGCTCTTCTTCCGCGCCAATCAGGAAGACTGCATCACCTTCAAGCACGTCAATCTCATTCCGAAAATTTACCGCGTTGATGACTTTCAGGTGACCACGCCGACCGACATCGTCGGCCAGCACATCCACCTCGTGAAGTTCGACGTGACCTCGTCCGATGGCGCGGGCAACGGCTGGAACTACGAGGACGGCACGTTCGGCCCACAAGAGGTCACACACCGCGTCGCAGAGATCAACCGCGTCGGCGGCATCTACACGCCCACCGGCGGGCGGCGACTTTTGACGCTGCAAAATCACCCGTTCTTCGGCGTCCCGGCGCAGACCACCATCCAGCGCTGGCTCGTTGACGACGTAGGCCAGAGCGTGGCCGGCAACCGCACGCTCCGCAATGCTTTCACGCACGATCACTTCGGCCCGTCCACGCACCAGCAGGGCGGACTCTACGCCGGTCTCATCATCGAGCCGAAGAACTCCGAGTGGTATCACAACGAGACGGGCGCGCTGCTCGGCGGCCCGACGCAGGTGCGCGACGACGGCGGCCCGACCACCTTCCAGGCCGTCATCATCACGCGCCCCGACGACAAGTACAGCTACCGCGAGTTCCTGCTCGAATTTCAGGACTTCCAACTCGCATATCTCAAGGGCGGCGGGGTGGACGGCAACGGCCTCGCCGTGCCCGACCCGGAGCGCGCCGTCAACCCGCCGGGCAGGAACGAAATACCCTTGCCGCCTTCCTTCTTGGGGAGCGGGCCTTTCGGCCCCGACACCGCGTTGTTGAAACGCCCCGCGCACGGCAAGTGCCCGGACGGCGAACCCGCGCCGTGCCCTGAGATCATCTCGGCGGATGACCCCGGCACGTTCTCGGTCAACTACCGCAACGAGCCGATCCCGCTGCGCGTGCGCGACCCGAACACCAACAAGCAGGTGCTCGGCACGCAGGGCGACCTCTCGCACGTCTATCGCAGCATCGCGCGCGTCGATCCGGTCTTGAACACGGTCGGCCCGTACCCGCCGCTCACGGCCGATGTCGGCTCATACGATCCGTTCACGCCGCTCCTGCGCGCGTATGAGAACGACAGCGTCGAGGTGCGCGTGCTCGTCGGCGCGCACGAAGAGGGACACAACTTCAGCATCAACGGCATCAAGTGGCTCTTCGAGCCGTTCGACCCTGACTCCGGCTACCGCAACTCGCAGATGATGGGCATCTCCGAGAAGTACGACTTCCTCGTCCCGCGCATGCCGAAGAACGCACGCACATCCGACTATCTCTACAAGCCGGGCACGGCCGTGGACGATCAGTGGAACGGCCTGTGGGGTCTGATGCGGACTTACAGTTCCGCGCGGCAGGACCTCGTGAAGCTGCCCAACAACAAGAACGGCTTCGGGCCGGGCGCGTCGAACCCCGGCGATTTCGTCGGCGTGTGCCCGCGCGACGCCGCCAACAACCACGCGCGCAACTACACGGTCGCGGCCTATCTCGCGCGCGACATCCTGCCGCAGCGCACGCTCCAGTTCACCGGGCAGAACGGCTACAACTTCACGGTGCAGGACAACAACCCGCACAGCCCGACCTACGGCAACGTCGAGACCGGGCCGCTGCATGATCCGACCGCGATCATCTTCGTCAACATCACGCCGCAGTCGGTGAAGGGTGCTCCGCCGCCCGACATTGACCCGACCACCGGCATGTACTCGCGGCCGCGCGTCGAGCCGCTCATCCTGCGCGCCAACTCCGGCGACTGCATCAACGTCACGCTCGTCAACCGGCTGCCGGAGAAAGCTCCCGACCTGCCCGGTTACAACACGATGCCGATGATCGTTGACTACTTCAACGCCAATCAGGTCATCCCGTCGTCGAACGTCGGCCTGCACCCGCAACTCGTCTTCTACGATGTGACGAAGGGCGACGGCATGAACGTCGGCAACAACCCGATCCAGACGGCCGCGCCGGGCGGCGGCACGGTCACTTACCAGTGGTACGCGGGCGACATCAACATCGACCCCGTGTCCAACTACGGCACGGGCGTGCCCATCGAGTTCGGCGCGACGAACCTGTCGTCCTCCGACCCGATCAAGCACAGCAACAAGAGCGCTATCGGCTCGCTCATCATCGAGCCGCAGTACAGCACGTGGGCGATTGACCCCGACTCGACGCACTCGGCGACGATCAAACTCGAAGGAGAGTTTGCCTACGACTGCATCCGCGCTCCCTGCTACGACACGCGCCCGACGTTCCGCGAACAGGTCTTGCAGTTCCAGAACGACATCAATCTGAGGTTCGCCAGCTACTCAAGGGGCACTTCGGGCAACCCCGTACCGAATCTGGCGGACGCGGAAGACCCCGAAGACTCCGGACAGAAGGCGATCAACTACCGCACCGAGCCGATGTGGACGCGCCTGTGCTACTACCCGTCGCTGCCTTTGACGGGCGGTGATCCGCGTTCGCCGCAGAGTGGCTGCCCGAACCCGGCGGAGTCCACGCACCAGATTGACATCACCAACGTCCTGCACAACGTGCAGGTCGGCGGCCGCGATCCGGTGACTCCGATCTTCACGGCCGGGACTGGCTCTGAGGTACGCTTCCGCGTCCTGCACTCCGGCGGGCACGCGCGCAACAACGTGTTCATGGTGCACGGCCACATCTGGCAGGAGATGCCTTACCAGAGCGGCTCGAACTCCACCGTGATCGGCTTCAAGAACGACTCGCCGTGGCACGGCTCGCAGTACGGCCACGGGCCTTCTAACCACTTCGACGTCGTCATCAGCTCGGCGGGCGGCCGGTTCAACGTGACGGGCGATTACCTGTTCCGCACGTTCCAGTCCTTCCAGTTCGACGGCGGCATCTGGGGTCTCTTCCGCGTCGAAGTGCCGGTCATCAACGAGCAGCCGCCGTGCGGTTATTGCCCGCCGGGGCAGTACTGCACGGACACGGTCTGTCTTGAGACTAACTAAACCATTGACCCTTTCGCGCCGCGCGCGTCCCGTCGAATGGGACGCGCGCGGCGAAGAAGGTTTTCGACTCCGGGCAGGTTCCGAACGGCCTCGCCCCGTCGTCAGGGTTGACGCCTGAAGCGACCTTTCCGCGCCCCGTGAGCTTCTCATTGAGGCGCGCCAGAATCCGCGGCCGTTCGTCTATGTTAGGCCGCACAGATGAAACTCCGATGAAGAAAGATGAAGCGAGATGAACCAGCCTGCCCCTACCCGCGTCCCGTTTGAGACCACCGATCTCATGCTCGCGAGTTTTCTGCGCTGCCGCAGTTTCATGATCGAGGCACTCAAACGTCAGAACGGCAAAACCGTCTTCGTCTTCGACGACTCCGCGCAGTTACGCCAATCCCTACTCGACTACGCCAACGACGGCACGGTCGCCGTGCGCTCCTTCTGCTCCACCATGCGAGACCTGAAGGCCATCACGCGCTGAACCGTCGTCGCGCTTGATCTGCGCACGACGCGACAGGCGCGTGCGTGGCAACTACGGAACTCATCGAACGCGAGCGGAGCGCGCTACACCGGACTCCGACTCTCGCCGGACGCGGCAGCAGCAGCGACAAACATTCACCGGCGTTGAACAGGGCACTTATGATGAACAGGGCATTAACGATGAACGGGGCACTTATGATGAACAACAGAAACCGCATCAGCCAAACGATCCTGACGGCCGTCCTCTTCGTCCTTGCCGCGTTGGGCGCGGCGTCCGCGCAACCGCAGCGTTCGGGCATGCCGCCGCCCCCGCCGCCGCCGAAGCCCACGCCCGTCAACGCGAGCGCGCCCGCCGTCGCGCCCGCGTCCAACGCGCCGCAGAAGATCACGCGCGAGGGCATCAACGTCGAGTTCAAGGTTGAGCCGGTCGTCAAAACCGACGCGCTGATGGAAGGCAAGGAGGCGCTCGTCTCGTTCGCGGTGCGAGACGCTGCGACGGGTCAGCCCGTGACCAACCTGCGCCCGGCGGCGTGGATTGACGAGCGCGCGAAGGGCACGACTTCCACCGACTTGAAGGCGTGCCGCGAGAAGGTGCAATCGTTCCTCACGTCGCAACTCAGCCAGCGCCCCGACATTGACCTCAACTCCTACTACGTCCTCGCGCTCAACGAAGAGGCGAACATCTCCGTGATCGATCCGCTGCTCGGCTTCGGCACGACCAAACTGCTCACCCTCGTCTTCCTCAAAAGCCCCGGCGAGGACTGGGCGATGAGCGCGGATCGCCGTCGGCTCTACGTCTCGATGCCGCTCATCAATCAGGTGGCCGTCGTGGACACGGCGACGTGGAAAGTCATCACGAACCTCGACACCGGCGCGCGTCCCGTGCGCGTGCGCTTGCAGGCCGACGGCAGATACTTGTGGGTCGCGACGGATGGCCTGAACGACATGGCGACGAGCGGCGTGACGGTGATTGACACGGCGACGGGGAAGGTGGCCGCGAACATCCAGACGGGCGCGGGGCATCACGAGATCGCCTTTAGCAGCGACGACCGTTTCGCCTTCGTCACCAACAAGTCGGATGGCACGCTCTCCGTCGTCGAGGTGGCGCGGCTCGCCAAAGTTAAAGACCTCAAGACGGGCGCGAGTCCGTCGTCGCTCGCCTTCTCGCCGCTCGGCCGCGCCGTCTACGTCGCGCACGAGGGCGACGGGCGCATCACCGTGGTTGACGCCGTGAGCCACGTCGTCACGGCGACCATCGCGTCGCAACCCGGCTTGGCGACCATCCGCTTCGCGCCCAACGGCCGCCACGGCTTCGCCGTCAACCCGAAGGAGAACGTCGTCCACATCTTCGACGCTTCAACCAACCGCGTGCTGCACCACGTCCCCATTCCCAACTCGCCCGATCAGGTGACGTTCACCAAGCAGTACGCCTACGTGCGCGCGCTCGGCAACGAGAACGTCTCGATGATCAACCTGTCGCAGATCGGCACGGGCGCAATCGAGTCGTCGGTCGCGCGTTTCCCCGGCGGGCAGAAAGCCCCCGGCATGGCGACGAGTCGTTCGACGGCCGATGTCGTGATCCCTTCCGCGGAAGATAACTCGGTGCTCGTCGCCAACCCGGCCGACAAGATGATCTACTATTATCAAGAGGGCATGGCCGCGCCGATGGGCAGCTTCACGAACTACAAGCGCGAGCCGCGCTCGCTGCTCGTCTGGGACGCCTCTCTGCGCGAGACCGCGCCCGGCGTCTACGCGACCAAGGCGGAACTCACCGGGCAGGGCAACTACGACGTGGCCTTCCTGCTCGACGCGCCGCGCGTCATCAACTGCTTCGAGATGTCAGTCAAGGAGAACCCCGAATACGAGAAGAAGCGGGAGGTGGCGATCCGCGTCGAGTCGCTGTTGAAGGAGCGCAATTTGAAGACGGGCGAGAACGTGCAACTCCGCTTCAAGGTGACGGACTCGACGACCAAACAGCCGCGCACCGACTTGAAAGACATGGGCGTGCTCACCTTTCTCTCGCCCGGCGTCTGGCAGCAACGCCACTGGGCGAAGTCAATCGGCGATGGCGTCTACGAGATCAACTTTGTGCCGCCGCGTTCGGGCGTTTACTATATCTTCTTCCAGTGTCCCTCGCTCGGCGTCGCATACAGGCAGATACCGCACCTGATTCTCAACGCCGAAGTCGCCGCGAAGGCCGCCGGTCAGTAAACGCGACGACGCGCGCCGCTGTTTGTCGGCGCGCGTCGGCAACAGATTTTTTGAGAGGTTAGAAAACGCCATGACCAACACGCTCGCCAACGAAAAGAATTGCCGCCATCGCGCCGTCGTCGCCGTCTCCAAGTTCTTCCGCCTCGCGTCGCTCCTATCCGTCGTCGCGCTCGGCTGCGGCAGTCTCGATGCCGCCCGCGCGCAGACGAAAGCTCCGTCCAAGCCGAGTCAACCGGCCGGTGTGCCCGCGCCCGCGGCCGACGCTTCGACGGCGCAGAAGTATTTCACGGACGTCGAACTCATCAACCAGAATGGCGAGAAGATGCGCCTCTACAGCGACGTGCTCAAGGGGCGCGTGGTGGTGGTCAACGCCTTCTTCGCCACCTGTCAGGGCAGTTGCCTGCCGATGAATCGCAACCTCGAAAAAGTGCAGGCGGCCTTCAAAGAGCGCATGGGCAAAGACCTCTACATCGTCTCGATCAGCGTTGACCCGACTGTGGACACGCCGCAGATGCTCAAAGAGTATGCGAAGAAGTTGAACGCCACGCCCGGCCGCCTGTTCCTCACCGGGAAGAAAGAGAACGTTGACTGGGCGCTCTACAAACTGGGGCAGTACGTCGAGCAGCGCGAGCAGCACACGAACATTTTCATCATCGGCAACGAGAGCACCGGCCTCTGGAAGAAAGCCTTCGGCCTCGCGCAGTCCGACGAGTTGGTGAAGATCATCGAGACTGTCCTGAACGATAAACCGGCGGCCGCACCGGCGACCCCCGGCGGCAAATAGATGCGAGGCAACGGCAAACTGAAACTACGTAGACAACAACTTCGCGGCCGACAACTTCGCGGACGGCAACTCCGCGCGCTCGTCGCGCTCTCCTTCATCGCGCTCGCGTGGTCTCTCTGCCTGTTGCTGCCGCGCGGCGGGGCGTCGCTCGTCTCGGCGCAGTCGAACGCGCCCGCCACGTCGGCGAGTCCGGGTCAAGTAGCGTCCGCCGCCGTCGTCGCGTTGACGCCGGAAGAGAAGCGCGGCAAGCAGATTTACCTGCGCGGCACAAGCGCGTCGGGCAGGGAGATCACGGCCTACCTCGGCGAGGCGTCGCTCGAAGTGCCCGCGAGTTCGTTGACCTGTGCCGGTTGCCACGGCGCGGACGGGCAGGGCAAACCCGAAGGCGGCGTCACGCCCTCGAACCTCGTCTGGGACACGCTCACCAAGCCTTACGGCGTCACGCACGCGAGCGGGCGCAAGCACCCGCCCTACACCGAGCGCGCCGTCGAACTCGCGCTCACGCGCGGCCTCGACCCGGCGGGCAACCGGCTCTTGAACGTCATGCCGCGCTACCAGATGGCGCGTGAGGACATGACCGATCTCATCGCCTACCTCAAGCGGCTCGGCACGGATCGAGACCCCGGCGTGAGCGAGGCGGGCATCCGCGTCGGCATGCTCGTGCCCGCACGCGCGGGCGCGCTCGGCGAGATGGGACAGGCGATCAAATCGGTCGTCTCGGCCTACTTCGAGGAGGTCAACAGTCAGGGCGGAATTTACAATCGCAAGATCGAGTTGAAGTTTGCTGAGACGGGCGACACGCCTGCGGCCACCGTCGCGAACGCCGAACGCCTCATCAACAACGAACAAGTCTTCGCGCTCTCCGGCTCGATGATCGCGGGGGCGGACAAAGAGGTCGCCGCGCTCGCACAGACTGCGGAAGTGCCGCTCGTCGGCCCGTTCACGCTCTACCCGCCCGTCACCGCCTCGATCAACCGTCAAGTCTTCTACCTGCTCTCCGGCATAGACGATCAGGCGCGCGCCCTCGTCGTCTTCGCCGCGCAGAAGTTTGCCGACGACAAAGCGACCGCGACGGCGCGCGCGGCAATCATCTATCAGGAGAGCGAACTGAACGCGGGCGTGGCCGCTAGTATCGAGGAACAGATCAAGCGAGCCGGGTGGAGCGCGCCCGCCTCCGTCAAGTACGCGCGCGGGAAGTTTGACGCGACGGCGGTCGTGCGTGAGTTGAGCGCGAAGAACGTCAACACGGTCTTCCTCATCGGCAGCGGCGAAGACCCGCGCGCCTTTCTCGCGGCGGCAGCGGCGGCGAACTGGACGCCCGCGCTTTACCTGCCCGGCGCGCTGACGGCCAAAGACATCCTCGACGCGCCGCCGACTTTCAAGGGCAAAATTTTTCTCTCCTTTCCGAGCGTGCCGTCGGACGTCAGACCCGCCGGACTCGAAGGGTTGCGCGCGCTCGCCGCCAAGTACAAGCTGCCGCAAGGCCACACGGCCGCGCAGATTTCGGCCTACGTCTCGGCGCAACTATTGGTCGAGGGCTTGAAACGCGCGGGGCGCGACCTGAGCCGCGAGAAGTTGATCGGCGCGCTCGAAGGACTCTACGAATACGACACGGGGCTGACGCCGCCGCTCACCTACGGCCCCAACCGTCGCGTCGGCGCGGCGGGCGCGTACATCGTCACCGTCGAAACCGACAAGAAGCAGTTCGCCCCTGCAAGCGGCTGGATAGGGATCAAATAAAGCCCTGAATGGTGGAACGGCAAATCGTGAAAGGAGAAAACCTGCTTGCCTCCTTTCCTCTACGCCCCGCTCTTTCCACATCGAGACCACCAACGCCCTCTCCACCATCAACACCAACAACGAGCAGAGCAAAAGAGTCGCCCGTGAAGTTAAACATCACGGGTGACTCTACTATTCAGCGCAGAACTTTATTTAGTTTGGACAGACCGTCCACGAACAATAAAGTTGTGAACTGAAGTGCCTCTAAGCTGTTGATTCTCTGTCCTAGATTTTCCTCACTCCCAAATTAAAGTTGTGAACTGGAGCCGAGTCGAAGGGTCGAGGTCTCGGAGTTTCAGACTGAAAGAGCAATATAAGCGGCACCCCGCGTTGCAAGATCAGTTGGCCAGATTGTGAATGGGTGCAAAAAGGCGCAACGCTCTTAGCGGTTTGCTGTTTGTAACCTATTTTTTCATCTCCAAGTTTTCTCGTCTTATTTACCTTTCCAAGAGATGATCGGTTTGTTGTAAGTAGCGGGCTGCCTCGCGCCTTGAGGCGGCGCTCACCACTTTTTTGCGAGCACATCCATGCTGGGAATACTTGGTTAATCGCTGATTCTGAAAAAGTCCGAGCGCGGTAGTGTTCGTTGCGACTCTGGTGAACTTCACATTCAGACCTAGATGATTGACATTGCCACGTCAGGCTTGGTGCTGCGACGGCTCAAGCCTGACGTGGTTTTTCAGATCGCTCGTAAGGGTTCACGGCTTATTGACTGTCAGGCTCGACGATTCTTTGAATGTCGGGGTGATTGGCGAAGGTGGTGACGGCACCTTCTATTCTGGGTTTGTGAGACGTACCTCCTAGCTCCTGCCCGATTACCTCATAGATGTTTCGCAGCAATTCGCCGGGTGTCGGGTTGAAGGGTAATGCTTCCTCATCGGCGGTCGTAGAGAACGAAAGCAAGATTCCTCCGGTAGGAGGAACGAAATCTTCGGTGAAAGAGATGGGGGCATCGGCGGCAAGCGGGGTCGCGTTAGTAAATACTGTCCGGGCAATCGCGGTCAGGAACTGACGCCACACGTTCAGGTTAGTGATGCTTCCGCTGATTCCTAAGCCGTCCAATACGCGCCCGATAGCCCCGGCAGTTTCAGATCCGAACGTTCCATCCCGGCCAACCCTTTGACCGAGCACAAAAGTCAGCGCGTTTTGCACGAAGAAAGTCGCCGTTTTTGAGCTTTGCCGGAACCCCGGTAAAACGTCGTCAATGTGAAAGTGGTCGTGGTGTGCCGAGTTGAAGTCGTAGTTGAGCACCTGACCGAAGTGCATCCTGAGAACACTTTCTATCGCCAGATAGAAACGCCGGTCTCGCCCCTGAAAGCCGTCGAATAAAGTGACGAACGTTTTGTCTCGCCAGAAGATTCCATCTAAATCTAAGGCGCGTCCCTGCCCGTGAAATCCGGGCTTGTTGACATAAGCACCGGCGCTGGTAATGACCTCCGCTTTGCCGAAAGGGCACATCTCCCAGAGTTGTTCGAAGCAGCGATCCAATTTTGATTCGAACTCGCTCGTGACATGGAATGTAGCCGGTGCACCTCTGGTTCCATAGTCTCTACTGTGTCGCCGGTCATAATGGACGGGAACACCGCCGCCCAGCGTCGTAAACGAATTATTCGGTCTGCTCATCATGTACCTCCAACACTGAACTTTGTGTGTGAAGCCGACCCATTTACGGACCCTCCATCATCGCAGCGTTCGACGTGAGTGAGCGTCGACGTTGCCAGAACACAGAGTCGGGCCAGCGTTTCTCGCTGCCGTAAGCCCGCTGTCGCTCGCCGAGATAAGCAGACCAGTTCGAGTCGCACTGTCGGCCATACTCTTCGACAAGTGCCTGCTTGTTGTCCGGCCTCGCCTCCGAGAGATACGCGGCGACGACCTGCGCCGCATAAAGGCCGGAGTTGATCGCCCTCGGCACGCCGTGCGCCGAGAGTGGGTCGAAGGCGGCGGCGGCGTCGCCGACGGCCAGCCAGTCAGTCCCCACCGGAGTCACCAGACGCGTACTCGCCGCCGAGGTCACACGCGGCGTTGACATCGGCACCCCGCACGCACGCGCGAAGGTGTGCGGCGCGCTTCGCAATGCGACGTCAAAGACGCTTGAGTGAGAAACAGCATGCGCGCGCGGCACTAAATCGGCGTCCGTCAGGTACGCAAATACTGTCCGGCCTGAATGGAGCGTCGCCGAGTACCACCATCCGCGCTCCGCCGCTTCGATCAACATTCGCGGGTCTGCTCCTGTCCGCGTCTCGCCCACGGCCACGACCGTAACCAGCCGGTCGATTCTTTCCTGCCGCGCCCCGAGCCGCCGCGCCAGCTTGGCGGAGCGGCCTGTGGCATCAATGAGAAAGCGAACGTGAAGCGTGTGGGCACAGTTTTCGGTCGAGAACGCGACTGTCAACCCTGAGCCGGCGGCATTTCGCACGACACCTTTGAACCGCACGCCCGTGTAAAGGGTAACGCCTGCGTTGGTCGCCGCGCGTGCCAGCATGTTGTCGAAACGTGCGCGGTCAACGTGCCAGCCATCCCCGTAAGGATTCAAAAGCGACGGGCGCTCGTCCTTCAAACCGCCCCACACACTCACCATTCCGGGCGATGGCAGTTGCCCTTCCGCGAGGAATTGCCGCATCACGCCGAGCGATTCAAGCAGCGGAACAACACGCGGTGAGAGCACCTCGCCGAATCGCGCCGACTCATAACGCGATTGCTCAAGGAGAATGACGCGAAGCCCCTGAGCTGCGAGCGAGGCGGCGGCGGTCGAGCCTGCCGGCCCGCCTCCGACGACGACGACATCAGCCGCCCGCGCGCTTGCCTCTCGCATTGTCATGAGCGTGGAAAGAACGGGTCGCGCCCTTGCTCGACGAATACTTCATCACCGCTAGTGTTCTGTTTCGGGAGGATGTAGCCGAGCCGTGAGAAGTTGAAAACCATGTCCTCGAAACGATGAATGCCTGCCGCCCATTCTCCGTTCGGGAATGGATCATCTGGATTAATTTGAGCGATGTCGGGTCGCTGTGACGGCCACCAATCAAGCTGGCAAGCGGTGAAGTCGGCCTGCCACGGCACGGCCATTCGCTCCGTCAACGAACCGGGACGAAGGATGCCGGAGTTGAAACGCATCGGCTCCGAGTAAATCGACTCGTCGGTGGTCAGTTGCCCCGCCTCGATGCCGGGGAAGAAGCCTGCGCCGACCGATGCGAGCAGCGGGGCGCGGTCAAGCCTGTCGGGTGTGATTGAGACAGGCGCGGGCACTTGGCCGAAGTCGTTGATGAAGCTACCGGCAACCCAAGCCTGCATCGCGGCCTTCTGTGTCGGGGTCAGCCGCACATCGTTGAGGGGATTGTTGTCGATCAACCCGAACGCGACCTCGCGCGCATCGGAGGGGGCGGCGGGGTCGGACAGCGCCGCCCAGTCGCGCGAGATGCCACTCCAGTATGTCCAGTCGTGCACCCAACGGAGTCCCGCCGCGCGCTCAAGAATGGGCAGGATGTGGTTGCGGAAAGAGGGCGTGGCTGGTGGCTGAATCCAGTTTCTCTCAACCGCTGCCTGTTGCGCGATGTCAAAGAGTGTCACGATTCCGCCGAGCGCGGGAGCGAAATCGGGCGGCGCTACGATGACCCACGATGAATTCTCCTGTGTCACCTCGACCGCCGCTTGACCGGACATCATAACGGTGGCGCGCACTGTCCCGTCCGCCACATCGTCGTGCCAGAAGTCGTTGTTCGCGAAATTGACGATTGGCCGATTCGCGGGAACGGAGCGCGAGCGACCGCGACCGCCGAGCACGAGCAGCCGCCCATCGGCATCCGTGCGAAGCTCGCCGAGGTAGACGGGCTCATCCTCGAATCGCCCGTCGTCGAAGCTTGCGCCCTGCTGATTGCGACCCGCCACGGAACGCGGCGCGGGGGTAATCTCCAGACGGGCGCGGTTCTGCTGCCCCGGATTGCGTAACGGACGAGTCGGCAGAGGCGGTGGACTCTCGCGGGCTGACGCCTTGCGATTCGCCAACTCCACCGTCCATGTGATCTCTGCCTCGGCGGCGGTAATTTCGCGCGGGTTCGCCAGCTTGCCGTCCGCATCCTGATCGTACTCGAAGATGCGGAAGCGCGCCGCCTGCCGCTTAACCCGAAAGCTCCCATCTTTAAACGACGTGACGGGTTGCTCGCCTCCTGCGCCAAACTCGACGGGGCCACGTCCCGGAATTTCCGGCCCGATGAAAAACTCCTCCTCGCTGTCGCCAACTCTGGCGATGCCGATGCCGGGATGTATCTTATAAACCTTTGCCATGTGTGCCTCCTTGTGGCTTGATGAGAGATTAGAAGTTGGCCGCAATCTGTTGTTCTATGAAGGGAATCCGCGCGCCGTCGAGCACGTCGCGAATCTCGTCGAGGGAAGAGTCGTTGATGGCGTCAATCAATTCACGCGAGCGTTGTATCAAGGCGAGATGGCGTTCCCACCGAGCGCGCTCGCCAGCGGGCAGAAAATCAACCGGCGGTTCAAATGGCAGTCCGGCCATGGTGGTCGCGCCGGTCGTGATTGGCAGACCCAGGAGTCGCCGCGCAACCGTGCGCATGCCGCCGACCATCTCGTTGGGATTGTCGCCGACCGCCCACAACGCGAGATTAGTTCGCGGGTCTTCGCCTGTGCTTGTCTGCGAGCGCGGCAGCGAGAGCGCGTGCTCGATCTCCATCAGCAAAATTTCGTAGCGGAGGTTGGCGAGCCGTGCCCACGCGAGCGTTTGCGGGTCAGTGATGAGCGTTGCGCCCGGACGCGGCGCGGTGGCCGGATTGGTTGCAATCGGGAGCGTGACCTGACCGGCAAACGACTTCATCTCGGTGTAGATTTTGAGGAAGCGGTCGAAGTGAGAATTGGTTTGTGAGACAAGCCCTTCGCCCTGCGCCGCGACGAGGAAGATAGCTTCAAGTGATTTGTCGCGGAGGTCGCCGAGGGATGTGGGCGGGCGGTCGGGCAGCACCAGAATCGACATGTCACCCTTCGCCCATTCCTCGGCTGTCGCCAGCCGGTCGACGAGGCTGAGTGGGTCGACGAAGTCGGTGTCGTCGAGATGACGGCTCTCGAAGCCCAGATCCGGCGGGAGCCGCCATGGCCCCTCCGGCGCATCCGTGCGCTCAAAGAGCCAGTAAAGTTTCATATAGATGAACCCGACGTGGTTGATTGTCGTCTTGAGGTCTGCGAGGTCGTCGGGGAGCGTGGCTCCTTGCGGGCTTTCCGCCACGACGTAGCGTTTGACTACATCAAGACCAAACGGTTCGAATGAGACCGGGAAGGGAAAGAGTTGTTCCGGCGCGGGCGTGCGCTCGCGCCGCAGGTGCGGCGGCGCGCCGAGGGCAGCGAGCAAGTTTTGCAGCGTCACGAGATGACCCATCTCCTCGCGCGCGATCCGCCGCAAAACCCCGACCCATGATATGACCGGCACTCCGGCAGCCGCGTTGAGCGAGTAAAGCGCGTAGAGGTATTGCACGAGCAGCGCATGCTCCACCTCGGCGGCAATCTGTAGAAAGAAAACCGCCTCGTCGCGCACCGACAGTTCCGTGTCCGGCTTTGGCTCGCCGACCATCTGAACGAGCAGGCGGATGTCGTCAAGCTCTTCGACCGCTTCAATCGAAGCGTCGAGCGGAGCGGCGGCGGCGGCGTGGGCTGCCTCGTCTCTGCGCACCCATCGCAGACGCGTATTGAAATTAGTGCTCATTCAGTTAGCTTCTCCCAATATCGAAATCACCTCTCAAACGAGTCCGTTTGATTGACACCGTGTTCATCTACTAACGCACCGAATGGATGTGAAAACTATCAAGCCGCTCTGAGAGCGATATGCATGAAGATTTACCAGGAGAGGAGAGATGGCCGGGGTAGGGCTGCCCTTGTCGATAAAGCGATCCCGCTCGATGATCCAATTGAAGGGCAGAACATCGGCCTGACTGAGGAAAGGATTATGGCCTTTGCCGGTGAATGCGAAGAGCAGGTTAAAGGGAGCGTTTGGGATGAGCGGTGTGGAGTTGGGCGACGATGAGTTTCTCGTCGTTGGGTCGCGCCGGTTTCCGATTCTGAACTCTCAGACCGGAATCTTTGCTGCGGCGTGCCAGCCCTGCCGTCGCTTCGGTAACGATGATTCCCCGTGGTTTGCCTTCATAGGCAAACGCACCAAACACGAGTGGAAACAATCAAGCGGAAGAGCAATAAAGTGACGGAGGAGCAACGGAATAAATCCTCCTTCATAATAAGAACACATCGTTCAAGCCGTTTCCGCCTTGGCTCCCGACTGAGCACGAGCCATCCAACATTGGTATGACTATCTCCAATCTGACAGAAAACATGATCCGCGTGGGCGCAACATCATACACAGCCTCGATCACATGCACATGTCCGAAGCTTACCGGCAGGTCGGTAGCTTAATCGGGGGATACACTTACTCGGGACACTGAGCATCTATCCAATCCGAGATGGTTTGAATTTTCTCTTCGGCGATTGGGGAGAATATTCCAGCGGGCATCTGGGGGAAACTGCCGCCCCCGCATTCGATGCGCGCGCGCAAAATCTTCACGAGCGGCGACTGCGGGCCGTTGAACGTCTCGTTCTCTTGATGGAGAATCAGGCAGCCGAAAATTTCCTTGACGACAAACTCGTCCCGGCTGACGCCCCGCCAGAAGGGGCCGTGGATGCCGATGTCCTGTTGCTCCACCGCCTCGTCGAGTATTTGTTGCACGTCCGCAAATTTCGTCGTCTCCGGCAGCAACATTTTCTTCCTCCGGTCATCGTCGTCGTAATCGGAATTGAATTTCATCAGAGCCTCCATTATGCATGCCCGCCGCGTCCCGTTACGGAGGCGTGGGCGATGGCGTCGGACAAGGTGTGGTCGGGGGAGTGGGCGTCGGACACACGGCACCGGGAAGTTGGCAGACGAGTTCGTGGAGCCGTCGTTTGTCGTCGCGCCACTTTTGGGCGCAGTCGAGATTGCGATCCTGCGGCATTCGCACTTTGCTAGTCACGTCAGCAAAGTGCAGTCTATCTATAATCGTACTGCCGAGAGGTAAGCTGGCGCGCCTGACAACTTCCCGCCGGTCGAAGATGTTGAACTTCAGCGAGCTGTGGCAACGAAAGCAATACTGGTTGAGCAACGGCAGGAGGTCTTTGTCCGGCGTGATGGCGGCGCTCCACGGCGTGCCGCTCGGATTCGGGAGCGCGCGGGCGAACACGTTCTGATGGCTGGTGCTGGTTTTGTGGAGTTCCAACCACTTATCCACCGCACGCAACTGGAAGGACGGCGGGACAGGGGTGGGCGTTGGCTCGACCATTGCGTTCTGCTCTCTAATCTCGGTGTTCAGACGGCGGATAACGTCGAAGGCGGCGGTGAACTGCGGCGTAGTTTCCTGATCGCCACCGTCGGCTACAACCTTGCCGCCGTCGAAGAGGACGCCAAACGGCATGGTCTTGACGACGGCGAAGTCGTCATTAAGGCGGTCGAACCAGTGATCGGTATCGAGGTAGTTGAGCTTCAGTTTGGCATAACTTCCATCGTTGTCGGGGTTGGTAATCTTTGCGCCGTGACACTCGGCGCAGGCGTGTGGGACATAGTACTTGTTATCCTTGACGATGTCGGGCGCGCGCGCGTCGAAGGTGGCCTTGAGGTAAGTGATCAACTGCGAGTTCCCGGAGAGCGGCCCGAAGACGAAGAAATAGACGGGGCGTTTCAGGAGAGCGTTGGGAGGCGTGGTTTTCGTGCGGACGAGGATCAGTTGCGTGGCCTTGGATTCGCTGCTGAGATCATCTGTACGGAAAGGGCTTTTGTTGTAGTCCGTGCCCTGAGATTTGTTGAAGAGTAAAAAGCCGGAAGCAATGCCCTTCTGCTGCGCGGGCGAACCGTTGCGCGCCTTCAACCGGATGAGCTTTCGCCAACCGACATTGATAGGTGTGTTGCCGCCGTCATTGAGGCTCTGGCTCACGTCCGTGATCTTCGGGGCGAAGAAGGCGGAGGAGAGCAAGTCACCGGGGAAGCGACTCATCAAGTCCGCCGACGCCGTGTCTTCCAATTCCCTCGGGGTGAGTCCGTCGTAGCCGAGGAACTGAAGCGCCTGTGTGAGGTCGAGGCGGCGCGCGGTGACTGATTCTTCCTTCACTTGCGGGGAGGGCGGCGGGTCGGCTTTGCAGAGTGGCTCTGTGTTTTCTGTGTCTTTGAACAGCCCCAGTTCGCAGAAGGATGCGAAGTAATAGTTGAACCCCTCATCCTCTTTTCCCGGGTCAACCATAAAAGTCATCTCGCCCGATTCGCCGACCTGCCTTTGCCGCACGTCCCCGGACTTAGGCCGCTGCTGCTGCCCCTGACTGCTCGCGTTGCGCGGTTGTTGTGGTGACTGTGTGTCGCAACCTGCCAAAGAGAGCGCAAAGCCCATGATGAGCACGCCGCACCAGATTGCGTAGGCCGCGAAGCGGCGACGTTTTGTTGACAACATGTGCTGCTCCTCTCTCGTGGCGGACAGTGTAACCCAACTGAGTCTCATTGTTTACTAAGTTGTACTCGCCCCCGAATGCGATAGCCGAATTTGAAGACATTGACGCCGGGACTGGTGAAAGGCGGCTGGTCTCCGCGTTCGAAAGAGAAGAAGAGCGCATGGGCCGCCTGCCGCTTCTCGGTGCCGAACGAGATTAGCGGAGCTTCGACCGACGCCGTAAAATAATTTCGCCCCCGGTCGTCCGGCGTCTCTCCCCTGACGTAGAAGCGGTCGAGCAGTGACAATTTGAAATGCTTAGTCACTTCAAAGGTCATGTTGGTGCCGAAGTAGAAGCGATACACATTGCGGTTGATGCCCTCGAAGTCCTTCGGGTCGCGCACGCGATACGTGCGCCCCAGTTCGACGCCGAGGAGGGGAACGATTTGAAGACCGAACTTATCACTCTGGTTCGGTACGGGCTTACCGTCTACAATGTCCGGCGCGCTGCCGAGTGGCTGATTAATAGCCCCGAAACTCGGCTGGAACTCGTAGATGAACTTGGCCTCGTCCTGCTTGAAGTCGCGGTCGGAGGAGTGTTGAAAGCTAAGTGAATGGCGCATCAAATCAGGGTAGTCGTTCGAGTTCAGGTAGTGGCGGAACTCGTAGGTCGAGCCGAGGTTGATGCGGTTGAGGGCGAGCGTGTCTTCGGTGATCTTCCCGGTGGAGACCTTAGCGTCAATATAAAAGGGCGTGAAGATTTGAACCAATCCTCCATCTGTCCCGACTGCTTTGACCTTCCGCAAATTCAGGATCGGGGCGAACCATAAGTCCAACACGCCGCGCGTGGTGCGCTCGCGTTTGGTCGTCTCGTCCTCTTGCTTCTCGTCCGCGACGGAACTGGTCAAGGTTACCCCTAGGTCGAGAAAGTCCGCCTTGGTTCTCTCGCCGTCCACTTTGGGAGGGGTTAAGCCGCTCAACTCGAACTTGAGCGTCGCCTGTCGCAACTCGAAGGGCGCGGGCGCGATGAAATCCATTGAAAATGTTGACCCGCCGGACGGCGGCGGCTCGGCCAGCGCGACGCAGGCGAAAAGCAATTGTGTGCCGACAGAATCGGTGCCTGGCGGGCGCAGCGTGATGCGGCGGACAACGCTGCGTTGAGGTGCCGCCGGGGAGACGGTGACTGTAGCGTCTGTCAAACGGGCGGCTTCTTCGGGACGGTTAAGGAGTTCTTTTACTGCTTCGA
The DNA here is from genome assembly GCA_030838445.1 of Pyrinomonadaceae bacterium. Classification (GTDB taxonomy): domain Bacteria; phylum Acidobacteriota; class Blastocatellia; order Pyrinomonadales; family Pyrinomonadaceae; genus JAIVJZ01. The sequence goes on along the minus strand of JAUZFQ010000099.1, from coordinate 2,283 downwards.
TGCGGCGCAGGGCGTAAGGGAAATTGGTGGCTCTAGTCACGGTGATGGAGAAGGGCAGATGCGGGAAGGGCAGACTCGGGTCGTTGCATGAGTCATTCCTCTCAGTCTCAATGGTGACATCCGTCGCGACCTTGATCTGTTTATCGAGATTGCCGCTCGCGGTCGGGTAGGCATCCACGAAGACGACGTAGTTTCCCATCTGCTTGATGATGTCGGCCTCCGATTCCGTGAATGGTATTCTGAAGTTCGAGTCGCCTTCGGTCGAAGAGGCGACCGACGAACTGATGAGTCGCCCCTTGCCAGTGTCGCGCAGGGAAGCGCGGATGTCGCCAACACCCTGTCCGGCGAGCGGGGTCTTCATATACACCTCGATGTAGAAACCCGGTGCGGCATTTGCGCCGCCGCCGGTCTCATGGCGGAGATAAGCTTCCGGCTCCGGCGGCGCGGCAACGCTCTCGCGTGCGTGAACGGTCGTCGCTGCGCCGCCGGGCAACATGAGGAAGAGGGGGGTGAGGAACAGGGCGGTGATAATAATAGTGAGGGCTTGGCGGTTCATGGCACATCTCCTGGTTGTGACTATTAGCATCGGGTCGAGAATCGGAGTGGCGCGCGACGAAGGCCGCCCGCTGTGGCAAATTGCGACGTAGCCGCGTCAGTTTTTGGCTTGCGGCTGGAAGGTCGTTAAGAAGATCAGCCGGATGGCGGCCTTCACCGGAGTTTCAGGAGTGACTGAGTTCTGGAGGCTGGTGACGACCGCGCCGGGGATGGTGATGTTGTCCTCCTGCGCTACCTTCCTCAGGATGCTGGTAACAACGATGTCCACGGTGTCTTCGGCGTTCGTCAGGTAGAAGAAATTGAGCGGCAGATCAGGCCAGAGTGCGCCCGCCTTCTTCATCTGCTTCGGTGAATTTTTCGTGATACGCGCTTCCATCATCTCGGTTACTCTTTTCATAGTCGCCATGATTTTCTTCCTCCAAGTCAGACTGTTCGTAAAAGCTTGAATGGGCGCGAGGGCGGCGACGGTGCTCCGGCCGCTCGTCGGCGCGCAGGTCGCAAAGTTTCCGCCCGTCTCGCTAGAGGTTTTCAGAGCGGAGACGTTCGGAGTGATGACCACCGTCATCTAGTAACGCACCGGGCGGCGACGAAAACTATCACGGTCGTTAAAAATTTGATTCCGCGGATGATGTCTCGCTGGGCGCGGGGGCGAATTTTGTTATACTCGCCGACGCTACCCGCGCCGGATTGCTTCCGGGGAAGTTGAGTTCAATGCCCTCTCCACCCAACATCACGCAACTCCTCGTGGCCTGGAGCGACGGCGACAAGTCAGCGCTTAACGAACTGCTTCCGCTGGTCGAGAAAGAGTTGCACGACCTCGCCGGTCGTTACATGCGGCGGGAGGGGACGGGGCACACCTTGCAGACCACGGCGCTCGTCAACGAAGCGTACCTGCGTCTCACAGAACAGAAAGACGTGAGGTGGCAGAATCGCGCGCACTTCTTCGCCATCGCCGCGCGCATCATGCGCCGCATCCTGCTCAACCACGCGCGCGACCAGAAGCGGCTCAAGCGCGGCGGCGGTGCCTTTCAGGTCTCGCTCTCGGAGGCGACCGTCATCTCGTCGGGAAAATCGGACGAACTGCTTGCGCTCGACGAAGCGCTCGACCGTCTGGCCTCCGTGGACGGGCGTAAAAGTCGAGTCGTCGAACTGCGCTTCTTCGGCGGCCTATCGGTGGAGGATGTGGCGGAAGTTCTACATATCGGCCCGGCGACCGTGATGCGTGACTGGAACATGGCGAAGGCGTGGCTCATGCGGGAGATGAGCAGCAGCAGTGAGACCTGAAAACTGGCAACAACTTGAGACTATCTTCCACGCCGCGCTCCGGCTCAACCCTGAAGAGCGCGCGGCTTATCTAGCTGAGGCTTGTGCGTCCGACGAAGGGTTGCTGAAAGAGGTAGAGTCACTCATTTTATCTTTCGAGAGCGGGAATAGCCTGCTTGAACAACCTGCTTTCACCCTCGGCCTGCAAGTCCTGCGGAATGAGTCGGTCGAGCCGATGGTGGGGCAGTCAATCGGCCCGTACAAGATTCTCTGCCTTCTGGGCAAGGGGGGGATGGGAGAAGTTTATCTCGCCAGTGATTCAATTCTCAGCCGGAAGGTCGCCCTCAAATTCTTACCCTCTTCACTCATATCCGACAGCGCACGCGTTCACCGGTTCCAACAGGAAGCCCGCGCGGCAGCGGCGATCTCGCACCCGAACGTGGCTCATATCTATGAGACCGGCCT
>JAUZFQ010000098.1 GCA_030838445.1 Pyrinomonadaceae bacterium | reverse complement strand
TGACGAGTGACGAGTGACAAGTTAAAACAAAAGACTTGCTTTCTAACTTGTCACTCGTCACTCGCCACTTGTCACTGAGGTATATATGGCACGCAAAAGCATACTCGTGGTGGACGACGAGCGGGGGCAGCGGGAGATTCTGGAGATGATCCTGTCGGGCGAGGGCTACGACTTGATGACGGCCGCGTCGGGCGAGGCGGCCGTCAAGATCGTCAAGGACAAACGCTTCGATCTCGTGCTCACCGATCTGAAGATGACCGGCATGGACGGCATCGAACTGCTCCAACGCCTGCTCGCCTACGACTCGTCCATCATCGTTATCCTGCTCACGGCGCACGGCTCGATTGACTCGGCCAAAGAAGCCCTCAGGCGCGGCGCATTCGACTATCTCGAAAAGCCCTACGACCGAGAGACGCTCTTAGACACCATCCGCCGCGCGCTCACCAAACTCGAATCGCTCGACTCGGAGATCATCTCCGACTCGCCCGAAATGGAGTCGGTGAAGAAGATGGTGTTGAAGGTCGCGCGTTCGGCCTCGACCGTGTTGATCCGCGGCGAGTCGGGCACGGGCAAGGAGTTGATCGCGCGCGCGATCCACAACCAGAGTCCGCGCGCGACCGAGATGTTTCAGGCCGTCAACTGCGCCGCCATCAACGAGAACCTTTTGGAGTCTGAACTCTTCGGCCACGAGAAAGGCAGCTTCACCGGCGCGCACGCAGAGAAGAAGGGTTTGTTTGAAGTGGCCGACCGCGGCACTCTCTTCCTCGACGAGATCGGCGAACTCGACATCTCGATGCAGGCGAAACTGCTGCGCGCTTTGCAGGAGCGCGAGATCAGGCGCGTCGGCGGCACGCGCCCGCTCAAGATTGACGTGCGCGTCGTCGCCGCGACCAACCGCGACCTGCTCGCGATGGTCAAGGACGGGCGCTTCCGCGACGACCTCTACTACCGCATCAACGTCCTCTCCATTGACATCCCCCCTTTGCGCGAGCGGCGCGAAGACATCCCCGTGCTCATCAACTTCTTCTTGAAGAAGCACACGCGCAACACGTCGCGGCTCATCCGCGGGCTGACGCCGGAGGCGCGCGTCGTGATGCTCGAATACGCTTGGCCGGGCAACGTCCGCCAACTCGAATCGGCCATCGAGCGCGCGATACTCTTAGCCGAGGCCGACTTGATCACGGTCGAAGACTTGCCGCTCGAAGTGCGACAGGAGGTGCGCCCGCAGACCGAGGGCGCGTTCAAGTTGCCGCACGAAGGCATCTCGTTCGAGGAGTTTGAGCGCAGCCTCATCCTGCAAGCGATGGAGCGCACCGACTACAACATCACGAAGGCCGCGAAGCTGCTCGGCCTTACCTTCCGCACGCTGCAATACCGGCTCGAAAAGTTCGGCATCAAACGCGCCGACAAGAAACACGGGGCGGAAGAGGAAGAGGACGAGGGGGAAGAATGATGAAGGCGGAGCGCACAAAGTTTAATAATCGAGTTTACACGTCGCCGCTGTTACTGCTCGTCGCGTCAATGATGCTCGTCGCGTTGTCGGCGTGCGCGTCTAACACGACGACTAACACGCCCGCGAACTCCGTGAACGCACCGGCAACGTCGAATGCGAACGCCGCGACGAGCGCGCCGAAGTCGCCGCTCGAAGGGATCGTGCGCGCGGGCGCGGACACGGTGGAAGCGCGTGCGGGCGGGACGACGGAGGCCGCCGTGCGCCTCCTGATCGCCGACGGCTATCACGTCAACGCTAACCCGGCGACGGAGAAATTTCTGATCCCCACGTCGCTTGAGGTCAAGCCGGAGGCGGGCATCACGGCCGGGAAGATCGTCTATCCGAAACCGCTGACGAAGAAGTTCCCCTTCGCCGAAGTGCCGCTCGCCGTCTACGAAGGCGACACGCGCATCACGTTCACGCTGCGCGTGCCGCGCGACGCCGCGCCGGGGCAGCACGCGCTCGCCGCGCGCCTGCGCGTGCAGCCGTGCGACGACGAGAAGTGCTACCCGCCGACGACCGTCGAGACGTCCATCCCCGTCACGATCCGCTAAAAGTTTTGTCGTTCAAGGAAGACAACGAGGGGGCGTTTGAGTCGGGCGCGGACGACGCGGCGCGGCCTGCGAGTTTCGCGGCGCGCGTGTCGGCCGCGCGTTGGAGCATCCTCGCGGGCGCGTGCCTGCTCGTCGCGGCGGCGTGCCTGTTGCTGAGGCGCATGGACGCGGCGTTCGTCGCGGCGACGCTCGGCGTAGTGGCGTGGTTCTGGAACGAGCGCAACCGACTGCGGCCGCGCGGCATCGAAACGGACGAGAGTTTGAGGGACGAGGATGAAGGATTTGAAGATCGAGATGAAGAATAAAAAGTTCACTTTCGCCGCCGGACTGCTGGCCGTGCTCTTAATGTTGACATCGGCCGGGAGTCCGGCGGTGGTGGCGGTGACGGCCGCCCCGGCGGGCGTCGCTTCGAGTGAAGCGGAAGCGCGTGGCACGGTCGAGCGCGCGTTTCAACAGTTGAAGGGCGGCGATTACGATTCGCTTTACGAAGTGCTGCCCTCTGCGTCGCAGCGGCGCGTGACGCGCGAACGCTTCGTCGGCGCGCTCAAACGCACACGCGGGATGTACGAGTTGGATCGTCTGGAGATCGGGGCGGTGCGCGTCGTGGGCGATGTGGGCATGGCGGACTCGGTGGTGTACGGTCGCGTCCGCGCGCCGTTCGAGGGCGAGGCCAAGATCGTCGCGCGGCAATACCTCGTGCGCGAGGGCGGCCGCTGGCGCGTGACGACCGGCGATGCCGCCACGATCCGGCCGCTGCTCGCCGCCAACCCGGCCTTCGCCAAAAAATATCCGTTCACGCAGCCGCGCGTTTATCTGAAACAGAACGGGAAGTGGGTGGACTTCAGCGGCGTGCTGAGAAGCGGCGTCCGACGTCGCGCGAACAAGTAACGCGCGGCCAAGTTAAACCAATGGAAACGACCCGCCCCTTCGGTTGAAGGCGCGGGTCGTTTCACATCTAACTTCATCCTCACATCAAGTCTTCAAACGAGAGTTGCGTGTCGTCGGTCGCCTCGTGTGGGTGAGCGCGGCGGGTGCGAGTTTTAGTTTGTGTGCCGTCGAGCGCGCTCATCACGGACGAGAGGTGGAAGCGCATGAGGCGCGACGTGAGCCGGACGGAGGGGATGCGGCCTTCGCGCGCGAGGCGGCGCACGGTGGACTCGCTCACCTGCAAGAGTCCGGCGAGTTGGCGCGCGGTCAAGAATTCTTCGCGCTTGTCTGTGTGTGGCGAAGCCTCTTCCATCGGAGTTGTTTTGGTCAACTATCAGGGCGCGGGTTTGAGCGACAGCGCGACGCGGTAGACGGCCGCGCCGTCCACTTCAACGTCTTTCGAGGCCGACGCCATGCCGTCCATTTTCGCGGTGACGCGGTAACGCGCCGTCTGCGCCGGGAGGCGGAAAGCGAACTCGCCCGATCTGGTCGTCAGCCGCCCGTCAATTTTTTTGGTCGCGCCGTCCGCGCCGACACGCGCCAACTCGATCTGCGCCCCGCGCACGCTGAACCCCTCTTCGTTGAAGACGCCGCCCTTGATGAAGACCAGCGAGCCTTCGTCAACCGGCAACAAGAGATCGTCGCCGAGCGAGCGCGACTTGCCGCCGACCACTTGAAAGTCTTTGATCTCCGCCACGCTCAAGCCAGCCTTGCGAAACGTGATGCTGTAACGCCCCGGCGCGAGTCCGGTGATCTCGAACTGGCCTTTGCGATCCGTCGCGGCCGTCGCCACTTCGCGCTCGCCCTGCCGCACCGTCACGCGGACGCCTTCGGCCGCGCCGCTTTCGCTCTTCACCTTGCCCTTGATGCTGCCCGTCGTCTTGTCCTTCTGCGCCCCGGCGACGACGCCGAGCGCGAGGACGAGTGTCATGAAAAAGAGTGTGGCGATGGTTCTAAGTTTACTCATAACTGTGACGCGAAACCTTGTTGCGAACTTCTATCCGGGCGCGGCCGACCCGTTCGAGAGGCGTGCATTATACATGCAAGCGCCTGTCCTTATACATGCGAGCCGCCGCCCTTTGTTACCCGCGCTGCCCGGCGCGTGCCTCTGATTGATGCGGCCGACGCCGCTCTCTGTTGCTTGCGCCGCGCGAGGCGTGCGAGCGCGCGGGGTGACACCAACGCGGCGGAGTCCGTATAATGCCCGCACTCCCTCGCGCGGTTGTCGAAACAATCCGCGCCCGACCGACATTGAAGTTGTCTGACCCGTTCGCTTTCGAGTTTTATGCTTCGCCCCCGCAAAATTTCGCCCCCCGCAAACGTTTGCCCCCGCGGGCGACACGTCGCCCTGCTCGTCGCAATCGTCTTCGCTTTCATCGCGTCCTTCACTCCCCTGCCCTCCGCGCACAGCCAGCAGCAACAGCAAGCCGCGCCGCAGGATGATGACGAAATTTTGCGCGTTGACACAGACCTCGTGCTCGTTGACGTGACGGTGACGGACGCCGCGGGGCGACCCGTGCGTAACTTGTCGGCGGGTGATTTCAAAATTTACGACGAGGGCGTCGAACGCCCCATCGCCTTCTTCAACGTCGAGCGACGACGCGGCGCACCGCGCCCCGTGGCCGTCGTGTTCGCCGTGGACGTGTCGGGCAGCATGTCGCCGGAAGAGATGGAGCGTCTGGGGGTGGCGATGCGTTTGTTCCCGCGTCGCATCTCGGATCGCACGTCGCTGTTCGCCGTGATGAGCTTCGGGATGAGCGCGCGCGTGCTGCAACCTTTCACGAACGACGAGGAGAAACTCGAACGCGCCTTCACGCGTCTGGCGCGCGAGGCCAACGGGCTTTCGACCCACACCTACGACGCCGTGGACGATGCCATCCGCCTGCTCGCGCGCCACGCGCCACGCACGCGTGATAAGCGTCTGATGAAGCGCGCGGTGGTGGTGGTGACGGACGGCTTCCCGGTGGGCGATACGGTCGCGCCGAAGACCGTCATCGAGCGCGCCAACGCGGCGGAGGTGAGCGTCTATACGGTGACGCTGCCGTCTTTCTCGCGCCTCTTCACTTCGCGCAGCCTGACGGCGCAAGGGGCGAACGCCCACGCGCCGCTGCCGACCCCGCTCGACGTGAGCGAGTTGGCCGAAAAGACCGGCGGCTCGAACGTCTACGCGACGGAGAAAGATTTCGGCTCCCTCTTCCAGACGCTCGCCGAAGAGGTCACTTCCTCCTACATCCTGGCCTTCTACCCGCCCGAAGAGAAACGGCGCGACGGGCGTTTCCACCCGCTACGCATCTCCGCGCCGCCCGGCCTCAACGTCCGCCAGAGCCGCCCCGGATATGGGAAGACAGCGACGAGTGACAAGTGACAAGCAAAGCTGCGAATCGTTAACCATGAATCGTAAATCGTGAATAGAGGAAAGTAGGTTTTCTCTATTCACCATTTACCATTCACCATTCACCGCTTTTCTAACTCGTCACTTGTCACTCGTCACCTGTCACTGTCTTTAAAACTCCTCCTCGTCGTCGTCGTCGTCCAGTTCGTCGTCTTCGACGATGTCGAGTTCGACCGGATCGAGTCCGACGATTTCGAGTTCGGTTCCGCACTCCTCGCACGCGACAGCATCGCCCTTGTCGGCGTCTGTATCAACGTGCACATCGGCGTCACATTCGGGGCATGTTCCGGTTGGCACTTCGTGTCTACCTCCAACGCATTCAGGAGGAGTGCCCTAATCGTTCGGGGAGACCTCCACCTTGCAGTTTTATTTGTTTGAACCCGCCACAATCTAACCGCGCCCGCCATTTTTTGCAACACTCATTTTCCACTCTTCACAAGTAATTAACACGCACGCGATTTTCCCGCCCGGAAGCGAGGCGCGCTCGCCGCGACGCGCGAAACGACCGCTCTGCCCGTCGCGACTAAACCTCTCACCTCCGGGCGCAACTTGTGGCGACAACGCGACGCGCAAAAAAAGTTTCCCCCGACGGACTTTTTCGGTTAGGATTTGCGCCCTACTGGTCGAGAGAACTTAAACGCGACCCATTCGCGCCGCCCCGCCGCATAATTGTGGACGGCAAAAATGATCCGGCGACAAACGCCTTTCAACCTGTCGCCATCACACGCCCCATGCCGAAGCCGCAGCCCGCGCCGCCGACGCGCTGTGCTCACGCGGCCTCAAAGAAAGCCGAGGATGCCAATGAAGTCTCGCCGCACAAACGTCAAACTCAGCCTGAGCCTCACGCTGCTCCTGTCGTGCTTACTGAACCTTCCTGTCCCGCCCGCGACGCATGTCCGCCGCAACGCGACGCCGCCCGTCGCCGTTGCCGACTCCGGCCAAGCGCACGCGGGGTCGTCTCTGACAAACGCGCCCGCGGAAACTTCGCTCACGTCAGCGGAGGCGCGCGAGGCTTACGGAAAGTTGGAGTTGCAATTCGAGGCCAACGCGGGACAGACCGACGCGTCGGTTGACTTCCTCGCGCGCGGCGCGGGCTACACGATGTTTTTGCGACCGGCGGAAGCGGTCTTCGTCTTACGGAAGGCGGATTCCGGTTCGCTGCCTGAACCCGTCATCGCTTCCGAACCCGCCATCGCCCCTTCGTTAAATCCGCGACGCGCGACCCGCCTTCCGCAATCCGCCGTGCTGCGCATGAAACTCGTCGGCGCGGATGCCGGGGCGCGCGTCGCAGGCGTGGACGAGTCGGCGAGCAAGGTCAACTATTTCATGGGCAACGATCCGGCGAAGTGGCGGGCGAACATCCAGACCTTCGGGCGCGTGCGTTACAGCGAAGTTTATCCGGGCATTGATCTGGTCTATTACGGCAACCAGCGGCAGTTGGAATACGACTTCGTGGTCGCGCCCGGTCGCGACGCACGCGCCGTTTCCTTGCGCTTCGAGGGCGCGGACAAAGTGGCGTTGGACGAAGGCGGCGACCTGCTGTTGACCGTGGGAGAAGGCACGCTCCGGCAGCCGAAGCCTGTGCTCTATCAGGAAGTGGCGGGCGCGCGGCGTGAGGTTGAAGGCGGCTATACGCTCGGCGCGGACGGGCGCGTCGGGTTCGCCGTGGGAGCATACGACGCCGCGCTCCCGCTCGTCATTGATCCGGTGATCGTGTATTCCACCTACATTGGCGGCAGCAGCGGCGAGCAAGGGCTCGCCTTCGCGTTGGATTCGTCGGCTAACGCCTACATCACCGGCTTCACCAACTCGACCAACTTCCCCACGGCCAACGCATTCCAAAGCGCGAACGGCGGCTTTCAGGATGTCTTCGTAACGAAGATCAACGCGGCGGGCACGGCCTACGTCTATTCCACTTACCTCGGCGGCAACGGCGGCGATCAGGCCAGAGGCATCGCCGTGGACTCCGCCGGTAATGCTTACGTGACGGGCTTCACCGGCTCAACCAATTTCCCCGTCGTCAACGCCATTAGAAGCACCTCTACTGATCAGGATGCCTTCGTGACGAAGATCAACGCGACCGGCTCCGCGCTTGTCTATTCCACTTACCTCGGCGGCGTTGCCGAGTTTAATAGCGCCGAGTTCGGCGAGGGCATCGCGGTTGACTCGGCGGGCAACGCCTATGTTACCGGCAACACTTTCTCCGACAACTTCCCCACAGTCAATGCCATTCAAAGCACGTTCGGCGGTTTCACGGACGCCTACGTCTCGAAGATCAACGCGGCGGGTTCGGCGTTCGTCTATTCCACTTACCTCGGCGGCAGCGAGAGTGAGATCGGGCACGGCATCACGGTTGACTCGGCGGGCAATGCCTACGTTACCGGCAACACTCAATCAAGCAACTTCCCCACCGCCAACGCCATTCAAAGCACCTACGGCGGCGAGCAGGACGCCTTCGTGACGAAGATCAACGCGCAGGGTTCGGCGTTCGTCTATTCAACATATCTCGGCGGCACTGCTCGTGATGATGGTCAAGATGTCGCGGTGGACGCGTCCGGGAATGCCTACGCCACCGGCGACACCGAATCAACCAACTTCCCCACAGTCAACCCAGTACAACCTGCGAACGGCGGCACGACCCTCGCGCAGGACGCCTACGTGACGAAAATCAACCCAACGGGTTCTGCGCTCGTCTATTCAACTTACCTCGGCGGCGCGGGCGGCGAGGTGGGCTTCGGCATCGCGGTGGATTCCTCCGGCAGCGCCTACGTCACGGGGGCCACAGGCTCGACGAACACTTTCCCCGTCGTCAACTCCATCCAATGCGTGCGCAACGGCGGCACGGATGTCTTCGTGACGAAGTATAACCCGGCTGGCTCGGCGCTCGTCTATTCGACATATCTCGGCGGCGCAGATCAGGAGCAAGGCAGGGGCGTCGGCGTAGACTCCGCGGGCAACGCCTACATCGGAGGCTTCACACGGTCGAGCGACTACCCCGTCCTTAACCCGATTCAAGGCACGTTCGGCGGCGACACTATCTTCGGCGACGCCTTCGTGACAAAAATCAGCGACGCTGGCGGGACGGACGCATGTGCGACACCGACTCCGACGCCCACGCCGACTCCCACTCCGACCCCGACGCCAACCCCGACTCCGACGCCCACCCCGCCGGCCGTCGTGCAGTTCGCGCAGGCGACCTACACCGTCGCCGAGGGTGCGGAGCGCAACACTGACCCGGCCTCGCTCACCGTCACCGTCGCGCGCACCGTCAACACCACGGGCGAGACCACCGTCGAATACCGCACCGTCGATCTCTCCGACGCCGTGCGCTGCGACACGGCCAACGGCACGGCCTACCATCGCTGCGACTACGCGACCACGCTCGGCACTTTGACCTTCGCCGCCGGTGAGACCTCGAAGACCTTCTCCGTCTTCATCACCGACGACGCGCACGTCGAGGGCAACGAGACGTTCCAGATCACGCTCGCCAACGCGACGGGCGGCGGCATCGGCACGCAAGCGACGACGACCGTGACGATTCAAGACAACGACCCGGTGACGGTGGCGGTCGTCCCCAACCCGATTGACACGTCGGAGTTTTTCATCCGCCAGCACTATGTTGATTTCCTGATGCGCGCGCCGGAAGCGATGGGCTTCTCGCAGTGGGTCGCCGCGCTCAACAACTGCGGCGCGGGCAACGGCGACCGCGGGCGCGACCCCGCGTGCGACCGCGTGATGTCCTCGTCCGGCTTCTTCCGCTCGGACGAGTATCTACAGGTCAAAGGCTACTTCGCCTATCGCTTCTACGAGGTGGCGTTCGACCGCCGCCCGACCTACGTGGAGTTCGCACGCGACCTGCAACGCCTGACCGGCACGACGGCTTCGGACACGTTGGCGCGGATGGCGGCCTTCACCACCGAGTTCACGCAGCGGCCGGAGTTCACCACCGCCTACCCGGCCGACCTGCCCCTGAGCGCATACGTTGACGCCCTCTTCACGAAGGCGGAACTCGGCAGCAGCCAGTCCATCACGCGACAGGACGGGACGACGCTCACACGCGCGCAGTTGGCCGACGGCAGCCGCACGCGCGCCGACATCCTGCGCGAGATCGTCGAGAGCCGCGAAGTGGCGGCGCTCTTCTTCAACCGCGCGTTCGTCACGGCGCAATACTTCGGCTATCTCAGGCGCGACCCGGAAAGCCCCGGCTACGACATGTGGCTCGCTTATCTGAACGCGAACCCGTCGGACTTCCGCACGATGGTCAGAGGCTTCCTGAACTCCGTCGAGTACCGGCTCAGGTTCGGCCGCCCGAACTAGCGAGACGCGACGGGAAGCCGTCGGTTGTCCGTAGTCCGTGGTCAGTTGTCAGTTGCATGTGGCTATCACACGAGTCGCTGAAGATTGTCTTGAACAACTGACCACGGACTACGGACAACTGACTACGGACAACTGACTACGGACAACCGACGGCTTCTCGCTCATCCTTCCCCGTTCATCATTTCTTCGCCGCGAGCGCGTCGAGACGCTGGCGCGCCTGTGCGGCTTCGGGGCTGCGCGGGTGACGCCTGAGAATCTCGCGCCAACTTTCGCCGTCGTAGCGGAAACGCTTCGTCGCGCGCTCGAAGACGAACTTGATGCCCTGTTTGTTGTAGCGATCCAGTTCGTTGAAGTTGAGGAAGTAGCTTTCGAGCGGCGCGCCGCCCGCCGCCATCTCGCCCTCGTCGAGACGGCGCGGGGCGTCGCGCGTCAACTTCGCCGCCGCCGCTTCGGCCCCGTCCCCGAACAACAGCAGGACGCCGGGGCGCAACGGCGAGCGCGTGAAGTGTTCGAGGAAAATGCGCGCCCGCGCGAGGCGGTCAAACTCTTCTGAGCCGCGAATCAAACGCAACAACTTCTCGTCGTCGCCCACGCGCGCGGGTGAGGCGACAGCTTCGGCCTGCAACCAGCCGCGCGTTCGCCGCGTCACCGCCACATGATAAAAGTTCAACCCGCCGTCGCCCACGCGACGCGCGCCGATGATCGAGACCGCTCGCCCGCGCCCCAGACGTTGCACGAGAGTCGCCGTCAACTGCGGTGCGTCCCTGAGCGCGGCGAGCCGCTCGTCAACCACGACGGCGTGCTGCCCGCCGACGGAAGGCGCACGCCGCTTTCGCTGCGCGTGCGCGTCCGTGAACGACAGGAGCAGGCACGCGCACGAAACGAGCAGCAAGAGTTTGAATGTCGTGCGCGAAGCGTGTGTTGAAAAGAGAGAGGCGACGGGTTGTGTAGAGAAAAACGAAGCGGCGGGTGTCGAAGAAAACACCCGCGTGAAATCCGGCAAGCGTCGAGACATGAGGAAAGGTCTCCTTTCGCTGTTTGAGGTTTGAGGAATGTGCCAACCGGACGCCGCCGTCGTTGTCGCCGTCGTGTGTGAAGCGTTAGCGAGGCGCGCGGCGGCGCGGGTTGGCGGCTAACAGAGCGTCGAGTTTGGTGCGTGCCGCGCTCGGCTTGACGAGGGCGGCGAGTCCCGCGTGATGAAAGTGGCAGATGGCGAGGGCGAGGGCGTCGCTGGCGTCGTGCGGCTGCGGTATCTCTTTGAGCGAGAGCAGCACGCGCACCATCTCCTGCACCTGATGTTTTTCGGCCGCGCCGTAGCCCACCACCGTCTGCTTGACGAGGCGCGGCGCATACTCCGCGATCTCGATGCGGGCGCGCTCGGCCGCCACCAGAATCACGCCGCGCACCTGTCCGAGTTTCAGAGCCGTCTTCACGTTCGCGGCGAAGAACATCTCCTCGACCGCGCACACGTCCGGCCGGAAGCGCGCCAGCAACTCCTCCACGCCGTCGCTGATCTTCAACAGGCGCGCCGCGAAACGCTCGCGCGGGTTGGCCTTCACCGTCCCGAACTCGACGGCGCGATAACCACGCGCCTCGCCCTCGACCACGCCCCAGCCCGTCGTCTCGCTCCCCGGATCAATGCCAAGCACAAGCATAACAGCAGTGACGAGTGACAAGTGACGAGTGACGAGTTGGAACGAGACTGTGAATGGTAAATGGTGAATGGTGAATAGTGAATAGAAGAAAGCAAGTTTTAACTATTCACGATTGACGATTCACCATTCGCGTTTTTTTCTCGTCACTTGTCACCCGTCACTTGTCACTGTTCTACTCCATTTCCGCTTCGTCAATGTCGAAGTTGGCGGAGACTTTTTGCACGTCGTCGTGGTCTTCGAGGATTTCCATGAGCTTGAGCATCTGCCGTGCGTCCGCGCCTTCGAGTTTGACGTAAGACTTGGGAACCATCTCGACCTCGGCGACCTGCGGCTCGACGCCCGACTTTTTCAACGCGTCGTGAACGGCGTCGAAGTTTTCCGGCGCGGTGATGATCTCGAAATTGTCCTCGTCGTCGCGCAAGTCCTCCGCGCCCGCCTCGGTCACGATCTCGAACAACTCGTCCTCGCTCTTGGCCGCCTTCTCGATGACGATGTAGCCCTTCTTCTCGAAGTTCCAAGACTGCGACCCAGACACGCCGAGATTGCCGCCGTACTTCGAGAAAGCGTGACGGATTTCGGCCACCGTGCGGTTGCGGTTATCTGTCATTGACTCGACGATGATCGCGACGCCGCCGGGGCCGACGCCCTCGTAAGTAATCTCGTCGTAGTTGACGCCCTCTTCTTCGCCCGTGCCGCGGCGGATGGCGCGCGCGATGGTGTCGTTCGGCATGTTGCCCGCCTTGGCGTCGGAGACGGCTTTGCGCAGGCGCGCGTTGGCTTCCGGGTCGCCGCCGCCGGTGCGCGCCGCCACCGTGAGTTCTTTAATCAGCTTGGTGAAAAGTTTGCCGCGCTTGGCATCGAGCGCGCCCTTCTTGTGCTTGATGGTATGCCACTTGGAATGTCCAGACATGTTTACAGGGTTTCCTTGTATGCGTGTTTGAATCCGAGAAGGACGCGACTATATCACGCGTTTTTTACGCGCCGCAACCGGGTCAAAGCAGGGGTCATAGATGAGAGGTCAGGGGTCGGCCGGAAAACTCTCCGCGCGCATTTACTACTTCGTGCCAACTAAACTCAACAGCCGCTCGCGGGTCGCCCCGGCGACGCGCACGAGTTTCGTCTTCGAGGCGTGGCCGCTCGTGATCTCGACGGCGCGCGTCGGCACGCCGAGCGCGCGTGCGAGCGTGCGAGTTAGTTCTTCGTTGGCCGCGCCTTCGACGGGCGGGGCGGCCACGCGCACGCGCAGCGCGTCGTCATGCACGCCCCCGATCTCGCTACGCGAAGCACGCACGACGACGCGCACGGCGAAGATCAACGCTCCGTCCTGTTCCGTGAAACGAATCACCCGCGCTTCCCAAAACCTCACCCGCGCTACATCCGCAGCAGCGTGCCCTCGACGGCTTTCTGGAACAGTTGCAGAAGGAAGATGACGATGATCGGCGAGATGTCGAACATGCCGACGGGCGGGATGAGCCGCCGGAACGGCAGCAACACCGGGTCGGTCGCGCGCAGCAGAAATCTCATCAGCGGGTTGACCTGACTCATCCCCCACGAGAGGACGATGCGCATGAAGATCAACAGCGTGTAGATGGCGAGCACGCCGTAGAGCAGATACCCGAGCAGCCGGAGCGGCGCGCCCGCCCCGGCACTCTGGATCACGCCGCCCACCATGAGCAGCACGTTCTGGACGAACTCTAGAGCGAAATAGCCGAAGAGGAGGCCGAGCAGGATGGCGACGAGCGGCGCGTACTTCGGGTCGAGGCCGCCGCGACCCAGCGCGCGCCTGATCGGGTTGATGAGCGGATCAGTCCAACGCCTCACGCTCATCGCGAACCAGCCGAACGGGTTGAGATCGGCCTGATTGACGATGAGTCTCAGCAACATCAACAGGATGAGGCCGACGATGGTCAGCACCACCACGTACCAGATGATCAGGTAAAGGAGACCCAACAGAGGAAGCATAATTGAATTTACCCTACGTCACTTTCTCGCGGCGCGCGCGCCGAAGATCGCCGTGCCGACGCGCACCATCGTCGCGCCCTCCGCAATCGCCAACTCGAAGTCGTGGCTCATGCCCATCGAAAGTTCGCCGCGCCCCTCGCCGAACGCGCCGCGCCCTCCCCACTCGTCGCGCAACTCGCGCAGGCGGCGGAAGAAGGGGCGCACCCGCTCGGCCTCTTCGTAGAACGGCGGGAGCGTCATCAACCCCGCGAGACGCACGTGCTTGCAAGCCGCGACACGCTCGATTAACTCCGGCAGAGCGTCCATGCCCGCGCCCGCCTTCGACGCTTCGCCCGCGAGGTCTACCTGCAAGAGCACGGGCAACTCCGCGCGTCCGTCCTCGGCGCATGCCCGTTCGAGACGCTCGATCAACTCGGCCGAGTCAACCGTGTGAATCACGTCGAAGAGTTTGACGGCGCGGCGCGCTTTATTCGATTGCAGGTGTCCGATGAGGTGCCAGCGCGGAGCGCTTGCGCCGCCCGCCTTCACGGCGCGGCCGATGGTTTCGATCTTCTCTTCCGCCTCCTGCACGCGGTTCTCGCCGAAATCTGCGACGCCCGCCGCGAACGCGCTTTGCACCGTCTCGGCCGCGTGCGTCTTGCTGACGGCGATCAGAGTCACGTCTTCGGGCGCGCGTCCCGCGCGGCGGGCGCACTCAGCGATCCGCCCGCGTATCTCGTCCAGACGCGCGCCGAGCGCGTCACCTGTCTGTCGCACCGTTTCCGTCATGCCGTCTTCGATTTACGCCTCGTTGGCTCAACTATAGCAAGCGCGGTGCGGCACGGCAACGCCGCCTTCCGCCGCCCACTGTGCGATAAAGTTTCACAACGCGACGCCCTTCCGAATCCCCTGCTTGACACCTTCGCGCCCCGCTCCGTATGATTCTTTCACGTTCACGCGGATGTGGCGGAATTGGCAGACGCGCAGGTCTCAGAAGCCTGTGATGGTGACATCGTGGAGGTTCGATCCCTCTCATCCGCATCGAAAGCAGAGGTCAGGGGTTAGAAGTCAGCGGTCAGTTAAGAAGCAAAATGCTTTAACTGATCTCTGACTTCTAACCTCTGGCCTTTTTGTCTTAGTTGATTGCTTCCGAGGCGGCGTCCGCGGGCTGCGACGCGGTGCGTGCGTCCATGATGAGAAGCGGTTGCTCGTCGAAGAGCGTCGAGTTGATGAGCGTCTGCACCCAGTATTCGCCGGGCGTGTGGAAGGTGACGTTGACGAAGAAACTCACGTTGTCGGTGTGGCCGCCCTGCGCGATCTCGAAGGGCGCGGGTTCGGAGACGACGACGGGCTGCTTCTTGTCGGGCGACAGGATACGCACCTCCGAGAGATAACGCCCCTCGCCGCGCCAGTGGTTGACGATGGCGAACTTGATCAGCGAGACGGGCATCTGCTGCACCAGCATGTTCTGAAAGACGCCGATCAGCGATAGCTTGTTGCCGACCTCCAGGCGCACGTCGTCGCAAAAGATCGTATAGGCCAGTTCGAGTTTAAGGTTTTGATTCGCTGTGCTCATTCATTCTCCGATTCCGTTCAACTTTAGAAATACTACTCAAGCCCCGCTCAGGGCTAAACACTTCCGGCCAACAACTCTCTGAACTCCGCCTCGTCGAGCACGCGCACGCCGAGCGACTGCGCCTTGTCGAGTTTCGACCCGGCCTCTTCGCCCGCGACGACGTAAGTAGTCTTCTTGCTGACGGAAGAGGTGACGCGGCCGCCGCGCGCTTCGATGATCGCGGCGGCTTCGTCACGCGTCATGGTTTCGAGTTTGCCCGTCAGGACGAAGAGCAAACCGGCGAACGCTTCCGTCTGCGCGCCGCCCGCGTTCGCTTCCATCTCCGTCCGCACGCCCTTGCCGCGCAGGCGTTCGCAGAGCGCCTGATTCCCTTCGTCCGCGAACCAATCGCGGACGCTCTCGGCAACGGTCAGGCCGATCTCCGGCACGGCGTCGAGTTCTTCAACAGTCGCCGCGCCGAGTCCCGCGAGCGTGCGAAACTGGCGCGCGAGGATGGCGGCCGTGCGCTCGCCGACGTGGCGGATGCCGAGTCCAAAGACGAGTTGCGGCAGGTCGCGCTCCTTACTCGCCTCGATCTGCGCCAACAAATTCGACGCCGATTTCTCCGCCATGCGTTCGAGCGCGACCAACTCTTCGTGCGTCAGATCGTACAGCCCCGCCACGTCGCGCACCATTCTCTTCTGCACGAACTGATCGGCGAGCGCGTCGCCCAAGCCCTCAATGCGCATCGCACGGCGCGAGGCGAAATGGAGCAGGCGCGCTTTGAGTTGCGCCGGGCAATCCGCCGCCACGCAGCGCGACACCACCTCGCCCTCAGGGCGCGACACGACGCCGCCGCACACCGGGCACGCCTTCGGCAGCTTGAAACGCTTCTCCTCGCCCGTCCGCCGCGACTCGACCACGCGGATCACTTTCGGGATCACGTCGCCGCTCTTTTCGATCAGCACCCAGTCGCCTTTGAGCAGGCCGAGCCGTTTGATCTCGTCTTCGTTGTGCAACGTCGCGCGCGCCACGGTGCTGCCAGCTACTAGCACAGGTGCGAGCACGGCGACGGGCGTGAGCGCGCCCGTGCGCCCCACCTGCACGATGATGTCCAAGACCTGCGTCGTCGCCTGCCGCGCCGGGTACTTGTAGGCGATAGCCCAGCGCGGCGACTTCGCCGTCGCGCCGAACTCCTCCTGCAACGCCGCGGAGTTGACCTTGACGACCACGCCGTCAATCTCATACTCCAACTCGTCGCGCCGCGCCTCCATCTCGTTGCAAAACTCGATGACCTCATCAATCGTCGGGCAGAGCCTTTTATGACTGACCTGAAAGCCCGCACGCTCCAACCACTCCAAGCCCTCGTAGTGTGTGGCAAAGGCTTTGCGGTCGCCGCCGATCACGTCGTAGGCGAAGAGGGCGAGGCGGCGGCGGTCAACGATCTTCGGGTCGAGTTGGCGGATCGTCCCGGCGGCGGCGTTGCGCGGGTTGGCGAAGCGCGGCTCTTCCGCCTCTTCGCGTTCGGCGTTGATGCGCTCGAAAGTTTTGCGCGAAAGGTAAGCCTCGCCGCGCACTTCAATGTTCGGGAGTTCGGCCGCGCCGCCGACGTCGTCTCTCAGCCGGAGCGGGATGCTGCGAATGGTGCGGACGTTCTGCGTCACGTCCTCGCCGCGCCGCCCGTCGCCGCGCGTGACGCCGCGCGCAAGCAGGCCGCCTTCGTAGTGCAAAGAGATCGAGAGGCCGTCAATCTTCAACTCGGCGACGTATTCGAGGCGGCGGCCGTCGGCGAGACGTTTGACGCGTTCGTCGAAGGCGCGGAGGTCTTCGATGTTGTAGCTGTTGTCGAGCGAGAGCATCGGGCGGCGATGCACGTACTCCTCGAAGCCCTCGGCGGGGCGACCGCCGACGCGCTGCGTGGGGCTGTCGGCTGCCGCGAGTTCGGGGTGCTCGGCTTCGAGTTGTTGCAGACGCGACATCAGCGCGTCGTAGTCGGCGTCGGAAATTTCGGGGTTGTCGTAGACGTAGTAAAGCTCCTCGTGACGGCGCAACTCTTCGCGCAGTCGTTCGATCTCCTGTTCGGCCGCCGTGGTTGTGCCCGCGCCGCGGGTGGACGTTTTCGCCATGATGTCTGCTGCTGCTCTCGCGCTGTTCAAGACTTCTCTATTTTGAATTGGACGAACGACTCCATCGTTGACGACTCGCGTCGGTCGTCTTTCGCGATCTGCGCGAGGCGGTGGATGAGCCGCCCGAAGTATTTGATGCCCTGCATGAAATCTTCGAGTCGGATGTTTTCGTCGGGCGCGTGCTGGTTCGACCCGGCGTAGCTGACGCCGAAGGAGACGAGCGGCGTCGGCGGCAACGTGACGCCGCAGACCGCGCCGATAGGGCCGCTCGCCGGATCGAGCGGGTAGACGATGGGCGATGCGCCGTAAACTTCCGTCGCCGACTCAATCGCCGCGCGCGCCACCGACGACCCGATGGAAGATTTGACGAACGGCGCGCTCGCGATCTCGTTGACCTCCACGTCCTCGAAGCCGCGCGCGTCGAGGTGCGCGCGCAAAAGCGAGACGACGAGTGCGGGCGACAGATCGGGCACGAGCCGGAAGTCGAGCCGCGCGACGGCCATGCCGGGCAGCACGGTCTTCGCGCCCGCCTCGGTGTGACCTGTCTGGATGCCGCAGATCGTGCAGGTCGGCCCGAAGATCAATTCCTTGGTCAGCGCGCGCCCGGTCATGCCGCGCACCCAGTGGTTGATCTTGAACTCACGCTTGAGTCCCGCCTCGTCAATTTCGAGTTGCTTGAGCGACTTCGCATCCTCGTCGGCGATGGGCGCGACGTGCGACGAGAAACCGTCAATCGTGATGACGCCTTTCGGCGAGACGATGGTCGAGAGCGCCTGCACGAGATTCCACGCCGGGTTCGGCACGATGCCGCCCCACTTCGAGTGTAAGTCGGTGCGCGCGCCGTAAGCGCGCAGTTCGAGAAACGTGATGCCTTTGAAGCCGAGGCTCAGTAGCAGTCGCTCTTTCGTGTCCTTGTAGCCGTCGTCCCAGATGCAGCCGTCGGCGCGCAGCATCTCCGGGTGCTCCGCCGTGAACTGGTAGAGGCTCGGACTGCCCAGCCCGTCCTCGCCCTCGACTATGAAACGCAGGCACACCGGCAACTTGCCGAACGTCTTCTGGTAAGCCTCGACCGCCGCGAGCCGCGCCACGAGGTCGCCCTTGCTGTTGGCCGCGCCGCGCGCGTACAACTTCCCGTCGCGCACGGCCGCCGCGAACGGCCCCGAAGACCACGCCGTCAACTGCCCGACCGGCTGCACGTCGTAATGGCTGTAGACGATGTAACAATGCGACCCCGCGCCGAACTCGCCGTAGATGATCGGGTAGCCGCTGCCGATTTTGAACGAGCGCGTGCCCGCGCCGATGCGCTGCATGGACTGTTCGACCGTCTCGGCCATCGCGCGCATGCCCGTGCCGCGCGCCGCCACCGATGGCATGCGACACAACGCCTGCAACCGCTCGACGTAAGCGGCCGCATGGCGTTCGACATAACGGTCAAAGCGGGCGAATGGCATAAGACAACAGTGACGAGTGACAAGTGACGAGTGACAAGTAAAGAGCGATAAGTGACAAGTCAGGAAAAGAGTTTTGTTGGACGAGTTAAGACAAGGTTTTAAAACTTGTCACTCGTCACTTGTCACTCGTCACTATAAAAAAGATACCGTGGGCGTTCCCCGTCGCGTTCGAAACCGGCGCAGACGAGTCCGGCGGCGAAGTGTGTCTGAAACTCGGAGCGCACGCGCAAGAGTTCGCGCTCGGCCGCGCGGCCGTCCTCGTGGCGCAGTTGTTTCCAGTCGGCCGGAATCTCGACGGCGGCGGCGGGCGTTGAGGCGGCGTGCGCCGGACGCTCGCCACGCGCGCAGGCTTCGACGCGCGGCGTGCGTAGTTCCCACTCTGCGATCAGACGGTCGCTGTCGAGGTTGAATTGTTTACCTTCGGCGAAGGCTTCCGTCCCGGCGTCCCAGCCGTAGAAGTTGACGCCGTAGGAACGCACGACCACGCCGAGCCGGTTGAGGTTGAAGTAAGCGTTGCGCGCCTGCATCGGCTCGAACGTCCAGCGGATGAAGTTGCGCCCCTCGGAAAGCGCGCGCTCGCGCTGCGCCCACTTGAGACGCGCGCCCAAGCCACGGTTCTGGTAGCGGGCGGCGACGGCCATCATGTGCGAGTAGCCGATGACTTCAGCGCCGCGCACGGCGACGAGGTGATGCACGAAGCCGACGAGTTCGCCGCCCGCCGCCCCGGCATACGCGCCGAGAATCCAGCCGCCCGCCAGACGCGACACGATCAGGTGACGGCGCGGCGAGAGTTCGAGATCGGGCATGTCGAACACTTCACGCTGCAAGCGCACGCACGTGTCAAACTCTTCAATCGTCGTGCATTCGCGGATCAGCACGTCGTCGCTGCCGCCCGCGCGCTTAACTGTTTCCGTCTGCCGTGACATCGAAACTCGAACCTCTCTCGAAGCGTGTGTCGGGTGGAACTCTGTTGATAATAATTCAAACGACCGTTCTCGCGTACCACGCTTCGGGAACGCGCGCGATGCGCCGACCGCGCGTGCGCTCGACGATGTCGGGCGCGAAGTTGATAACGACGAGGCGATTGGGCGCGCGATAGCGTTCGTCCACGGCGGCGCGCAGTTCCTCCGCGAGCGCGGCGGGGTTGCCGATAATTTTGAAGAGGACGAGTTGCGCCACCCCCGCGTGTTTCAAGAGCCACGCCGTCTTGCGCATGGCCGTCTGCCCGCACTCGCCCCAGAAGGCGAACGGGAGCGCGAACCCCGCGCTGCTGTCCGTGCGCGCCACCAGATCGGGCTTGTAACGCAAGCCCACGCGCTGCTCGATCTCCAGCGCGGGAAACTCCCCGACGTACATCGCGTAGCCGAGCGCCTTCATCAAGACGTGCTCGTAACTCTCCCCTGTCCGCTGCCACAGACGCACGCGCCGCCCCGCCAGTTCAAAGTCGTAATGCATAAACAGGTTTCAAGTTTCAGGTTGCAAGTTTCAAGTTAAATACCGGAGAACTTTTCAGACTTGAAACTTGCAACCTGAAACTCACTGCTCCTTCGTCGGGTAGGCCGGGAGTTCGAGGCGGACGGTGAGACCGCGCGGCGCGGCGGTGTCGAGCGTGATGCGCCCGTCGAGCACGGCGACCAGACGGTGCGCGATGACGAAGCCGAGTTCGTTCATGTTCGTGCCGTTCTCGTTCGGCGCGTCCATCTCGACGGCATCGAAGATGTGCGCGGCGTCGGCGAGCGGATCGCCCTCGTCGCTGATCTCGATGCACAGTTCGGACGGCGTGCGCTTGAAGGCGTTGACGTTCACGGTCGCGCCTTCGGGGCTGCGCCCGATGGCGTGTGCGAAGAAGTTGTAGAGCACCTGCCGGAGTTTGCCTTCGTCGGAGACGACCGTGCCGCAGTCGGGCGCGGTGTTGCAGTCGAGCGTCACGTCCTTCTTCTCGGCGAGGCGCGCGACCGCGCCGCACGTCTCGCGCAACATCTCGCGCACGTAGAATTCGTGGAGGAACAGTTCCGCCTGCCCGGCTTCGAGGCGAGAGAGATCGACGAGTTGCTTCAAACTCGACTTGAGCTTGAGGCCGGAGTTCTGAATTTTTTCGCAGAAGCTCTGCTGCTTCGGCGTCAGGTTTTCGTGTTCAAGAAGGATTTCCGAGAAGCCGAGGATGGCCGTCAGCGGCGTGCGCAGTTCGTGCGACATGCGCGCGAGAAAGAGCGAGCGGTAGCGCGCCACGCGCTGCAACTCTAGGTTGGCCTCTTCGAGCGCGCCGCCGCGCTCGCGCAGTTCCTCGACGAGTTGTTCGATCTGCTCGCGCTGCTCCTTCATCGCGGCGGCGCGGCGCGCGTTGCCGAGCGCGATAACGAGGGGCGCGGCGATGAAATGCAAGCCCCGGTCGGCCGCGCGCAGGCGTTCCGGGTGCGACGAGACGGCGACCAGCGCGCCGATGACCGAGCCGCGCACCGTGATCGGCAGCGCGAGACCGGCCTTGATGCCCGTCTCCGCGAAGAGCGCGTGGGCTTCGGGCGTCGTCGCGTCGTCCGCCTCCGCTTCGTCGAGTTGCACGTGACACTCGCGCCCGCTCGCCTCCACGAACTGCGCGAGCCGTTGACCGACGCGCCGCCCGTCGGCCTCGTTCATGTGCGGGTGCGAGTGCATCGCGCTCTCGTGCAACTGCCCGTCTTCGCCGCGCAGGTACGTGATGAGACAGCAGAGGTTCCAGTGGCGCAACAGGATTTCGGAGAAGGCCGCGCAGACCGCCGCCTCCGTCGCATACTCGCCCGGCGCGAAGACCTGCGCGTAGAAGATGTCCACGACCTCCGCGCCGAGCGCGTTCAACTCGTCCGACACCTGCGCCGCGTCTCCCCCGCCGCCGGAGAACATCTCCAAACTCTTCTCAGCCCGTGCGTTCATGCGACAGAAACAGTTAAACGTCCCGCCTTCGAGGGACAACCGAACCTGCTTAAATTGTCGAGAGTAACTTGTTGTCCGAGACTATAGTGCGTCGCTCGCACGGGTGTCAACAAAGGGCAAGGACGAGGGATGAGGGATGAGGGATGAAGAGAAAAAATCAACTTCCGTGGAGACTTTTCTTGTTCATCCCTCATCCTTCCGCCCTCGTCCCTTCGCTATGCTATGATGCCTGTGGAGGAAGTTCCGCCTTTACCTGCTCGATGAACGGTCACTTGCGCGAGCGCCCACTCGCCGAACTCATCAGGGAAATCAACGCCGCCAAACTCTCCGGTGCGCTGCGCCTCGCGCGCGAACGCGTGCAGGCCGTCGTCTATGCGGAGGCGGGCGAGATCGTCTTCGCGCGCTCGAACCTGCGCGTCCATCGTCTCGCGGTCTGCCTGCACCGCTGGGGCGTGTTGGCCGAAGAGAAACTGTCGGCGCACGTGACGGAGTTCATGTCGGACGCCGAAGCGAGCGCGGCGCTCGTCGCGGCGGGCGCGCTCACCAAAGACGCGCTCGCCAAACTGCACGCGCGGCAAGCGGCCGACGTGCTACGCCCGCTCCTGTTGTGGACGGAAGGCACCTGGAGTTTCGACCCGCGCGCGCGCCTCGTCGAAGACGTGCGCTGCAAACTCGACGCGCGGCAACTGCTCCTCGAAGCCGCGCGCCAACTGCCCGCCGAGTACGTCGCCGCGCGGCTCGACGCCGACGCGGAGATCATCTCGCCCGTCAACGCGCCGCCCGCCGAGGTTCAACTGCAACCGCTCGAAGGCTTCGTCCTCTCGCGCGTCGAGACGCCGCTCGCGCTCGGCGAACTGCTCGCCATCAGCGGCCTGCCCGAAGCCGAGGCGCGACAATCCATCTACGCGCTCGCCCTCGGCGGTCTCATCGCGCGCGCCGGTTGGACTAACGCCCTCGCGTCGTCCGCCCCCGCGCAAAGCGGCGCGGCAGACCCCGCGGCGGCGACTGCGACGAAGGCCGACGCGCCGGGCGCGGCCGTGGTCGAGCGTGACGAAGCCGAACCCGTCGCGGCGAAGTCCGACGCGCCGCCCGATCCGCGCGCCGAAGTTGACGCGCTGTTCGCGCTCGTCTACGACACGGACAACTACCGGATTCTCGGCGTCGGGCGCGACGCCGCGAGTTCCGAGATCAAACGCGCCTACTACGCGCTCGCCAAACGCTTTCACCCGGATCGTTTCGCGCGCGACGCCGACGCCACGCTCCGGCCGCAGATCGAGGCCGCCTTCGTGAAGATCACGCAGGCTTACGAGACGCTCCACGACGCGCGCGCTCGCTCCGCTTACGATCTCAAACTCGGCACGCAAGTCGGCGCGCCCGCTTCGTCGCAGTCTTCCGGCCGCGCCGACTCTGCCGCCGCCAACAACCACCTCTCGCGCGAACAACGCGCCGCCGAGAGTTTCGCGCAGGGCGTCGCCGCGCTCAAACAGAACAACTTGTCGTCGGCCGTCACGCTGCTCGGCGAGGCCGCGCGGCTCGCCCCGCAGCAAGCGCGCTATCACGCCTTCTACGGCAGCGCGCTGGCGCGCGACGTGCGCACGCGACATCAGGCTGAGGCCGCCTTGCAGACCGCGATCAAACTCGACGCCCGCGACCCCGCCTACCGCGTCATGCTCGCAGACCTCCTGCGCGCACTCGGCCAGACGCTGCGCGCCGAACGCGAACTCGAACGCGCCCTCGCCCTCGACCCCAACCACGACGCCGCCCGACGCCAACTCAACCAACTCAGGAAAACGAAAAGTAAATGACACAGTGACAAGTGACGAGTGACGAGTCGGAAGCAAACGATTTCCGAGTTAATCAATGTACCGGATGCGACGGCTTTTCTATTCACGATTTACGATTTACTATTAACTTCATTCTGACTTGTCACTTGTCACTCGTCACTTGTCACTATAAAAACTATGGCTTCCATTCAAACGAAGGTATCGGACGAAGACGGGATCGCGCGCGAGGCGTTTGCGCGTCTGGCGGCGGCGGCTGACGAGTTTGAAGGCTACGCCCACCCGCACGCGGAACGGATCGCCGCGCTGAGTAGCGAGTTGGCGAAGTTGTTCGGGCTGGGTCGTGCGGATCGCGCGTCGCTACGCTTGGCCGCGCTCGCGCACGATCTGGGCGAGATGGCGATGCGGCGCGATTACATCCGCCGCGCCGCGCCGCTCACCTTCGAGGAACGGCTCGATCTGGCGCGCCACCCCGTCATCGGCGAACAGGAGGCCGCGCGGGCGGGCGCAGATCGCGGCGCGCAACTGCTCGTGCGCTGGCATCAGGAATGGTGGAACGGCGCGGGCTACCCCGACGCGCTCTCGCGCGAACAGATTCCGCTCGCCGCGCGCATCCTCCGCGTCGCCGACGCCTACGCCGCGCTCACCGACGCGCGCCCCTATCGTCCCGCGCTCACAGAGGCCGACGCACGAAAGCATCTCACGGAGTGGGCGGGCTTGGAGTTCGACCCGCAAGTCGTCCGCGCCTTCCTCTCGCTCGACAACCTTCCCGCCCTGCGCTCCTACGCGCGCCGCGAAGAAGAGGCGACACCGGCCATCGTCGAGACGATGCCGGACGCACCGGCGGCCGACGCTACGGCAGATAACGTTGACCCTTGGAACGTCCGCGGCCATATCCCTGAGAGGGGCGAGAACCCTTACGTCGCGCGCACCGTCGAACACGCGCCGGAGGCCACAACGATTGACGGCGCGCAACACACCGGCAGCAATCAAAACTCCGACAGCAATCAAACCTTTGACAGCAACCGCGACTCCGCCGGTTTCACGAAAGCCGACACAGACCGACATGACTGATTATTCCGATGCAACGCCGCGCGGCTGGCTCGCCTTCGAGTTGAGCGTCTTGCGCCGCCTCCGCTTTCGCTCGCTCATCAACCCGTTCGCGGGCGAACCCGATCTGGAAACGCACGTCAAGCGTTGGGGCGTCCGCGTCGCCGCCAACGACGCGGCGCGTTGGAGTTGGATCAAGTCAATCGCCCGCGTCGAAAACAACGGCGAGCGTTTGAGCGAAGGCGAACTCGACACGCTGCTCGAAGACGTGTACGTGCCGCGCCACAAGTTGCACAACCCGGCGCTCGGCCGCTGGTTCGGCGAGACGGACGCGTGGTGGTTCGACAACCTGCGCGTGAACGCCGAGCGACTCGACGGCGAGATCAAACAATCGCTCGCGCTCAACCTCGGCATGCTGACCGGCGACTACGCGCTCTCCTTCGACGAGAGCACGCGCGAACTGCGCCAGCCGCTCTCGCGCGTGCTGCGCCGCCTGCACGAAACAATCGCGCCGCCCTTCGACAACGGGCAGCCCAACACGAGCGCGAACAAAGACGCGCGCCGCTTCATTGCCGAGCAGCGCGGCGACCTTCTCTTCCTGCGACTGCCCGCACCCACACGCCGGGGCGGCACTGGCGGCATTTCGGGACGCACTTCCCTCCCCGCTTGGCGCGAGGAATGGGTGCGCGGCGGCGACGAATTTTGGGACGAGTTTGAGGCGGCGCACGCGGGACAACTCGGCGGGCGCGTCGAGACCAAGCAGCAATACCTGAGTCTCATCGAAGAACTGCTCGAAGCCGCCGCGCACCTCAAGTCGTGGGCAATCGCGCACACGGAAGGCGGCTACACGACGACCGAAGAACTCGTCGAAACCATCCGCCGCGTCCGCAAAGTCGAAACCGTCTACACCAAAGACTTCTCCGAACTCCTCGGCGCGCGCGCCACCATCATCACAACTTAAGAGCAGTGACAAGTGACAGGTGACAAGTGACAAGAGAAGAACGTCAATCGTGAATCGCCAATCGTAAATAGAAACTGCTTTCATCTATTCACGATTGACGATTCACGATTCACGGC
>JAUZFQ010000097.1 GCA_030838445.1 Pyrinomonadaceae bacterium | reverse complement strand
ATACTTTACTAAGCGCGCGCGAGACGCCCGCTCCGAGAGGTTGGCTGTGACCATGCGGCCAGCCTCTCGTTTTGCGAGCGGGGCTGTGTTGCCACGGCGCGTCGTCAACGCGTCCGGCCGTGTGTTAGATTGTCTTTTCAAATTTTTACTCGGACATGAGGCAGGAGATTTAAGATGGCTCGGACAACTGCAAAGACGACGGCGGGCGCGCGCAAAGGTAAACGCCGCACGACTCTCATCTGGATCGCGGCGGCGGCGGCGATCATCGTCGGCCTGATCTGGACGGAACAGGTCGCGCTGCTCTACGTGCTGGCGACGCTCAGCGTGACGGGGTTGCTGGTGATCGTGGCGATGGCCGACCTCGGCGGCGCGCAACGTCCGCTCACCCAACCCGCGCCGGGCGACGACTCGGCCGCCGCCGGAGACGGCTCCAGCGACGCCGCGCGTTCGGCCAAACGCCGTTAACTTTACCTCGCGAGTTTCTGCGCGATGAGCGCGCGCCCGACCGCGGCGCGACGTTGATATAAAAAGCGAGGGACGTTCGATCAGAGTTTGATCGAACGTCCCTCGCTTTAACTTGTGCGCCCGTCGCCCGCGTCGCACGAAACATTCGGAGCGCGCCGCCGTTTGTTGACGCGTGGTTGTATATGGCATCTGTTAACGCGTGGTCGTGTGGCGTCTGTTGTCGCCGTCGGCCGCACGCGTCGCCGAATCCTTAAACGCGTTCCGGGGCGCGCATCTTGATCTCTTCCTTCACCTCACGCACGTCGCTCGCGACGCGCTTGATCTCTTCGTCGGCCTCCCGCACGTCTTCGCGCACGGTCTCGACCTCGCCCGTCACATCTCTAACCGCCTCCCTGATTTCGCCCGTGATGTCTTTCTTGACCTCTTCCTTGATCTCGCGCGCGGCATCCTTGGCCTCTTCCTTAACCGCCTCTTCCATCACTTGCAGCACCTCGTGTGGTTCGGGCGAAACTTTGAGCGCGGCGATTTCGGGGTCGGTCTTGTAGTTGAAACGTTCGTACACTGAGTCGAGTTGTTGCGCGACGTGTTCGAGTAGTTCGAGCGTCTTGGCGGCCTTCTGTTCGGCCAGCATGTTGACTTGCAGATCGAGTTCGGCGCGCTTCTCGCTCAAGGACGACATGCGGTTCTGCGAGATGAGCACGAAGGTCGAAAGGAAGATCGCTTCGAGCGAGACGATCATTGTGAGCAGCCCGAATGGGAACGGATCGAACTCGCTGACGTAGGGCAGTTGGATCAGTTTGATGTTGAGCAGAATCCACAGGCCGAACCAGATGACGTGAAGGTAAACGAACGCGGTCGAGCCGGAAAACCGCGTGATGGAATCGGAGATGCGTTCCTGCGGTTTGCGCGTGGCGACGTCCTTGCGCTGCATCTCGGAGATGGCGGCGATGTTCTTACGTATGATTTCGTTTTGCGAAACGGCTTGAGTGCTCATCAAATTTTCGGCGGCCTCCGTGGAGAATGGGATCGTTGACATAAAATCGGGGAGATTAACCTGCGGGATTACGCGCGCCGGAACACGCTGCCTTGTTCTCTCTAAACAAACATCGTGCCAGCAACAAGACGGCAATATTCCAAAGAAAAACTGAGCTAACAGACCTTCGCGCCGTTCGTCACGTACTCGTTTGATGCACGCGCGGGCGTTCTGACGTTGCTCCTGATAGTTGAAGTTCGGCGAGTTTTTCGGTCTAAGCGCGCGAGTCGGAGTTGAAGATTTCGCGAGGACGAGAGAAAAGTCTTGTCTCTGCCGCAGCCTAACTGCTATAAATTTAAGTGCCCCTCGGCGCGAGTCCGTCGGAAGATTTTAACTGCCAACACGACGCGCCCGGTTCGCATCTAAAATTATCCCCTCATAATTCAATCAACCCGCAGGGAGTTTTCATGGGTCGCATTGTCACTTCTCTAGTCTTGTCCGCGGTACTGTTGTGGGCGGCCGTCCCCGCTCGTGGCTACACTTACCAGTTCAGCAGTTCGTCCGTGCAAGTCAGGTGGACGACCAGCCCGATCCGCATCTCGCTTTCGACTTCGCTCAACTCGCCGCCCCCGAACATCAAGGCGGGCAGCGACGTGTTGGGCGCGGCGCGCAGAGCCTTGCGTCGCTGGTCTGACGCCGCCAACATCCAGTTCGTCGAATTGTCCACGGCCGTCGAGTTGGCTAACGCCACCGGGACTGACGGCATCAACCTGATCACGGTCTCGGCGGCGAACGACGCCTTCGTCAACGCGAACGGGGTGACGCGCCTCGGTCGCACGCGCGTCGTCTTCGACAGCGCGGGGCGCATCAGCGAAGCTGACCTCGCGCTCAACCCGCGCGTGTCGTTCTCGACCGACGGCACATTCAACACCTACGATCTCGAATCAACGTTCGTCCATGAACTCGGACACCTACTTGGCCTAGATCACTCCGGCGTCGTCGGCGCGTCCATGCAGCCGCGTCAGGGTTTGAACTTCATAGACCCGGCGCACACCATGCGCACGCTCTCCGACGACGACCTAGCGGGCATCCGCTCGATCTACGGGCAGCGTTTTGCGTCCGCCGTCGGCTCGATTGCGGGTCAGGTCAACTACGGCGCGGGCGCACACGTGTGGGCTGAGAATTTCTACACCGGGCGCGTCGCGGGCAGCAGCATCACGAAGTCCGACGGCACGTACCGCATTGATCAACTGCCGCCGACCGACTACCGCGTCTTCGTGGAATACTTGGACGAGCCGGTCTTCGCGCGCGAAATCTCGAACTCGCCGCCCTACGCGGGCATCGGCGGCCAGCCTGCGTTTCGCGCTACGGAGACGCCGACGCCCCTGAACGTCTCGGCGGGTAACACGACGTTTCTGAATCCCATCATCACGCTCGGCGAACCCTCTTTCAACCCGCGCATACTCGGTGTCAACGGGGCGTTGCAGGCCGCGACCGTGCAACTCTCGGCCGGGCGCGTCTACCGTTTCACAGTCGGCGGCAGCAACCTCGCGGCCGTCCCCTTGACGACCGCAGGCTTCAGCGTGACCTCGCCTTCCATGACGATTGACCCCGCGAGTTTCGCGCGCGAGAACCCGGCCAACTACGGCATCGGCGAGCCGAATTTCGGCATCGTCAGTTTCAACCTGATCATCGCCGACAGCGCGAAGTTCGGCGACTACACCTTGCGCCTGCGCTCCGACGCGGGCGAGACCGCCTATCTCTCCGGCGCGCTCGCGCTCGACCCGTACACCAACTTCGTCGAGTCGAACCCGCTTGAGAACAACGGCTTCTTCGTGCGCCAGCAGTATCTCGACTTCCTCTTCCGAGAGCCTGAGCCGGACGGCTTCAACGCGTGGCTCAGCGTGCTGAACCGCTGCGACGTTGCCCCGTCGCCCGACTGCGACCGCATCACCGTCTCGCGCAGTTTCTTCGAGTCGGCGGAGTTTCGCATCAAGGGCTTCTTCATCTACCGCTTCTACGCGGTGGCCTTCGGACGCCTGCCGAAGTACGCGGAGATCATCCCCGACTTGCAGTTCGTCACAGGGCAGACGGCCGACGAGTTGAACGCGAAACGCGACGCCTACACGAACGCCTTCGCGCAACGCACGGCCTTCCGCAGCATCTACGATTCGTTGTCGAATGCCGACTACGTTGACGCACTGCTGCGCACGGCGCGCGTCAGCATCTCGAATCGCGACCAACTCGTCAACAATCTCAACAGCGGGGCGCAGACGCGCGCGCAGGTGTTGCGTGCGATTGTCGAGAGTCCGGCGGTCGAGAGCAAGGAGTTCAACCCGGCCTACGTCGCCATGCAGTATTTCGGCTATCTCAAACGCGACCCGGAGGCCGACGGGTTCAACGCGTGGCTCAACTACCTCAACGCGAACCCCGGCGACTTCCGCACGATGGTCAACGGCTTCGCCAGTTCGAAAGAGTATCGCAGCCGTTTCGGCCAGCCGTAACAGAGCCGTTACAAGTTGAAAAGAAAAGCGGAGCAGGGAAGCCTTCGAGCCTCCCTGCTCCGCTTTTCTTTTTCGCCAAAAAAAAAGCGGACGGAGGCGATCAACTCGCTTCCATCCGCTTATTAGCTGACGCCCGCCCGGTTGCGTCGTTGCCGGGCAGGCGTCGGCTTATGAGGACTTTAGTCGGCCATCAGGATGCCTTCGCTCAGGATGACCCCCTCGCCGAAGGCGATGCCGTCGGCCATCAGGATACCGTCGCTCAGGATGATGTCGTTGCCCGACGCGATGAAGTCGCCCAGGTTAACACCCCTCGCGATCTTGAGGCTGTCGGCCATCAGGATGCCATCCGCCACCAGGAGGCCATCGGCCATGAGGATACCCTCACCGAAGGCGATGCCTTCGCCGAACGCGATGCCCTCGCCGAAGGCGATACCATCACTCAGCATGATCCCCTCGCCGAACGCGATGCCTTCACCGAAGGCGATGCCCTCGCCGAACGCAATGCCGTCACCGCGAGAGTAGCCGTCGCTGAGGTGTATCCCAAGTCCTTCGGTCGTCATGAAGCCGTCGGCCATCAGGATGCCTTCGCCGAACGCGATCCCGTCGCCCCATGCGATGCCTTCGCCGAAGGCGATGCCCTCGCCGAAGGCGATGCCGTCAGTTTGCATAACGCCGTCAGCCATGAGGATGCCGTCGGCCATCAAAATGCCGTCGGCCATGAGGATGCCGTCGGCCATGAGGATACCTTCACCGAAGGCGATGCCGTTGGTGAGCACCGGACGGTCGCCGAGGATGATGCCGTAGGAGTAGATCAGGTTGCGGCTGAGCGGGACGGTCTCGCCCGCGACCTGCACGGAGTTTCCGATTGACGTGAAGGTTTCGTTGTTGCTGAATATTCTGTTGCCCGCGACGAGCTTGTCCGCGTTGGGGACGATGGCGCGCGCCATCTTGACCGCGCCGACGGCGTTGACGAGTCCAGCGCCTTGCGTGTAGACGCGGTGCGCCCTGCTCTCGAAGGTCTGGCCGGGGAGCGTCTGCGCCGTGCGCATCAAGGTGGTCTTGACGAGTGTCGGGGTGAGGGATTTGTTCGCTTCCAGCATCAAGGCGATAGTGCCGGAGACGATTGGCGCGGAGAAGGACGTGCCGGAGAATTTGAAGTAGTTGCGGTCGGGGCTTTGCACGCGGTCGAGATGCTCGCGAACGAGCGTGGAGTTCGGGTCAATCGCCGCGGTGATGTGGCGGCCGGGGGCGACGATGTCCGGCTTGGCGGAGCGGTCGTATTGCGTCGGGCCTTTGGAAGACCAGTCGGCCATCGTGTCGTCGGAGCGGCGGGCGGTGCTGTGCGAGTCGGTCGCGCCGACCGTGATCACGTAGGGGCTGTTGCCGGGGCTTTTGACCGAGCCGTAGACGAGGCGGTGAAACGGCCCGTTGGCGTTCGTCTCTTCGGTGCGGCCGGAGTTGCCCGCGCTGGCGACCACGACGATGCCTGCGCGCACGGCGTCGGCCACGGCGCGGCACACCGGGTCGCGGCGGAAGGATTCACGCACCGGAGCGCCGAGGCTCATGTTGAGCACGCGGATGTTGTAGCGCTGGCGGTTGAGGATCGCCCAGTTGATGGCGCGCAGGATGTTGCTCGTCTGGCCTGCGCCGTTTGCGTCGAGCACGCGCAGGTCAACGAGGTTGGCGTCGGGCGCGATGCCCATATGCTTGGTGTTGGAGGGACTGGCCTCGCCGCTGCCGGCCGCGACGCTCGCTACGCCCGTGCCGTGACCGTTGTCGTCGCTCGCCGTGCCGCCGCCCGTGAAGTTAACGGCGGCGAGGATGCGCGACTTGTTTTTGTTCTTGCCGAAATCGGGGTGGGTGTTGCTGATGCCGCTGTCCATGACGGCGATGGTCACGCCCTTGCCGGTGAGTTTCGGCGTCTTCGCCAAACCCGCCGCCACTTCCGTCGCGCCCACGGTGTCGCGCGCCAGGCTCACTTGCGATTTGAACGTGCGGTCGGATGAGATGTAAGCCACGTCTTCGCGCGCCGCGAGGCTGCCGAGCGAATTGAACGGCACTTCCGCGACAATCGTGTCGAGCGTTTCATAGCTCTGGCTGACCTGTCCCTGCGAAGCCGTGATGGCGGCCTGCTGCGCCGCCGACGGGCGACCCTTGGTCTGGACGACGACGCGAACCAACTGCCCGCCGCTGACGCCGCCGCCTTCGGGCGTCCCTTCGCTCGGAACGCCGCCGCCCGTGCTGGTCGAGGGGGCTGTGCCGCCGCCGGGAGTGCCGGGTTGAATTAGTTCGGGGGCGATTTTGGAACTGGTGACGACTTGCGTAGTCGCCGCGTGGGCTTTGCCCGCGACGGCGACCATGGGGAGCAATGAAACCGTCACGAGGGCGGCGGCATTGAGACAAGCTGTGATACGACGCAACATGATATTTTCCCTTCTCTTTGTCTGCACTGTGGGGTATCGGTGGGAACGAGGGGAACAGTGTAGACAACCCTTCATTTTTTCAATTTTTAGACCGCTGACAGGTCTAATGCCATCTGCGTGAGGAACAGCGGCATCAGGCCAAAGAGTGAAGGCCGCGTTACTCTCGGCCCTTTCCCTGTCAACGATCTACACATCTCTATTACAAGACTTATGCCACTCCCCACAGACACCCGCTCAACCACCTAACTAGAGAAATAATGCGGCTTACCACCTCCAAACGACCCTCCTAAAATACACACACCAAACCCACTAAAATGGATACGACGTATCCACTTTTTCAACGCACTTGCCCGCGCCCCAACTTTCAAAGGCAAATGCAAGAAAACTAGCTAATCAGGTAAAGTGTTTATCAGGTATACAGTGTTTACGCGGTATACATAGAAATGGCTTTGCCCGACAATCCAACGGATAAGGATAATTGTCGGGCAACTTTAGGAATTGTCGGGCAAGAGGTTTGGTTGCGGTAAGGCTTTGGCGCAAAAGTCTCTTCCTGCTCGCAACCAGTTTTCCACCTCGCCCACCGCGAAAAATCAACTTTTAGGCTGTGAATTCATACTTTCACACTGCGAATTGATACTTTCACGTTGTGAATTCATACTTTCACGATGGGAATTGATACTTTCACAATGGGAATTGATACTTTCACAATGGGAATTTGAACTTTTACTCTGCGGATTCATACTTTCACGGTGCGGATTCATACTTTCGCAGTGCGAATTCATAGTTTCACTCTGCGAATGTGAACTTTCACGGTGCGGATTCATAGTTTCACTCTGCGAATTCACCCTTCCGCGTTGTTAATTCATACTTTCGCAGTGCAAACGCACACTTTCACCGTGCAAACGCGCACTTTCGCGTTGCGAACGGGGACTTTCACGGCGTAGATGGCTTCGCATAAAAATTCCATGCTTGCCGGATATTTGCTTAAGCCTGCGCCTAAGAGGATAGGGGTGTTTGGCGTTTAGGCGCTGGCGGCGTTGAGGGAGTAGCGTTGGAGTTTGAGGTAGAGGCCGCGGCGGGTGAGGCCGAGTTCGCGTGCGGCGCGGGAGATGTTGCCTTTGTGGCGGCGCAGGGCGTCGGCGATCATGCGGCGTTCGAGTTCGGCCATGGCGTCGGCGAGGGTGGTGTGGGGGCCGGAGAGGGTGATGGGGTTTGCGCCGAAGGGGCTGACCTCGGCGGGCAGCGAGATGGGCGCGGAGATGCGTTTGAGTTCCGGCGAGAGATGATCGGGCGTGATCAAAGTCCCGTCCTCGGCGCGTGCGACGATGCGCTGAATCTCGTTGCACAACTGGCGGACGTTGCCCGGCCAGTCGCAGACCATCAGGAGGTCTATCGTCTGCGGCGTGATCTGTATGTCGCGGCGGTTGAACTTCGCAGAGTAGTGGTTGATGTAGTAGTTGACGATGGTCGGAATTTCGGAGCGGCGTTCGCACAGCGGGGGGACGCGCAGGCGGATGACGTTGAGACGGTAGTACAAATCTTCGCGGAAGCGACCTTCGGCGACCATCTTTTCGAGGTCGCTGTTAGTGGCTGCGATGATGCGGACGTCCACCTTGGCCGGACGTTGCTCGCCGAGTGGTTGTATCTCGCCCTCTTGAAGGAAGCGCAACAGCTTCGGCTGCACGTCCAGCGGCAAGTCGCCGATCTCGTCCAAGAAGAGCGTCCCGCCCGCCGCCGAGCGAATGACGCCGGGCGAGTCCGAGACCGCGCCCGTGAACGCGCCGCGCCGGTAGCCGAAGAGATACGCGTCGCTCAACTCTTTGGGCACGGCCGTGCAGTTGAAGGGGACGAAGACTTTGGCGCGACGCGACGAGAGGGCGTGGATGGCGCGGGCGACGAGTTCCTTGCCCGTGCCGGACTCGCCCGTCACAAGGACGGTCACGTCGGAGGAGCGGATCTTGTGGACTTCCTCGACCAGCCGCGTCATCGCAGGCGACGAGTGGATGAAGCCGGGCATGAGACCCGTGCCGGTGTAAGTGTTTTGTTCCTGCACGCCGCGGCCGGAACTGACGCGCGCGCGCAGGGCGCAGACGTTCATGCCGAGTTCGACGACGCGGAGCAGGGAATCAATCGGCAGCCCGCCGGAGAGCGTTGAGGCGGCGCGCGGCTCGATGTAGAGCAACGCGGGCGTGGCGTTCGTCGGGCGCAGCATGATGACGGTCGAGTCGTGTTCGAGCGCCAGCTTCTCGCGCTCGGCGTCGTTCTTCGCCATGCACAGCGTCTCGGCCAACTCGGCGTTCGCTTCGCTCGCGCCGCCGTGCGCGGAGACGACCTTGATCGTACCTTCTTCGTCGAGTTCGGTGATGAGCACGCGACGCGCCTTCGTCTCCTGATCGAGCACGGCGGCGAGTTCGCGCAGGAGCAGTTCGCGCGAGGCGACGGCTTCGGCGAGGCGCATCGTCAGCAGTTGCGCGAAGGCCGAAGTCTCGTGCCGCTGCTCGGTCGAGCTGACTTCGATGTTGGCGAGCGAGTCTTCGGCGCGGGCGATGTCGAGTTGCGCGCCGAGTTCGCGGAAGGTGTGCAGGGCGCGCGAGAAGTGTTCGGCGGCGCGTTCGGGCTGGACGCTCTCGTAGGCGCTGCCCAGTCCGTAGAGCGCGAGCGCGGTGCGGTAGCGGTCGCCGAGGATCGAGTAGATCGAGACGCTGCGGCCGAAGTGGTGGATGGCGAGCGTGGAGTCGGACTGAGCGAGGGCGAGCAGGCCATGGATGCGTTGCCCTTCGCCCGCGACGGCCATGTCGGCGGCCGAGTCGCTCGTCTGCTCCGTCACCCTGAGCAGTTCGGCAGCGCACTCGCGCGGGTCGTCGCAGCGCAGGTAGACTTCGGCGAGCAACAGGCGCGCATCGCAGACGGCTTGCCTGTCCCCGATGCGCTCGGCGAGCGAGAGCGCCTGTGTGCTTTCTTCGAGCGCGCGCTCCGGTTCTTCCATCGCCAGATGACAGCGCGCCAGCGTGCGCAGAGCCTGACACGCGTACCACTTGTTGCCGTGGTCTTGCGAGAGCCGGACGGCGCGTTGCAGGTGCTCCTGCGCCTTCAACAAATTGCCGCGCATCATGTGTAACTCGCCGAGCGAGTCGAGCACCATCGGGACTACTCTGTCCTTCGCACCCTGCTCGTCGAACTCCGAGGCGCGAGCCAGCGCGAGTTCCAAGACCGACTCGGCGCGCGCCCAGTCGCCGACGAGCGTGAGGTTGATGCCGAGGTTGTTGTAGCCGAGCACGGCGTTGGCCTTGTGCTCCGTGCGCTCGTAGTAGTCAATCGCTTTTTCGAGATAGCGGATGCCGTCGTGCGGGCGTTTGAGGAACCAGCACGCCCCGGCCATGTTGGCGTAAATCTTGCCCAGCATGAAGGGCGCGGGATGATCGCCGACGAGTTTCAAAGCCTGCTCGTAGTATTCGAGCGACTGCTCGTATGCGCCCTCGAAAATACATTCGAGCGCGAGGCCGCGATACGATTCGGCCATGCCGCGCCAGTCGCCGGTGTTGCGGAAATGGCTGAGCGCGAGTTGCGAGTTGTCGCGCGCGATGGGGTACTCGTTGATGTGCCGGTAGACGCGCGCCAGCGCGATGTAGATCGAGCCGAGTTCCGCGCTCGACGCGTGCTCGGTCGCCTCGCGCAGCGTCGCGTTGAGGAGCGCGATGGCCTTCGGGTGATCGCCCGTGTAGTTGTAAGCGAGTCCGAGTTGGACGCGTAGGAAGACGGAGATTTCGGGGTCGAGCGAGGAGCGCGCCTGTGGGTCTTCGTACATCTGCACGGCGGCGAGCGAGTCGTTGTAGCGCCCCTGAGTTTCCAGCGAGACGGAGAGCATGCCGCGCGCCTGCGCGAGCAGTTCCTCGTCGTCGCGCGTGGCCTTGATGATCTGCACGAGGCGCGTCTCGGCCTCGGCGGCCTGACCGCGGTCAATGAGTTCGCGCGTCGCTTCGATCTCGGCGGCGAGCGCGGCGTGTGCGGCGTTGACGCGTTCGCGCACGCGACGCCGCGCGTCGGACAACTGGACGACGCCCGCCGCCTTCGCGGGTTTATCCGTCGCGCTGCCTTCGTTAGGGGAGAGAGTATTCATCGGTTCGGGCGCAACAAGTGCGAGGAAATACGCCGGACGATCAAATTTGTGCTGTCGTTTAAAACGGTGTCGGGTGGAAAGGACTCTGTTTCAAGGTTCGTGCGACACTACTCGAAAACAGTCCTAAAGGCTTGTACATTCCAGAATTTAGCAGACACGCGGGGAAGTGACAAGCCGAAAAAGTTGAAGGGTGCGCGGGCGGATGTCGAACGTTGCGCGGCGGGCGACGGGCATCGAAACCGCGCCCCGCCCTTCCGTCGCCGGGCGCGCGCCGTTCGCCTTAACGCCCCCGTCGCAAGTCGCCTTTTTTTGTAGCGAGGGCTTCGCCGTTTAAGTTAAAGTAACTCACTGAGCAATTTAGTTTGAGGCACGCGAGCGGCGCACGACGCGCCGGGGCGTTGACATGCGACGAAGGGCGCGAAAGGCTTTGTTGTCCGTTGACGCTTCACATCGTGCGCCTGCGAGTTGGCGAATGCTCGATTGATTCCGAGAGGTCGCGTTTGAGTGCGCACGCGCCTCTCCGCATGGGAGTTTCCAGATGGCAACTGCGACAGCCCCGCCAAAGAGAAAGTTAGGCCCGTTCAAAAGGTGGTTGTTCAAAGGCGTGGAGGAGATGGAGGGGCCGCACGAGCGGGCGGGGCAGCACCACACGCACCCGTGGTGGAAGGTGATGTGTTTGACGGGCGTGGACTACTTCTC
>JAUZFQ010000086.1 GCA_030838445.1 Pyrinomonadaceae bacterium | reverse complement strand
GTGAAGGCCGAAGATAAGGAGCGAGCGAGCGACCATCTGGAGTTCTTCGATCAGAAGCGTGTAGTGCGGGTCGTCGTAAATTTTCTGCTCGCTCCATTTCGAGATCGGGTGCGTGGAGGCGGCGACCACTTCGAGTCCCTGTTTGCGCGCGAGTGACGAGACGATGGAGCGCAAATTCGTGATGTCGGTGCGCGCCTCCTGAATGTTGTGGCAGATGCCCGTGCCGACCTCGATCATCGACTGGATCATCTCTGGTTTGATCTTCTCGCCGAGGAGCATCTTCCCTTCCTCAAGCATCTCCGAGACGTGCGAGCGCAACTCGCGCGTGTGCGGGTCAACGATCTGAAATTCTTCTTCGATGCCAAGCGTATATTGCTCGAACATAAGTTTTCGCTCTCCTTAGCAAGACCTGATCTGGGTTGAGCTTGAAGGGGGAAGAAAAATTGAAAACATGAAAACTTTAACTGCGTCCAACGAACTCTCACACCGCATTAGCGACGACCGACAACCGACACTCACCCGGCCGTCTATTCATACCAGTACGGCCTTGATCGCCTCCCAGTCGGGTGTCTCGCCGCGCACCTTCTCGCGCCACAAATGGCGCAGCGCGCTGAGCGGGGTCGCCGCCGGGGCGTGCAGGTCGAAATGAACAGACCAGAGCGACGCCTCACCTTTCGCACGCAGGAAATGGAGCGCGGCGCGCGTGCGTCCCGTCTCGCAAAAACCCGCGTCGCAGTCGCGGTGCTTGGCGAAGCGCGTCGTGAACCGGCCGTGCGCGGCGAGGGCGTCGCCGAGTCCGCCGTGCGCGCGGAAACTCATGCCGACGCCGCCCACGCCGTAGACGTTCTCGATGCGCTCGATCTCGCGCCACAAATTCAACTCGCCGAGGCGGGCGGCGAACAGTAACAACGCCTGTTGCTTGTCCGCGGCAAGCGACTCGAACGCATTCGCGGCGTCTGCGTGCCCGTACAAGCCCGCGAGTTTGTCTGTCAAATCGTCGCGCAACGCCTCCGGCAGATCGTCCCAGCGCAGACGCGCGGCGCTGTCTTCACTGCCGCTCATCAAGTCCCGCGGAGCGCGCGGTTCATGATCGAACGATCTTTGTCCGACAGGCCGTGAAAGCGCACGCCCACGCCGAGGCCGGGGTTGCTGTAGACCACTTCGGCGTTGACGATCACGTCGCCCTCTGTGAACGGCAGGCGCAGCGTAAGCAGGCCGCCTTCGGGTAAGGGCGTCTGCGTGTTCATGTAGAGGCCGCCGGGGCTGATGTCTTTGGTGCTGGCGACGGCCGTACCGTCCGCGCCGTCGAAGAACACGTCAACGATCAAGCGCGAACGGTCGTGCTGGCGACGTTCATCCGCGGGCAAATTCGACGCGTCTTCCGCGCCAGGTTCTTCGCTCATACTCTCACTCCCCGTGCCGGACGAGTTTAGTTGACGAACCACTGCATCTTACCCGAAGCCGCGACCGAGCATCGCACGTTTTCTTGTATCGCACATGCACGCGCCCGCTCGCTGCTGTCGCGTGCGACTTCAATTCTTCTCGCCGATGATGAAGGTCGGAACCATGCCGCCGCCCGACGAGACGTTGGCGAGTTCGGTGAACGACAGGCGCGTGAAGGCCGAGCCGACCTTGCCGAAGAACAGGAGCGGGTCTAGGTCAACGAGTTGCTCCGCGAACTCGAACGTGCCGTCGGGCTGCAACGCGGGGAACGCTTCGCGCGCCGTGCTCACGCGTTCCTGCAACAAATAGTCGCCGTTCGAGAGCGCGTGGCGCAGGGCTTCGTCCCACCCGATCTCGTCCGTGTTCCAGCCGATGTAGATGCCGTGCCCGCCGTAGTCGTCGTTGGGTTTCAGGACGAGGCGGTCGCGCGAGTTGGCGGCGAACGCGAGGAGGTCAATTTGTTCGCCGTAGTG
This sequence comes from Pyrinomonadaceae bacterium, assembly GCA_030838445.1. GTDB lineage: Bacteria > Acidobacteriota > Blastocatellia > Pyrinomonadales > Pyrinomonadaceae > JAIVJZ01. The sequence continues at coordinate 1,287 of JAUZFQ010000086.1, read as the reverse complement.
ATCCGTCTGTTCAGCGCGCACCTTGCGCGTCCAGGGCACGTGCAGGCGGATGGCGGCGCGCTCTTCCTCCGTGAAGAGGTGCGCGTAACGTTCGTTGGTGAGCACGGCGAAGAGCGCTTTTTTGTGAATCAACTTGGAGCGGAAACTGTTGACCATGCAGATCGCGCCCGCCCGGTAGGCGTCGAGCAAAGCCGGAAACTCTTGCATGATCGGGATGTACTCGTTGACGAGCAGCCGCTTGTAGACGATGTCAATCTCGTCCGCGCCCGCGCGCAAACGCCCGCCGCTGAATTCCAACTCCTGCGGCGAACAGACGATGGCGCGATAGCCCTCGCCCGCGAAGTACTCCTGAAACAACTCGAACTCTTTCTGCGTCGGCAAGTCTTTCAGATCGACTATGGCGATGAGCGGCTTGCTCTCCGGTTCGCGGCCGAGGTATTCGGCGTAAGCGCGCAGCAGCACTTCGAGCATCAGGTGGCGGCCGTAGAGCGGGCGCACGTTGTAACGCTCGGCGAAGCGTTTCATCACGGGCAACTCGGAGAAGATCGTGTAAGCGGCGTCAACGTAGGCGATGCCCGCGGGACTTTCGCCGTTGAGTTCGACGAAGCTGTAGGCGTCGTCGGTCAGAAAGGAATCGAGGCGGGCGGTCGGCGACACGGCTGCGTAGCCGGGGTCAATCGAGACGAGGTCGCGCTCGACTTCGGTAATGCCGAGTTCGTCGAGCAACTCGTCGTTGCCGACTGCCGCGTCTTTCACTTTCTGGATCGCGCCCCAAACGACTTCGCAGATTTTTTCGATGCGCGCAAAGTCGGTTTCGGTGACGAAGTGGGGGCGCAGGTAGGGCGAGAGGGGGCGACCGCCGAAGATCAGTTTGGCGCGTTCCAACCCTTCGTGGAGCATCTTGCGCGACGCTTCGGCCAGATCATTATCCGCCAGCAACTGGTGATAGTGCTCAACAGCTTCGTGTAGCATGTCGTCTCCGTACGAAGATTACAAAAGCGATTTTTAGATCACGAACGAGTGTGGGGCTAGAGTATCACAAACGGGAAGGCAAAGGTAAAAAGGGGACGGGGAGAAAGAAAGGGGAAAGGCAAAGGGGTAAAGGGGAAAGGTGGAAGGCAAAAGAACGGCGAGAGCGTCGAACGTCGCGCGGCTTCTCTTCCCGTTCCCCCTTTACCCTTTTCCCTTTTCCCTTCTCTTACTGCGGGCTGTTGTTGCGCGAGAGGTTGAACGAGAGTTTTTCGCCGTCGCGGAGGATGCCGAGCGAGAGTTCGGTGTCGAAGTCGG
>JAUZFQ010000085.1 GCA_030838445.1 Pyrinomonadaceae bacterium | reverse complement strand
GAGATCGAGTTGGCGATGGTCTGGAGCATCATCGTCTTACCCGTGCGCGGCGGCGCGACGATGAGGCCGCGCTGCCCCTTGCCGATGGGCGTGACGAGATCGATGACGCGCGCGGCGAGCACGTCGTGCTCGGTTTCCAACAACAGGCGCTCGTCCGGGTAGAGCGGCGTCAAATTGTCGAAGAAGACTTTGTCGCGCGTCTCGCCGGGGGCTTCAAAGTTGATGGCCTCGACCTTGATCAGCGCGAAGTAACGCTCGCCCTCTTTCGGCGGGCGAATCTGGCCGGAGACGGTGTCGCCTGTGCGCAGGTCGAATTTGCGTATCTGCGAAGGCGAGACGTAGATGTCGTCGGGGCCGGGCAGATAGTTGTATTCGGGGGCGCGCAGGAAGCCGAAGCCGTCGGGCAAAGTTTCCAACACGCCTTCGGAGAAGATGAGGCCGCTCTTTTCGGTCTGCGCCGCGAGGACTTTGAAGATCAACTCCTGCTTGCGCATGCCGGTCGCTCCGGGGACGTCCATGTCCTTGGCGATCTGCGTCAGCTTCGAGATGGACAACTCCTTGAGCGTCGCCAGATTGTAGGCGTCGCCGTTGCCGGGCGCGATGAAGTCCTTCTCCAACACCTCGTCGGGCGGAGTGTCCTCGACGGCCGCGGCGGCGGTCGTTGCGCGGTTGCCGTTCTCGCCGCCGTTGCCGTTGGCCGTGCTGCCGGCACTGCTGCTGCTACTACTGCTGGTTCGTGTGCGTGGTGTACGTTGTGACATTTCTCTTTTCTCTGTGAGTGCGGCCGTCGTCAGTGTGTGTGCGTGAGCCGCTGTTCTAACCAAGAGTTGTGTCCAACTCTTGTCGCGTTGCTTGTTAATAGATTGAATTGCCGGCGGACTCAAAAGCCGCGTATGAATTAATCCTTAAATGATGTCGGGAATGATGCCTCAGGTGCGCGGCGGCTGACCGCTTAACGCAGGAGTGGCGATGTTTCCGGCGGTTATGTTTGCGAGGTGGTTGGCAAATCTCTAGCGAACGTCTCGCATCCCATCAAAGTCCATCGAATTATTTTGTGCGGGCAAAGTTCTAACGTATCGTTTAGATGCCGTCAAGACCCGCAGGGTCGCCCCGCGGCGACAATTCGACTTTTCAACTGGGGGAGTGTGAGACGGTAATGGCCTCTTCGATGGCGCGCCAGACGCGTTCGCGCCCGTGTCCCGTGACGGCGGAGTAGGCGACGACTTCACCGCCGCTCGCCGACGCGCCTAAAATTTCCCGCGCGCGCCCGATGCTTTTACGCAAATCATTCTGCGAGAGCTTGTCGGATTTCGTCGCAACCGTCAGGTGCGGCTTCCCATAAGCCGTCAACCATTCACGCAGTTGCAAGTCCAATTTAGAGGGATCGTGACGCGAATCTACGATTTGAATTGATAACACAAGCGACTCGCGCTTGGCAAGGTAAGTCGTCACAATTTCGCCCCACGACTCGCGAATCGCGCGCGGCACGCGGGCGTAGCCGTAGCCCGGTAGATCGACAAAGTGAAAGCGGCGATTGATGAGGAAGAAGTTGAGCGCCTGCGTCCGCCCCGGCGTCGAAGATGTGCGCGCCAGCCCTTTGACGCCGAGGAGCGAGTTGATGAGGCTCGACTTCCCGACGTTCGAGCGGCCGAGAAACGCCACTTCCGGCAGCCCCACACGCGGCCAGTCCTGCTCGCTGAACGAACTCTTGACGAATGCGGTGCTCGTAATCTTCATAAGACAGTGACGAGTGACAGGTGACGGGTGACGAGCCAGAAACAAGACAAGTTTAAAGATCAGATTGCTGCTTTAACTTGTCACTCGTCACTTGTCACCTGTCACTGTGTTTATTACTTCGATGTCGCGCCGGATGCGGTTTGCGTCGGCTGCTCGTCGGGCGACGCTGTGGGGGTGGAGGCCACCGCGCGCCGCGCCGCCATCGCCTTCGACATCTCGCGCACCTTGGCGAGACGTTCTTTCGCGTTCGGCGAGCGCATGATGAGTTGTTCGAGGTGCGTCCACATCTGCGGGCCGAACTTCTCCCGCAGTTCCTCGATGAACGGCTCGAACTTAGCGTAGTAGAAGAAGTGCTCGCCGTTGGCGTCGCTGAACATCTTCTCGTCAATCGCGCCGTTGTTGACGAGCGAGGCGGCCATGTCCCAGTAGGACATCACCATGCGCAGGTAGGCGTTGTGCTCGCCCGTGGCGACATCCATGATGTCCTGCACGCTTTCGGGGTTGAACATGGCGAGCCACGTACGCGCCTGACGCATCGTCTCTTCGCGGCGCAGATCGTAGAGTTTCAGGATCAAGTCTGCGTCTTCGTATTTGCCCATGCGGAATTTTCTCCTTAAGAGTGTGTGGCGGGGAAGTGAGAAAGGATGAGGGCGGAGGGATGTGGGATAAACAAAGGCAAGTAAATGGTGAATGGTAAATGGTGAATAGAAGAAAGCAGCTTTCCTCCAATCACCATTTACTATTTACCATTCACGCTTTGTTATTCATCCCACATCCCTCCGCCCTCATCCCTTAGTTAATCAGCCATCGTCGGCGTGCTTTGCGAGGGCGGTTCGGTTGACCAGATGGGCGGCTGCGCGGTGTCCACGGTTGCGCCGTCGGTCGGGCAGGCGTCTTCGAGCGCGAGCGCGAGCACTTCGTCAATCGTCTCGACAAAATGGACGCTGATCGCGGCGCGCACCTCTTCGGGCACTTCCGCCAAGTCCTTCTCGTTCTCCTTCGGCAGAATCAGCGTCGTGACGCCGACGCGGTGCGCGGCGAGCATCTTCTCTTTGATGCCGCCGACGGGCAGCACCTTGCCGCGCAGGGTGATCTCGCCCGTCATCGCCACGTCCTTGCGGACGGGGACGCGCGTCAGCGCCGAAGCCATCGCCGTGGCGAGCGTGACGCCCGCCGAAGGGCCGTCTTTCGGGATCGCGCCTTCGGGAATGTGGACGTGCAAGTCGCGCTTGCGGATATGGTCGAGACTGACGCCGATGCGTTCGGCGCGCGCCTTGACGCAGGTGAGCGCGGCTTGCGCCGACTCCTGCATCACCTCGCCGAGTTTTCCGGTGAGCCGCACGCCGCCGCGCCCGTTCGTGAGCGTCGCTTCGATCTGCAAGACCTCGCCGCCGACCTCAGTCCACGCGAGGCCGAGCGCGAGGCCGATCTCGCTCTCGGTCGCCGCCACCTGTTGACGGAACCTGACCGCGCCGAGCATCTCGCGCACGCGTTCCGGCGTGACGATCTCTTTAAACTCCTCGCCCTTGCTCTCGCCCACGAGCTTGCGCGCCACCTTGCGGCAGCACGAACCGATCTCGCGTTCGAGATTGCGCACGCCCGCCTCGCGCGTGTAGGAGCGGATGATTTCGAGCAAGCCTTCGTCCGTAAACTCGACCTGCTCAGCTTTCAGACCGCTGCCCTCCGCCTGTTTGGCGACGAGGTGACGGCGCGCGATCTCCAACTTCTCGCGCTCGGTGTAGCCGGAGAGCCGGAGGATTTCGAGTCGGTCTTGCAGCGCGGGCGGGATCGTGTGGAGCACGTTCGCCGTCGCGATGAAGAAGACTTTCGAGAGGTCGTACTCGACGTCGAGGTAGTGATCCTGAAACGAGTTGTTCTGTTCGGGGTCTAACACTTCCAGCAAGGCCGAAGATGGGTCGCCGCGGAAGTCCGCGCCGAGTTTGTCCACCTCGTCCAAGAGGATGCAAGGGTTGGTCGTGCCCGCCTTCTTCATCATCTGGATGATCTGGCCGGGGAGCGCGCCGATGTAGGTGCGGCGGTGGCCGCGTATCTCCGCTTCGTCGCGCACGCCGCCCAAGGAGAGGCGCACGAACTTGCGGCCGGTCGCCCGCGCGATAGACTTGCCGAGGCTCGTCTTCCCGACGCCCGGCGGGCCGACGAAACAGAGGATCGAGCCTTTCGGGTTCTTGACGAGTTGACGCACGGCCAAGTGTTCGAGGATGCGATCCTTGATCTTCTCCAGCCCGTGGTGGTCTTCGTTCAAGACCTCTTCGGCCTTGTTGAGGTCTCTGATCTCTTTCGACTTCTGCTTCCAAGGCACGCTCAGCAGCCAGTCAATGTAAGTGCGCGAAACCGTGCCCTCAGCCGACATCGGCGGCATCGCTTCGAGGCGGTGGAGTTCCTGCATGGCCTTCTCCTTCGCCTCTTCCGACATGCCCGCCTCTTCGATCTTCTTGCGCAAATCTTCGACCTCGGCCTTCTCGTCCTTGCGGCCGAGTTCCTTGTGGATCGCCTTGATCTGCTCGTTCAGGTAATACTCTTTCTGCGCCTTCTCCATCTGCCGCTTGACGCGCGCCTGAATGGTGCGGTCGAGTTGGCGCTTGTCAACTTCCGTCTCCAGAATTTCGACCAAGCGCTGCATGCGCCCGTGGACGGAGAAGATTTCCAGCAAGCCCTGCTTGTCTTCGACCGCGATGCGCAACTGCGAGGCGAGCGCGTCGGTCAGGTGCGAGGGGTCTTGGTTGCGCATGGCCTGTTGCAGCGCATCGGTCTGCGCTTCGGGCGCGAGGCGCAGATGTTGCTCGATGAGTTGGTGGATGCGCTGCGTGAGAGCTTCGATGCGCTGGCCGGATTCGAGCGCGGAGGGCGCGCGGCGCACGGTGGCCGTGAACGCGCCGTTGTCGTTGTCCACGCGGATCGTCGTCGCGCGCTCGCGTCCCTCGACGACCACTTTCGTCTGCCCGTTGTCCAACTTCTGCGCTTGCAGGATGCGCGCGATTGTCCCGACGCCGTAAATCTCGGTGGGCGCGGGTTCGTCAATCGAGGCGTCGTGCTGCGTGGCGAGGAAGATCGTGCGGTCGGAGGCGAGCGCCTGTTCGAGCGCGCGGATCGAGCCGGGACGGCCGATCTTGAACGCGACCTTCGTGAACGGGAAGATCACGACGTCGCGGATCGGAACCATCGGGTAGCTAACGATGTCTGTGGGAGTGTGGTCTGAATATTCTTCCATAAAACTGCTACTTCTTTCGCCGGAAAACTCGTAAACGTGAAGGGCGAGCCGCTTGATTGCCGCTCGCCCCTGTGGTCGCGAACTAAACTGAATTGTAAACGATTTCGCCGGGTCGCGCCACCGGGCAAAAATTCGCGCTCGCGTCGCGCCTACTGCTCCGAGTTCTCGCTGATGATCTGGCGCAGTTGTTCGACGCGCGCGTTCGTCACCCCGGCCAGACAAAAACTGACGACCATCGGGTAGATCGAGCCGCCCTTGTTGCCGACGCTCCGGTAGTCGCAGTGGGCGTCGCGAAACTTGAGCCACGCGAGTTGCGCGTCGCGGAGTTTCGCGCGCTCCGCGCCCGACGTGTCTTTCATCAACTCGCGGTAGACCCGATTCAGTTCCGCGTCGGCCTTGTCGCGCGCCCGCGCGGCGCACCGGTTCAACTCGAACTGCGTGTGCTCGCCGGGGCAGGGGTCTTCGCGGTCGGCCTCGTCCTGTTCCGTTGCCGTCGCCGCGGGCGCGTCTTGCTTCGCGGGCGGCGTGCCGATCTTCGACGGCTCTTGCGCTGGCGCGATTTGCGCGACGCCTAGCGCCAGCAAAGAGAGGCACACTCCGGCGCGGAGAAACTTTTTCATCCTTGAGTTCCTTTGAGAATGTGGGCGCGGGTTGAATTGCGATGTGCGGGTGAAGTTCTCTTCAAGTCTGCGCGTTGCGCCCGCTGGCGAACAGCAAGACGGCTCCGACGATCAGGCCGAGCACGCCGAACGGGGTCAGAAGCAGGAAGAGGTGAATCAGGCTGCCGCCGATGCCGCCGATAAAGCCGACGAGCCAGATGATCGGCGAGAGCAGCGTGACGGCCGCGGAGAGACCTAAAATGATTAAAGCAGTTCTGCGCATCAACCTCTCGCGTTAACTCCTGCGCGGCTGGACTCTATGCGGCGGCGTCGTCCACGCCCGAGAGGGCTTCGCCGGGGACGGCGCGGCGGCGTTCGACCATCTCGCTCGTGATGACGAACTCTTTGATGCGCTTCTGCGAGGGGAGCGTGTACATCGAATCGAGCAGCAACTCTTCCATGATCATCATCAGGCCGCGCGCGCCCACCTTGCGTTCGACCGCTTGGCGCGCGATGGCCTTGAGCGCGTCGTCCGTGAAGCGCAACTTCACGTTGTCGTACTCGAACTTCTTCTGGTACTGCTTGACGAGCGCGTTCTTCGGCTCGGTGAGGATACGCATGAGCGCGTCCTCGTCGAGTTCGTTCAAGACGCCGAGCACGGGCAGACGGCCGACGAACTCCGGGATCAACCCGTAGCGCACGAGATCTTCCGGCTGCGCCGTCGCCATCGCCTCTGCGTAACGCTCTTTGCTGTCCTTGACCTCGGCGCGGAAGCCGAACGACTTGTTGCGCATGCGCCGCTCGATCACTTTCTCCAAACCGACGAACGCGCCGCCGCAGATGAAGAGGATGTTGGTGGTGTCAATTGGGAAGAACTCTTGATGCGGGTGCTTGCGGCCGCCCTGCGGCGGGACGTTGGCGACCGTGCCTTCGAGGATTTTCAACAACGCTTGCTGCACGCCCTCGCCCGACACGTCGCGCGTGATCGAGGGGTTCTCGTCCTTTCGGCAAATCTTGTCAACTTCGTCTATGTAGATGATGCCCTGCTGCGCGCGCTCGACGTCGCCGTTCGCGGCCTGCAACAACTTGAGGATGATGTTCTCCACGTCTTCGCCGACGTAGCCCGCCTCCGTCAGAGTCGTCGCGTCAACGATGGTGAAGGGAACGGAGAGCATGCGCGCGAGCGTCTGCGCCAAGAGCGTCTTGCCCGTGCCGGTCGGCCCCATCAGGAGGATGTTCGACTTCTGAATCTCCACGTCCGAGCGGCGGCGCGCGATCTCGATGCGCTTGTAGTGCTGGTAGACGGCGACGGCGAGACGCTTCTTCGTCTCGTCTTGCCCGATGACGTACTCGTCTAAGAAATTTTTGATCTCGGAAGGCTTCGGCAGCGGCGGCCTTGTGGCGACGGCTTCGGCCTGCTGGTCGTCCGTGATGATCTCGTTGCAGATGTCTATGCACTCGTTGCAGATGTAGACAGTGGGGCCGGCAATGAGCTTCTTCACTTCGTTCTGCGACTTGCCGCAGAACGAACAGCGCAACGTGTCATCGGTTCGACGTACCATAGGCTTTAGGGGACTCCGTGCTTTCGAGGTTCAATCCAACTGCCGACTTGTCAAGTGACTTAAAACGGGCGGGCTGCTTCCGGCTCTTGTCCTGACTGCCCGCGAACGGCGGCGCGTGGGGCGCGCTCCTGCTGACGGGGAACTACTGTAGCATAAAATGACCGGCGCGTTGATCTCTCAATCAAACGCGCCGGTCAAAAAGTTTACTCGCGGTGCGTAATCACTTCGTCAATCAGCCCGTACTCTTTAGCCCCTGCCGCCGACATGATGCGGTCGCGCTCCACATCGCGCTCGATCTGATCGTAAGACTGGCCGGAGTGCTTGGCGAGGATGTTCGAGGTCAGTTCGCGCATGCGGATGATCTCTTCGGCCATGATGCGGATGTCGGAGGCTTGGCCTTCCGCGCCGCCCGACGGCTGGTGAATGAGAATGCGCGAGTTGGGCAGCGCGAAGCGTTTGCCCTTTGCGCCCGCCGCCAGCAGCAGCGCGGCCATCGAGGCGCACTGCCCGACGCAGAGTGTCGAAACGTCGGCGCGGATGAACTGCATCGTGTCGTAGATCGCCATCCCCGCCGTGATCGAACCGCCCGGCGAGTTGATGTAGAGCGAGATGTCTTTCTCCGGGTCTTCCGCTTCGAGGAAGATCAACTGCGCCACGATCAAATTTGCGATCTGGTCGTCAATCGGCGTCGAGATGAAGATGATGTTGTCTTTGAGCAGGCGCGAGTAGATGTCGAAGGCGCGCTCGCCGCGCGACGTCTGCTCGACCACCATTGGGACTAAAGCCATAAACTTGAAACTCCAAAACTTACTGCCAATTTAAAATTCAACGCCCACCCGTGCGGCGCGTCAGCTTTGCGACTCGCCTCCGTCGCTCTCAACGTCCTTGTCGGTCTCGCCGGTCTCGCCCTTTTCTTCAGCAGCCTCAGCCGCGACGGGCGGCGCGTCTTCGCGCCATTCCTCTTCGCTGACACGCGCGTTTTCGATGAGCAGATCGAGCGCCTTGCGGTGGCGCAATCTGTCGGCGATGCTACGTTCGCCTCCCTGCTTTGTCAAGGCAGCGCGCACCTGCTCTACAGACTGGCGCGCGCCCTCGGCGATCACTTCGATCTCGCGCGCGATCTCCTCGTCGGTCGGCTCGATCTCCTCTGCGTCGGCGATGCGTTCGAGCAGGATCGAGCCGCGCAAATCCTCCGTCGCCTGCGCCTCCAACATGCCCTGCAAATTCTCCCAGTCCAACTCCTGATTGCGCGGGTCCATCCCGCGCTGCATCATATCGCGCACGGTTGATTCAAGCAGCCTGCGCGCCTGGCTCTTGACGAGCGATTCGGGCACTTCAAACTCGTGCGCTTCGATCAACTTCCCCATCACCTCGTCGCGCAGGCGGTGTTCGGCTTCGAGGTTGGCGCGCTCCGTCAAATTCTCGCGCATCTTCGCGC
>JAUZFQ010000079.1 GCA_030838445.1 Pyrinomonadaceae bacterium | reverse complement strand
ACTTTCGCCACTCATCCGTCTTCGGCAAGTTGTCGAGCGCGTCCGGGCGGATGTAGATGCCGGGTTCGATGGTGAAGACCATGCCCGGTTCAAACTTCGTGTTGAGCGCGCCCACGTCGTGGACGTTTATGCCGAGCCAGTGCGACGTGCCGTGCATGAACCAGCGCGCGTACTGGAACGAGTTGCGATCCGTGATTAGGCCGAGACGCAAGAGCGCGTCTTTGATCACTTCGACGGAAGCACGGTTCACGTCTGCGAAAGTGTTGCCCGGCCGCGCTGTCGCCATCGAAGCCTCCTGCGCCGCGTGCACCGCGTTGTAGATGTCTCCTTGCGCCGCCGTGAACTTCCCGCCCACAGGGAACGTGCGCGTCACGTCCGCCGTGTAATGCCCGTACTCCGCGCCCACGTCCATCAACAACAGGTCGCTCGCGCCCACCGCCCCCGCCGACTCCTCATAGTGCAGCGTCGTCGCGTTCGACCCGCAGCCGACGATTGAAGGGTAGCCCCAGTTGTCCGCGTGCCGACGCTTGAAGGTGTAGTCAACTTCGGCCTCGACCTCGTACTCCCACTTCGAGCGCGCCGCCACGGCCATCGCGCGACCCAGAGCCTCCGTCGTGATGTCCACGGCGTGCTGCAAGAGTTGCAACTCAGACGCAGACTTGCGCAAGCGCATCTCCGACAAGATCGGCCACACGTCGCGCACCGTCAGACCGCTCGACGACTGCGCCCAGCGCGACGCGAACGCCTGCTCCTGTCGAAACTCGCGGTTGTCGCCCTCGCCGCCCGGTATCAACAAATAGAGCGACCCGCTCTTTTGCGCCATCGCGCCGAACAACACCTCATACCCGCCCGGGTTCTGCGGCGTGCCGGGAGCGGCCATCGCCGGGTTCGCCGTCGCCGTTGCGGGCGTCGGGCTTGGTGTAGGCGGCGGCACACTCGACAGCAAGATTGATTCATCTTTCGGCCGGTACGCACGGCGCGCGCGGATCGCGCTCATGAACGGCTCGAACTCTCTGGCCTCCCAAATCTCGCCGATGCCCGACAGCGCGCGCGCCTCTTCCGGGCTGTACATGTGCCCCGTCCAAGTCTCCGCCGCAGGGTTGCGGCGCGGGATGAACAGTATCTCGCGCGTCGTCGTGTGGCCGGGGACGAGCACGAGCGTCGCGCGCTGCTGCGCGAGTCCGGTCAGGTAATAGAGGTTGTTCTCCTGCCGGAACTCGTAATCCACGTCGTTCGTGTAGACGCGCGGCTCGCCGCTGAAGAGAACCACGAGCGACTGCTTCCCAGTCTCGTTCGCCACGCGTGCGCGCCGCGCGGCGAGTTCCGCCACACGCGCCTGCGCGTCGAAGACCGGCGCGGGCGGCGTCACACGGATCGCCGCGGCAGACGCGCCCGCCACGCTGTTCTGCGAACTGACCCGCCGCACGCCCCCGCCCGCCACAACAGACAGCACGAGCAACAACGCCAACACACCAAAACTCACACGCCTTTTACACATGACTACAGCCCTCTTTCAACTCAAACCTTCGTCCCAACCATAACTGCGACCTTCTTCCTTTGCGCCTTTGCGTGATTTTATTCTTTAGTCGGTATGAATCTCACGCAAAGGCGCAAAGACGCAAAGAAGAAACTTTCCACATACGACGCAAGCCGCGCCGCCCCCGGCTCGTCACTCATCACTCATCACTTCTCACTCGTCACCCATCACTCGTCACTCCCTCAATACCCGACCGCCGCGCCCTCGTTCCGCGAGTCGCTCGCGCCGAGACGCATGCCGGTCTTCTCCTCGATCATGATGCCGTGCGCGTCGCCCATGTAGCGCGGCCGTGTGACGAGTTTATGCCCGCGCCCCGCGAGCGCGCGCTGCGTGTCGGACGAGAGGCCGTAAGGCTCATAGGCGATCTCGTCCGGCAACCACTGGTGATGTATGCGCGGCGCGTCAATCGCCTGCTGGATGTTCATGTCGTGATCCACGATGTTGATAATCGCTTGCAGCACCGTGTTGATGATCGTCGGGCCACCCGGCGTGCCGATGGTGAACCAGAGCGTGCCGTCTTTGCGCAGGACGAAGGTCGGCGTCATCGCCGAGAGCGGACGCTTGCGCGGCGCGACCGCGTTGCGCTCGCCCTGTATCAGCCCGAAGGCGTTCGGCGTGCCGGGCTTCGCGGCAAAGTCGTCCATCTCGTTATTCAACAGCACGCCCGTCCCCTTCGCCGTCACGCCCGAACCGAAGCCGAGGTTCAGCGTGTAAGTGTTCGACACGGCGTTGCCCTCGGCGTCAACCACCGTGAAGTGCGTCGTTTCTTCCGACTCGTAACCCGTCGGTCGCCCCGCGCCGATCTCCGCGCTCGTCGAGGCGCGTTCGAGGTTGATGCTCAGACGTTGCCGCTCCGCATACTTCTTATCGATCAGACCGGCGATGGGGACTTTGACGAAATCCGTGTCGCCCATGTACTCGGCGCGGTCTGCGAACGCGCGTCGCATCGCCTCGGTCACGAGATGATACTTTTCCGACGCAGCCCAGTTCATGCCGCGCAGATCATAGCCTTCGAGGATGTTGAGCATCTCGATGAGCACCGCCCCGCCCGAAGACGGCGGCGGCATGGAGACGACTTCGTAGCCGCGATAAGTGGTGCGGATGGGCGTGCGCTCCTTCGCCTCGTAACCGCGCAAATCGGCGAGCGTCATCAAGCCCTTGTTGCGCCGCATATCTTCCGCGATGAGCCGCGCCGTCTCGCCTTCGTAAAACTCGCGTGCCCCGCCGCGCTGCAAACGCGCGAACGTCGCCGCGAGTTCCGGCTGGCGCAGCGTGTCGCCCTCTTTGAAGTAACGGCCGTTGTTCAGAAAGATGCGCTTGCTGTCGGCGTAACCGGCCAGCAGTTTGTTGCCGTCCAGACTGTTTGCGAGGTTATAACTGATCGTGAACCCATCGGCCGCCAGGCGACGCGCCGGTTCGGCCAACTGCGTCCACGTCAGACGCCCCGACCCGTACTTCCCGAGCGCCAACGCCATCCCCGCGACCGTGCCCGGCACGCCCGCCGCGCGGTAGCCGACCGTGGATGAGCCTTCGCCCTTGATCAGATTGCCCTGCGCGTCCAGATAGACGTTACGCGTCGCCGCTGCGGGAGCCATCTCGCGGTAGTCAATCGCGGTCGTGCGGCCATCGCGCAGACGGATCATCATGAAGCCGCCGCCGCCGAGGTTGCCTGCCGCAGGGTATGTTACGGCGAGCGCGAAGGCCACCGCGATGGCCGCGTCCACCGCGTTCCCGCCGCGCTTCAAGATGTCCACGCCGACTTCGGACGCGAGTTTATTCGTCGAAGCGACCATGCCGTGCGGCGCGCGCACCGGGTCGCGCGAGGCCGCAGAGGCGACGCGCGGAGTCAAGGCCGCGGGGCGCAAATGCGTCAAAGGCGCGTTGACGAAAAGTATGGCGAGCAGAAAAAAGACTGCGGTGCGCAGTAGCGGTGCGGACATGAATCTTGTGCCTCTCCGGTGGTGTGCGGAAATCAATTCAACTCCAACTCCATAAACAGCGTCCCGGCGACGGGGTTGTAGCGATAAGGCTCGATGCGCCGGAAGCCGAACGAGGCGTAAAGCGCGATTGCCCCGCGCATCGTCGGCAGCGTGTCGAGTCGCATGCGCTCGTAGCCGAGCGTGCGCGCCCGCTCGATGACGGCTTCAACGAGCGTCTGCCCCACATGCTGCCCGCGAAACCGCGGCCTCACGTACAGCCGCTTCATCTCGCAGACGCCTTCCGCGAAATTACGCAAGGCGACGCAGCCCGCGAGCGTCGCGCCGTCAACATCGAAGGCCAGCAGCAGACATCCGTCCGGCGGCGCGTAGTGGCCGGGCAGATGCCCGACCTCTTCGTCGAAATTCTGAAACCCGAGATCAACGCCGAGCGTCGCCGCGTACTCCTCGAACAGATCGCGCGCCTGTGCCAACTCTTCGCGCGACGCGGCCTCGATGATGCGCATACGCTTCACGCCCCACACCGGCGACGACTGCGACCAACCTTTCGCGCCTGATGCTCAAGCAACGTTCGCGCGGCCTTATCACGCCTGAACAATTACAGCGTGACGAGCAGACCGGCGAGGAGCGCGCCGCGCCGTGCGATGTCGCCACGGATGATGTGTTCGTGCGCCGCGTGCGCGCCGTCGCCCGCGATGCCTAAGCCGTCGAGGACGGTCGCGCCGACCGCCGCCGCAAAGTTGCCGTCGGACGCGCCGCCGACGCTCGCCTCGCCCAACTCGAAGTCCAACACCGACGCGATGCGCCGCGCGTGCTCGTAGAGCGCGACGACCGCCTCGCTCCTTTCGAGCGGCGGGCGATTGATGTCGCCCTCCACCGAGAGTTTCACCCGCTCGTCGAACGCGCGCAAATTCAAGAACGCTTCTTCAACCCGCAACGCGTCGTCCATCGTGCTGAAACGCACGTCAACTTCCGTCCACGCTTCGGCGGCGACGACGTTGGAACGCGTCCCGCCCGACACCACGCCCGCGTTGACGTTCACGCCGCGCGCCGCATCGTTCCAAGTGTGGAGTCGCTCGATCTGTCGCGCGATTTCGAGGATCGCGCTCGCCCCCTTCTCCGGTTCGAGTCCCGCGTGCGCGGCGATGCCCTCGGCGCGCACCGTGTACATGCTCGTTCCCTTGCGCGCCGTCTTCGCGCGCCCGCCCGGCGCGGAAGGCTCGAACACCAGCACGTGCGCCGCGCGCCGCGCCTCCGCCTCCACCAGCGCGCGCCCGCTCTGGCTACCCACCTCTTCGTCGCACGTCAACAGGATGACGACCGGATGCGACGGTTGTAACTTAAGCGTCGCGCACGCGCGCAGCGACTCCAACGCCAACGCGCAGTTCGCCTTCATGTCGAAGATGCCGGGGCCGTAGACGCGCCCGTCCTCCTCGCGCCAAGGCCGCGAGTGGATCGAGCCGCGGGGGTGAACGGTGTCCGTGTGTCCCAGAATCAACGTCGTCGGCGCGTCGCTGTCGTGGCCGTCGCCGAAGGCGTGAATCAACAGGTGCGAGCCGAACTCGGCGTCAGACTCAAGCCTGACCTCCGTCTCCACTCCCACAGTTCGCGCGGCCTTCGCGAGCAGTGAGACGACCGCCGCGTTGCCTTCCACATCACCCGACGGCGATTCGGTCTCGACGAGCGCGCGCATCAGCGACAACACTTCAACCTCGCGCCCCGCGAAATACTCCGCGAGCGCACTCGCCTCGGTCTGTTTCAACTCAAGCGGCATATTCTCTCGACAACTTTCTTCGCTCAACTTCACTCAACTTCGCTCGCGGCGATCACTCCGCCGTGTAGCTCTCTTTACGCACCGTCAGCGCGTCAATCCTCCGGCGCTTGATCTCGAAGCCGATGCCGGGCGCGTCCGGCGCGGTAATCGTCCCGCGCGCCGAGACCGTGACGGGCGGCTCGATGATCTCCTCTTCCCAGTAGCGCGCGCTCGCCGACACGTCGCCCGGCAACGTGAAGCCCGCGAGCGTCGCCATCGCGATGTTGTGCGCGCGCCCTATCCCTGACTCCAACATGCCGCCGCACCAGACCGGCACGTTCCGCTCGCGGCACACGCGCTCGACCTCCTGCGCCTCGCCGTGCCCGCCGACCCGACCCAGTTTGACGTTGACGATGCGGCACGCGCCCATCTCAATCGCCTTGCGCGCGTCCGCGCTCGAACGTATCGACTCGTCCAGACACACGGGCGTCGCAATGCGTTCCTGCAAGCGTGCGTGATCAACCATGTCGTCGTAGGCCAGCGGCTGCTCGACCATCATCAAATTGTGCGCGTCCATCTCGCCAAAGAGCGGCGCGTCGTCGAGCGTGTACGCCGAGTTGGCGTCAACCATCAACCCGATGTCTGGAAACTGCGCGCGCACGCGTTCGACGATGGCCGCGTCCCAGCCCGGCTTGATCTTGATCTTGATGCGCTGGTAGCCCGCAGCCACCTCGCGCGCGATCTTGTCGAGTAACGCTTCGGGCGTGTCCTGTATGCCGATTGAGACGCCGCACGCGATCTCTTCGCGCACGCCGCCGAGCAACTTCCAGAGCGGGACGCCCGCGCGGCGCGCTTCGATGTCCCAGCACGCCGTTTCAATCGCGGCCTTCGCCATGCGGTTGCCACGCACCGCGCGCATCAGCGACGCCACGCCCGACGCGCGTTCCACTTCGCGCCCGACCGTCATCGGCGCGAGCCAGTTTTTGATCACCGACCAAGCACTCTCCGTCCACTCTTCGCTGTAGAACGGCCCTTCTCCGGCGGTGCATTCGCCCCATCCTTCAGTCCCGTCTTCGTCGAGCACGCGCACGAGCAGGATTCTGCGCTCGGTCGTGCGCCCGAAACTGGTCTCGAAAAAATGTATCAGCGGCAGTCGAATTTCGCGCAGTTCGATTGATGCGATCTTCACACGGGGACTCCTTCGGTAAACCATTATGAACGGATTCCCCCGCCTTTGCCAACACGTGCGGGCAAAAAGAAAAAGACGGCCAACTCAGCCGTCTTCCAGTCAGTTAATGATGTCCGCCGTCGCTCACGCGGAAACTTGTTCGGATGTGATGTCCGGCCCCAAGTTCTCCGTCGTCGCGGCGTCTTCCCCGGCGAGGGCGGCGTTGAGGGTGTGCCACGAGAGGCTCGCACATTTGACGCGCGCCGGAAACTCGCGCACGCCCGCGAAGATGGTCAGGCGGCCGAGGTTGTTCGGCGTCGTCTCTTGGTCGAGTTCGCCCGTCACCATCCGGTGAAATTCGTTGAAGAGCGTTTCGACCTCAGCGCGCGTCTTGCCCTTCACGCTCTGCGTCATCATGCTCGCCGACGCCTTCGAGATGGCGCAGCCCGAACCCTCGAAACTCACGTCGGCGATGCGGTCGTCCTCGAATTGCATGTAGACGGTGAGTTGATCGCCGCACAGCGGGTTGAAGCCGTCGGCGTGGCGGTTGGCCGTCTCCAACTTTTTGAAGTTGCGCGGCTTCTTGTTGTGGTCAAGGATGACCTGTTGATAGAGTTCGCTCAGTTCCGACACTTTAACTAAATACCTCGATCACTTTCTGCACCGCCGAGGCGAGCGTGTCAACTTCTTCCTTCGTGTTGTAGAAGGAGAAGGACGCGCGCGCCGTCGCGGGGATGTTGAAACGCTTCATCACCGGCTGCGCGCAGTGGTGTCCGGCGCGGACGGCGATGCCTTCCTGATCCAGTATCGTCCCCACGTCGTGCGGGTGCACGTCTTCGATAACGAACGAGAGCGCGCCCACCTTCTCGCGCGCCGTGCCGATGATGCGGACGCCTTCAATCGCCGTCAACTTTTCGGTCGCGTAGTCGAGCAACTCGTGCTCGTAAGCGTGTGCGGCGCGTCGGTCGAGTCCGTTCAGATAATCAATCGCCGCGCCGAGTCCGATCTGCGAGGCGATGGCGGGCGTGCCTGCCTCGAACTTGTTCGGCAAGCCCGCGTAGGTCGTCTTCTCGAAGGTGACGGTGCGGATCATGTCGCCGCCGCCGAGGAACGGGTTCATCCGCTCCAACAGTTCGGCCTTGCCGTAGACGACGCCGCTGCCCGTCGGCGCGAACATCTTGTGGCCGGAGATGATGTAGAAATCCGCGTCCAAGTCCTGCACGTCAATCGTAAGATGCGGCGCGCCCTGCGCCCCATCCACGAGGACGGGCACGCCCTGCTTGTGCGCGCGCGCGACGATCTCTTTGATGGGGTTGATCGTGCCGAGCGCGTTTGAGACGTGCATCACACAGACGAGTTTCGTGCGCTCGTTCAAGAGTGCTTCGTACTCGTCGAGCAACAATTCGCCCGCGTCGTTCATCGGGATGACGCGCAAGGTTGCGCCCTTCTCTTCGCAGAGCATCTGCCACGGGACGATGTTCGCGTGGTGCTCCATCGCCGACACGATGATCTCGTCGCCCGCCGAGACGAACTTGCGCCCGTAGCCGTGCATCACGAGGTTGATGCCCTCGGTGCAGCCGCGCACGAAAATGCACTCGCGCGACTCGCGCGCGTTGATGAAGCGACGCACCTTCTCGCGCGCGCCCTCGTAGGCGGTCGTCGCGCGCTGGCTCAGGTAATGCACGCCGCGGTGGATGTTGGAATGTTCTTCTTGCAGGTAGCGGCTGCCGCGATCAATCACGACCTGCGGCACTTGCGAAGAGGCCGCGTTGTCGAGATAGACGAGCGGCTTACCGTTGACCGTCTGCGCGAGCACCGGAAAATCTTCGCGCACGCGCGCCACATCCCACGCGACCGGCGCGTTCTCCGCCGCGCCGCCCACCTGACCTTGCCCCGACACAGTTTTCTCAGTTGCGATCATCAATTCAACCCTCAGACTTCGAGCCGCGCGTGCAGGCGGTTGAGGATCGCCTCGTCCAACTGCCGCTTGATTGACTCGATCTTGATCTTCTCCACTAACTCTTCCGCGAACCCGTAGGTCAGCAAATTGCGCGCGAGGTCTGTGTGCAAGCCGCGACTGACGAGGTAGAACAACTCCTCTTCTTCCAGTTGCCCCACGGTCGCCCCGTGCGCGCACTTCACGTCGTCGGCGTAAATCTCCAACTGTGGCTTGGTGTCAATGCGCGCCTCGTTCG
Organism: Pyrinomonadaceae bacterium; assembly: GCA_030838445.1. Lineage (GTDB taxonomy): Bacteria > Acidobacteriota > Blastocatellia > Pyrinomonadales > Pyrinomonadaceae > JAIVJZ01. The sequence continues at coordinate 6,200 of JAUZFQ010000079.1, read as the reverse complement.
AGAGCAGCAAATTTTTATTCGACTGCTGCGCGTCCGTCTTCTGCGCGTCCTTGTGGACGAACACCTTGCCGTTGAAGACGGCGCGAGATTTGCCGTCGAGGATGCCTTTGTACAGTTGGTGGCTGGTGCAGTGCGGGCTGGAATGATCGATCAGCGAATGCGTGTCGGCGTGCTGCCCCGTGCCGACGAGGTAGAGGCCGTCAACCCAGCACTCCGCGCCTTCGTGCGCGAGTTTGACGCCGATGCCGTGGCGCGAAAGCTGCGCGCCGAGCGTGATCGTCGTCAAGTCGTAGACGCCGCTTCGTTCCAGTTCCGCGTTCGTCTTGGCGATGTGGAAGGCCGCTTCGCTCTCGCGCTGAACTTTGTAGTGCGTCACGCGCGCGTTCTCGCCGACGAAGACTTCGACCACGGCGTTCGTGAACGAGCGCGACTCATCCGTTGACGCGTAGCTCTCGATGATCGTCGCCGCGCTCTCGCGTTCGGCCACGACAAGCACGCGCGGAAAGACGGCCGCCGTCTGCGTCGCCGGGGCGGACAGAAACAGTAGTTGGATCGGCGCGGACACCTGCGCGCCTCTGGGCAGGTAGACGAGCGCGCCTTCGCGCAGGAACGCGGCGTTGAGGGCGTTGAAGCCGTCAACCTCCGGGTCGCTCGGCCGCGCGAGATACGCGCGCAGGATGGATTCGTGCTCGCCCGCGAAGGCCGTCGCGAAATCAGCGACGACTACGCCCTCCGGTAAATTTTCGGTCGCAGACAACTCCGCGCGGTAGACCCCGTTGACGAAGACCAGCCGGCTCGACGCTTCGGGCGCGAGAAAGGCGGCCACGTCAGCCGCGCCCAACTCGACGCGCGCTCCGGCCTCGACCGGCGCGAACGCGCCCTTCGTGATCGCGCCTGTGTTGGTGTACTTCCAATCCTCGACGTCCGTCGTCGGAAAGCCGACCTGCTCGAAACGCTCCATCGCCGTCTCGCGCAGGCGCAACAGCCACGCGGGCAGACAGCGCGCGTCCTCCGCCTGCATCGCGTCGAACGCCGCGCGGTAAGAACTCTTCTCTTTCGTCGCTTGTGCCATCATCCTCTTTGAAACTTTCTCGCCGTCAACCTTCCGTCAACTTTCAACTCTGTGCTCACCTTACGCGCTGGCCGCCGACGGCTGGCTCTCCTCCGCCTCGTCTTTGATCCAATCGTAGCCCTTCTCTTCGAGCGCGAGCGCAAGCTCTTTGCCGCCGGAGCGCACGATGCGACCCTTGTAGAGCACGTGAACATAATCAGGCACGATGTAGTTGAGCAGACGCTGGTAGTGCGTGACGAGCACGATGGCGTTATCGGCGTGACGCAGTTTGTTGACGCCTTCGGAGACGATACGCAGCGCGTCAATGTCGAGGCCGGAATCCGTCTCGTCGAGCACGGCGAGTTTCGGTTCGAGCACGGCCATCTGCAAAATCTCGTTGCGCTTCTTCTCGCCGCCGGAGAAGCCTTCGTTGACCGAACGCGACATCAGACCCGCGTCCATCTCCACGATCTGCGCGCGCTCTTTCAGCAGGTCTTTGAACTCAAGCGGGTCGAGTTCCTCTTCGCCGAGGTGCTTCCGCTTCTCGTTATAAGCGAGGCGCAGGAACTGCGCGTTCGACACGCCCGGTATTTCCACCGGGTATTGAAAGGCGAGAAAGACGCCCCCGCGTGCGCGCTCGTCGGGTTCGAGTTCGAGCAAGTTTTTTCCGTCGAACAAAACCTCACCACTTGTCACTTCATAAGACGGATGCCCGGCCAGCACCTTCGCCAGCGTTGACTTCCCAGACCCGTTCGGCCCCATGATGGCATGCACTTCGCCCCGCTTCACCGTCAGGCTCACGCCCCGCAGGATGTCCTTGCCCTCAACCCTTGCATGTAAATCACGAATCTCTAACACGATGCTCTCCTTCGGAGAGTGACAAGTGACAGGTGACGAGTGACAAGTCAGAAAGAAACTGTCTTTAACTTGTCACTCGTCACCTGTCACTTGTCACTAATTTTTATCCAACGCTGCCTTCCAGTTTCATGCCGAGCAGCCGTTGCGCTTCGACGGCAAACTCCATCGGGAGTTCGCGGAAGACGTCTTTACAGAAGCCGTTGATGATGAGCGAGACGGCGTCCTCCTGCGAGATGCCGCGCTGGCGCAGGTAGAACAACTGCTCCTCGCTGATGCGCGAGGTGGTCGCCTCGTGCTCTACCTTCGCCGTGTTGTTCGACACCTCGATATAAGGGAACGTGTTCGCGCCGCACTTGTCGCCGATCAGGAGCGAGTCGCACTGCGTGTAGTTGCGCGCGCCCTCTGCCCCGGCCAGCACTTTGACGAGGCCGCGATAGCTGTTGTTCGACTTGCCCGCCGAGATGCCCTTCGAGACGATGTTCGAGCGCGTGTTCTTGCCGATGTGGATCATCTTCGTGCCCGTGTCGGCCTGCTGCGCGTGGTTGGTGAGGGCGACGGAATAAAACTCGCCGATTGAATTGTCGCCCTGCAAGATGCACGAAGGGTATTTCCACGTAATGGCCGATCCGGTCTCGACCTGCGTCCAGGAGATTTTCGAGTTGCGGCCGCGACACGCGCCGCGCTTCGTGACGAAATTGTAAATGCCGCCCTTGCCCTCTTCGTCGCCCGCGTACCAGTTCTGCACGGTCGAATATTTGATCTCGGCATCGTCGAGCGCGACGAGTTCGACGACCGCCGCGTGCAGTTGGTTCTTGTCGAACTTCGGCGCGGTGCAGCCTTCGAGGTAAGAGACGTGCGAGTTCTCTTCCGCGATGATCAGCGTGCGCTCGAACTGGCCGGACTCCGAGTTGTTGATGCGGAAATAGGTGGACAATTCCATCGGGCAGCGCACGCCCTTCGGGATGAAGACGAACGAGCCGTCGGTAAAGACCGCGCTGTTCAAGGCCGCGAAGTAATTGTCGTTCGTCGGCACGACCGTGCCGAGATATTTTTTGATCAGTTCCGGGTACTCGTGCACCGCCTCGGAGAAGGAACAGAAAATGACCCCGTGCTTTTTGAGCTTCTCTTTGTAAGTCGTCGCCACGGAGACCGAGTCGAAAACGGCATCGACCGCCACGTTCGCCAGTTGCTTCTGCTCGGTCAGGGGGATGCCGAGTTTCTCGAACGTCTTGATCAGCTCGGGGTCAACTTCGTCCATGCTCGCCAACGTGGGCTTCTGCTTGGGCGCGCTGTAATAGATGATGTCCTGATAATCAACCTTCGGATAGGTGATGTTCGGCCAGCGCTGCGGCTCCTCCATCTTCAGCCAGTTGCGATAGGCTTTCAGACGAAAATCGAGCATGAACTCCGGCTCGTTCTTCTTCTCCGAAATGAGCCTGATGGTCTCTTCGCTGAGACCTCGCGGGATCATGTCCGATTCGATGTCGGTCACGAAACCATACTTGTATTCTTTGTTGGTCAGTAATTCGATTGAACTCATCTTTGTCTCTTCTTCAATTCTTAAACTAAAAATCCGGCGCGGCGAAATTTCGTCGCTCTTAACTTCACGCCCGCCTGTGAGTCGTTTGATTCGACAGCGAGCTAATCTGGTGCAAGGTCGTCTCGACGTTCGACTCCGTGCCCAAAAGCTGCGCGAGCGTGATGCTCGCCATCGCCCGTTGCACCACGTCGTGCAGGCCGACGATCACGGGGCGGATGCCGCAGTTGCCCGTGTGGATGCAGGCGTCGAGCACGCCCGTGTAGCTGTTGCAATGGCTCGCCAGCACATCTTCGTCGAGCACCTTGATGATTTCATCCAGGTGTATCTCGGAAGCCGCGCGCGCCAGACGATAGCCGCCCTTTGTGCCCCGAATCGAGGTCACGAGTCCGGCCTTGTTCAAAATCCAGAGCAACTTGCCCGCGTTGGCCGTCGAAATGCCCTCGCGCTCGGCGATCTGCGGGAGCGTCAGGTATTCGCCCTCGCCGAGCGGCGCGAGTTGCAGAAGGCAACGCAGCCCATACTCTTCCTGTGCGGAAATTTTCATGTAAATCGCTCTAACAACGGCAATTACCAAGTTACGTAGAGATTATACGGATACCTTACTTTTTAGTCAAGATTAGAAAGGCCGCCGCTCCGGCGCGCCTCTCGTGGCCGCCGGATGAAGATTGACCGCCCTTCCGGCTGGCGTTACAATCGCACGCGCTCGTCGTTCGTCACTGTCGCCCTAGCCTGCAACCCGCAGCAAATGCCGTCAACGCCCCCATGTCTATTTTCAAAAAATTTTCCTTTGCCCCCTACCTGCTGCGCCGCTGGTACTGGATCTTCACGATTATTTTAACGCTCGTCATCTGGGGCTTGCTCGCCCTTGCGCTCAAGCCAATCGAAGACCGCGCCGGAACATACGCGACGCGCCCCTACGGTTACATGACCGGCATAGAAGACTCCGCGCTCGACGTGCTGTTCCAACTGCGCGACGTGCGCCAACCGGAACTGCGCGAACGCGGGCGAGGCGAGCCGATCACGATCATCGAGGTTGACGAGGATTCGATTAAAGAGTCGAACGTGCGCCTGCAAAAGTGGCCGCGCAGTTGGTACGCGCGTCTGATCGACCGCGCGGCGGAGGGCGGCGCGAACACCATCGGCCTCGATCTTTATTTGAGCGAAGCGGGCGGCATCTCGGCGGAGGATAAGGCGGCGGATCAGAAGATGGTGGAATCGCTGGCGAACGCCGGTAACGTCGTGCTGGCGCAAAAGCTCGAAGCGGGCGGGTCGTCTTCCATCACGCCGCTCCCGATGTTTGCGGACAACGCCTATCTCGTCGGCTTCGTAGATCTCCCGCATGAATCCGACCGCTTCGTGCGCATCGGCCAACTCTCGCGCGTCGTGCGCAAAGACGACGGCACGTTCGACGAGCAGTTCAGTTTCGCCACGCAGATCGCGCGCGGCTTCACCGAACAGCCGCTCGAAGCCACGCCCGGCCAGAACAAGGTGACGCTCGGCGAGCGCACGCTGCCCCTACGCAACGATCTCAACTTACAGGTGGACTTTCGCGGCCGCCCGCCCTCCTTCACGCGCATCCCGGCCAGAGCCATTTTGTGCGAGGAGTTTCAACGCGACTCCGCCCCGAACCTGAATTGCGCCGAACGCCCCGGGCTTTCGGACGAACTCTTCCGCAACCGCGTCGTGCTCATCGGCGCGACCAACAACGACGCCCCCGATCTCTTTACCACGCCCTACTACCTGCCGAAGCAGGTGGTGCGGCCACTCCTGCAAATATTCGACAAGAATTTGCCGACGCAGCCGAAGTTGATGCCGGGCATCGAAGTCCACGCCAACATCTTAGCGACCATCCTCAACGGCAAATACCTTGTGCGCCCGACGTACCGGAAACAATTGTTGATGCTGCTGGCGCCGCTCGCGCTGGTTGCGCTGGCGGTCTTCTGGCTGCGCGCGATGTGGGGCTTTCTGGCGACGGTGGTCGTCGCGGCCGCAACGCTCGCGCTCTCTTCATGGGCCTTCAACGTGCACGGGATGATCCTGCCGCTGGCGAGCGCGGAGCTGGGCATTCTCGGCATGCTCGCGCCTTCGGGCTTTCTGCTGCGCTACGCACACGAGCGCGCCGTCCGCGATGCGACCGAGGCCGAGCGCGCGGCCATCATGGACATTTTCTCGAAGTGCGTTTCGCCCGAAGTGGCCGACACGCTCTGGCAGCAGCGCGGCGATCTGTCCATCGCCGGCGAGCGACGCATCGTCACGCTCATCTTCACGGACATACGCGGTTTCACGACCCTCTCCGAGTCGGTTGATTCGGCCGTGGTCGTCGAGTGGCTGAACGAGTATTTCAGCCGCATGCACCGCATCGTCACTTCCTACGGCGGCCACATCAACAAGTTCATCGGCGACGGCCTGATGATCGTCTTCGGCGCGCCCATCGACCGCGGGCAGAAACTCGAAGCGCGGGCGGCCGTCGCGTGCGGTCTTGAAATGCTGGCCGAGGTCGAGCGGTTGAACGCCGAGTGGAAGGACAAGGATCGCCCGCAGATCGCCATCGGCGTCGGCATCCACACGGGCGAGGCGACGTGCGGCGTGGTGGGCGCGCAAGGCCGCCTCGAATACACCATCATCGGCGACACGGTGAACCTCTCGGCGCGGCTCGAATCGACGACCAAAGAGAAGGGCGTGCCGATTCTCATCAGCAACTCGACCGCCGCCCTGCTCGGGATCGACTACGAGACGCAGCCGCTCGGCGAC
>JAUZFQ010000076.1 GCA_030838445.1 Pyrinomonadaceae bacterium | reverse complement strand
AAGATGGAGAAGATGACGGCGGCGAGGACGAGACGCTTGAGGACTGTCATTCAACTGAACTTCCGTTAACTGTCGCGCGAATTCTTGGCTAGTTGCGCCGCCTGAGCCGCGTCCACAGTTCGGCCTGAGTGATGGTGCGGTCGAGACCTTCGTAGCGCGATTGGAGGGCGCGGCGGTCGAGGACGTGGCCTTGCAGCCAGACGTCGGCGGCCAGCGTCGCGCCGACCGTGAGCGCGCCGCCGCGCAGAGAGCGTTGGTTGATGAGCACTTCGAGTTTGAAGTGGCCGAGGTCGAGATAAGCCCAGTAGAGTTCGCCGCCGGAGAGCGGGTTGCGCAGTGGCTTGAAGGAGAGGACGCGGCCGCACAAGCTCCAATCGTTTTCGTGCGCGGCGCGCGCGGGCGCAAACTCTTCCAACGCCTGCCAGCGCGGCCGCTCCTCACGCGCACACACCCGCGCGCGGTAAGCCAGCCCGCACAAGCCGACGTGCAACTCCTGTCCGTTGAAACCCTCGAAGCCGACCTCGGTCAAGTTCTGCAACTCGAAGAGCACTTCCGTCTCCGTCCCGTCGCAGTAGCCGTGGACGATGGCCTCGCCCTCCTCGTCGTACTCGGTCAAAGCCCAAGGGCTGATGCGCTGCGTGTAGCGGGCGCGAAAGCCGGGGCGGCAGTCGGCGTAAAAAATGTCGCCCGTGCCCGACTCGTAGAGCACCGTCCAGACTTCCAACCCCTCGCCGAGTTTCCAGCAACGGCCGTGCAGCACCGCGCCCCGACGCAACAACTGCGACGGCTCGCCCTGATCGCCCGCGCGCTCCGCGAGGTGATTGAAATCACGCTCGCTCGGCACATCCAGCCCGATGGCTTCAAACGTCTCTTCCATATCTTTATGAGTGACAAGTGACGAGTGACGAGTGACGAGCAAGAAATTAAGACAAGGCTTTTAGTTTTAACTTGTCACCTGTCACTCGTCACTCGTCACTTGTCATTATCTCGCCGCTCGCTTCCGTTGCTGAATGGGTTTCACTTTCGCGTCGCCTTCTTCGGGGCGCGGCGCGCGACTTTTGAAGCCGCGGATGTTGCGTTCGGGGCCGTGCGCGGGTTGCGCGCCCGTGCGCGTCATCTCGGCGAACAGTTCCACATCGTAATCGGCCTCGCGCGACATCTCCTCGCGGATGGCGTGCAGTTCCTCTAAAAATCTCGGCTTGCGATACATAAGAATAACAGTGACAGGTGACAGGTGACGAGTGACAAGTTAAAGCAAGAATTTAATCTTGTCACTCGTCACGTGTCACTTGTCACCCTTTTCAGTTAACTCCGAAACCAAGAACTCCGGCGTGACGATCATCGGGACGAAGAATCCGGCGGCAGTGTTGAAGAGACGGATGCGCGCCTGTCTCCGCACGTTCGCCAGATGTCCGAAGTTCCATGTAACTAGATAATCTATTTTATGCACGGAGGCAACCGCGACGTGCAGGGCGTCGGCGATATACTTGCGGTGAAAGATGCCGCGCGAGATGTAACCCTCGGCGAGGATGGTCGCCTCGTCCGTCATCTCAAGCTGTTCGAGCGGCGCGACGAGTTTGAGATAGGCCGTGCGGTGAGGTTCGGGCAGGCGTTCGAGTTCGCGCGCGACGAGCGGCGAGACGACGGCACGATATTCCGACATCTCGTGCTCCCACCAACGGATCGTCAGGTCGCGCCGGAACGGTTCGCCGTTGTCGAGGTACGCGCCGACGACAGACGTTTCCAGATACAAACTCTGCTTCACGGGGTCGCCCCCGAAGCGGGCGTGATATGGGCGTCGCGCGCGGGCGTCGCGGGCGCGGGTGCGGGCTGCACGCTCAGCGGGTCGAGCCGCACGACGCCGCGCTGGAAGTCGAACGTGACGCGGAAGCGGCGCAGGACGTTGCCGCCGATGATGCCCGTCTGCTCGAAGCCGGAAGTCTCGTTGATGGCCGACATGTCGAGCACGGCCGCGGCGAGGTTCGCGTGCGTGTAGTCGCCGAACGAGACGCGCGGCAGGATGAGCGTCGTCACGTCTTCCGAGACGCCCGCCGCGCCGAAAACTTTGAGCCGCGACTTCTGCTCGAAGCGCGCCATGTCTTCCGTCTTGGCGAGTTCCTGCGAGATGACGGAGATGCTCGCGCCCGTGTCCATGATGAAGTTGAGCGGCTTCTCGACGCCTTCGAGCACGACCGAACTACTCCAGAAGCCGCTCGACGTGGAGCGGATCGGCACTTCGTAACTGTGTGTAAAGCTCGACTGCACGGACGCCTTCGGAGGCAGTGGGGCGTTAGTGACGGGCGCGGCGGTTAGCTCGGCAACCGAGGGCGGCGCGTCCATGCTCGGCGCGGCGTGGTTCGAGTTGAGCGGGACGAGGGTGTCGGCGAAGGCGCGCGGCTGCACGCCGCGCTCGGACTGTCGCACGAGCGACATCTGCTGCGTGCCGTAGTCAACCGAGGCGACGTACTTGGCGAGGACGGAGAGGCCGATGTAGCCGTCCACGGGTTCCTGCTCGTTGTGGAAGTGGCGGATGTAGACGGGCACGTTCTCGATCCTCACCTCGTCCATTTGCAGCGACGTGAGAAAGCCGTAGACGATCTCGAAGCGGCCGCCGCCGCCGACGGCGCGCGCCAGCCCGCCCTGCGCGATGGGCTTGATGTTCATCCGCTCGGCCGTCCGCGTCGAAAGAACGCACATGCCCGAACCCGTGTCCACGACGAAACGCAGCGGCGTCTTCGAGCCGTTGAGGCGCACGTTGATGACGGGGCGACTGTTGACGAGTTCAAACGGGATGTTCGCGCGCGGCGAACCGCCGGCCATGTAGAGTTGACGTTGCGCGCCGAGGTAACGGAGGAAACTGATCAGGCCACGGATGCGCGCGCGGCGGTCGGCGTCGGTGCGCGGGGCGATGCGCAGAAAATTCTCGTAGGCGTCGGCGGCCTCGCGGTAGCGTTCGGAGCGCGCCGCGGCCTGCGCGAAGGAGAAGATGTAATCGGGTTCGTCTGGGTCGAGGTAGACGGCGCGGCGCAAGCCCGCGAGCGCGATGGCGGCGCGGTTCTCGTAGAAGTTGATCATCGAAAGCCCCGCAATCGCCAACGCCTCGTCCTCTTTGAAGGTGAGCGCGGTGCGAAACTCTTCGATGGAGAGTTTGAAATCGCCGGAGGCCAGCAGCGACGAGCCGAGCAGCGCGTGCGCGCGCGCCGAGGTCGGGTCGAGGGCGAGCACGCGCGCGGCGTGATCGTAGGCGTCGCGCAGGTTGCGTTGTTTCAACAGGGCGAAGCTCAAGCCCAGCCGCGCCGCCACGTTCTTCGGGTCTTTCTCGACGAGCGCGCGGTAAATTTTTTCGGCGACGTCAAACTCGCCCTGCCTGAGGGCGCGCGCCGCCTTCTCGCGGTTCTTATCGCCTCCCCCCACGACTGCGAACGCCTGCGCGTCCATGCCGTTGAGCGACACACACAACACCAGAGCAGCCAAACTGCCCCACAACGCACGGCTCAGTTTATTCATCTTTCGGCCACCCCCTTCAGGCAGGAAGGGATGAGGGCGGAGGGATGAGGGATGAATCAGGAAACATTCAAGCTGGAGATAGCTTTGTTCTTATTCATCCCTCATCCATCATCCTTTATCCCTATTTCAGAATTTCCCCGGTCTTCATAGACCACAGTACCAGGTCGAGTTCGTCGAAATCTATGGCGAGGCGCGCGGCAAAACTGCGTAATGCCGCTTCGATGTCGAGATAGCGCGTGCGGGTTGTCGGCGGCGTCGGAGATTCGATCACGCCGAGTTCGGCGAGGCTGCGCAGGATGTGTTTGTCGAGAATGGCGTAGCCGCGATAACCCACGTTGCGCAGGTAGTGGCTGGCCTCCTTGTACCCCAGACCTTTGATGCGCCGTTCGCGCGCGAGCCAGTCGCGGCGGGCGAGCGGATCGTCGAAACTCTCCAACCGTTCGCGCAGGCGCATCCGGCAGTCTTCGTGCAAGTAGTCGCGCGTGACGACGATGTAACCGGAACGCGAGTTCGGGTAACGGTGCTTCTTGTCGAGCGCGCGGGCTAACTCTTCGTGCGTGCCTGCGGCGAGCAACTCGCGCACTGCCTCGACGGAACGTAAGCCCATGCGCGCCGACGCGCCCGCCGTGAAGATGCAGAAGACCAACTCTTCCCAGAGGCGCTCGTCCGAGGCTGCGCGTCGCACGTCTTGAAACTCTGCGAGGCGGCGGCGGATGTCGGACGCGCGCGCCGCGTGTGTCTCTCGAATCCGCTCGATGGTGACGGGCTGTTGAACTGGACGCAATGTGCTCTGGGTGACGGCTGCCGGATTGTCAATTGCGAGGGCGCGATCAACGAGTCGAATTTTAGGAGCGCGTTCGCGGCCTTGTCAACGAGTTTGCCGTCTGGAATTTTCGCGGGCTTCGACTTTTATCCAAGGGTGAAGCACATACATCCCCCGCGCGGCCTGCGCGCATCTTATGTTTCGCGCCACGCCGCACTCTCCTGCCGGGCGAAACGGCGCGACTTCCGGTCGGCTCTCTCCGTGCTATGATGCAGTTGCCCCCAAACAATTGATAGAGGATAAGAATGTTCAGATCACAAGTCAGACAATTGTTTTTGGCGGCGGGGTTGTTACTCTCGTTGACGGCGGGCGCGTCGGCGCAGGACGACTACACGCCCGCGCCGCAGCCTTCGGCGACGCCGTTCGTCGTCTCCACGTGGCCGGCGACGCCGCCCGCCTCCACGTCGTCAACGGACGTCGCGGGCGACGACGTGGCCGCGCTGCCGCAGCCGACGCCGGCCTTCTACACGCAGGGCGTACTCGTCGAAACGCTCGACGGGAAAGTCGTGATGGAGCAGGCGGCGAACCAGCAGTACAACCCGGCTTCGGTCGTCAAACTCGCCACGGCCTTCGACGCCCTGCAAACCTTCGGCCCTAACTACCGCTTCTCGACGGTCGTCTGGACGAACGGGACTTTCGATCAAACGACGGGCACGATCACGGGCGACCTGATCATCTCCGGGCGCGATCCTTCATTCCACTACGAACACGCCGTCGCCATCGCGCGCGAGTTGAACCGCCTCGGCATCCGCACCGTGACCGGCGACCTCATCGTGCCGCCGAAGTTCACGATGAACTTCAACTGGTCGGCCGTGCGCTCCGGCGAAATCTTCTACGACACGCTCGACGCCACGCGTCGCCCGGCCGCCGCCACCCGCGCGTGGATCGACGAACAACTGCTTACGCAAGGCAACACTGCCGCCGCCGCTGTGACGACGCAGGCGACTCCGAGCGTCGCCGTGATGGGCGCGGTCTACGTCGCGTCCGTCCCGGCGAAGGCGCGCGTGCTCGTCACGCACCGTTCGAGCAAGTTGGTTGACGTGCTCAAAGTGCTGCTCTGCTACTCGAACAATTTCATGGCCGAACGTCTCGGCGACAACTTAGGCGGCGCGGCGGGCGTCCAGCATTTTCTGATCAGCAAGGTCGGCCTCGCGCCCGGCGAAGTGCGTCTCGCTTCGACCAGCGGCCTTGGCATTAATCGCCTCTCGCCGCGTTCGATGATGAAGATTTATCGCGCGCTCTTGAGGGAACTGGCGAAGCACAATTTGTCGGCTTCGGACATCATGCCGGTGGCGGGTGTTGACCCCGGCACTTTGCAGAAGCGGTACACGTTCGGCTACTCGCGCGGCAGCGTCATCGGCAAGACCGGCACGCTTGGCCGTTCCGACGGCGGCGTGAGCGCGCTCGCCGGTCAGATGCGCACGCAGTCGGGCGAGACGCTTTTGTTCGTCATCTTCAACCAGCGCGGCAACGTCGTGCGTTTCCGCGAAGCGCAAGACCGCCTCGTCGCCGAGATGCAATTCACGCGCGGCGGCCCCGCGCCCTTCGCCTACGCGCCCCAGACGCTCGCCATGCGCCTCTCCGACACCGAAGTCGAACAGGCCGACGGGTCGGAATTTGAACAACCATTGAAGTGAATTGCGGAATGCGGATTTCGGATTGCGGATTAGTAAAGAC
>JAUZFQ010000071.1 GCA_030838445.1 Pyrinomonadaceae bacterium | reverse complement strand
AGCGCCTCGAAGCCCGCCAGTTCGCCCGTCTTCAACGTCAGGATCGGTTGATAGTGGACGCGGAACTCCTGACGTTCGAGCGCGCGTCGCAGATCGTTTTCCAGCCGCAGCATCGAGACGGCGCGCGTGTGCATCGCGCGGTCGAAGAGTTCGTGACGCGCCTTGCCGCCGTCTTTCGCGCGATACATGGCCGTGTCGGCGTCGCGCAAAACGTCTTCGGGGTGTTGATAATCCGCGCCGCTCAGGGCGATGCCGATGCTGGCGGAGGTGAACGCCTCGTGGCCGTTGAGGTCGAACGGGACGAGCAACTCCTGTTGAATTTTATGTGCGACGCGCACGGCGTCTTCCGGCTCGCCGATACCGTCGAGCAGGAGCGCGAACTCGTCGCCGCCGAAGCGCGCCACCGTGTCCAACTGCCGCGTGCAGTCTTGAAGCCGCCGCGCGATCTCGGTGAGCAACTGGTCGCCGTAACTGTGGCCGAGCGAGTCGTTGATGTTCTTGAAGCGGTCGGCGTCGAGGAAGAGGACGGCGAAGGCGTAGTCCGGGTCGCGTCGCGTGCGCTCGATGGCGAGGCGCAGGTGATCTGTGAAGAGCAGGCGGTTTGGCAACCCCGTCAAAGCGTCGTGGTAGGCGGCGTGGCGGAAGTGTTCTTTGCTCTCGCTCAACTCCGACTGCGCGCTTTCGAGTTTGGCGATGTAGTGGTTGAGTTCTTCGACGTGGCGCTCGGCCTGCTCGGCGCGCACGTGCTCGGCCTCGGCGCGCTCGCGTTCGGCCTCAGCGCGCTCGCGTTCGGCCTGCTCGGCCTTGGCCGCCGTCGAGCGCACCTCCTCCAGGTATCTCCGGTAAGACAGGTAGACGATGGCGATGACGGGGAGCGGGAAGATGAGCGAGTAGAAACTGATGGACTGCGTGAGCTTCGCAATGACGCCCGCGAGGAGTGCGCCGACGAAGTAGGTGATCGAAGACCAGAGGTAGTGCTTCGCCCACGTGCGGAAGAGCGGCTGGCTGCTTTTGAGCGCGACGTAGATCGCGCCGAAGAGTGTGTGCGACGCGTACTGCGCGAGGGCGAGGAAGCAGACGAAGCTGACGAACGTGGAAGTCTGGTGGTGAGCGAACTCCGTCACCTGTCCGAAGACCGAGGCGGCGAGCGTGCCCGTGAGGAAGGTGGCGCAGACGAGCGCGCCCGCGTTGCACAGGATGCCGAGCGGCCGCTTGCTCACGCGCGACCCGGCGCAGATGCCTTCGACTGCGGCCAGCGCAACGGCCGCCTCTGTGCCGTAGAGCAAGAGCGTCAGGAAGATGAACGTGTCGGAGACGGTGACGGCGGCGTTGACGCGCGGGATCGGGACGAAGACGCGCGCGCTGACGACGACGGTGATGAGGCCGAGCAGGAGGAAGCCGAGGTCGAGGCGCGCGAGCGGCAACTCGTAGGCGCAGAGCAAGAGCACGGCCGCGCCCACCGCCACCAGAATTTTGCGGTAGGGGTCGGTCAGGCGTTGCCAGATGGTTAAGGTTACAGCGTCCGCGCTCATAGTCTCACTGCCCGTTAAAAATAGATGATGCGATAGCGGCTCGCCGCGGCGAAGCCGACGCTCGTGTAAAAGTCCTGCGCCCGCCGGTTGCCTTCGTCCACGAAGAGGCAGACGGCGCTCGCCTGCCCCAACAGTTGCCGCCCCATCTGCGCGAGGCAGCGACGCCCGTAGCCCTTGCGCCGCTCGCGCGGGTTCACGTAGACGCCTTCGACGTAAGCGGCTTCGGGCGTCTGCGCCACCACGTCGGCCTTGTAGATGATGCGCCCGCCCTCGAACCAAGTCCACGTTCGCCTTTGCTCGATGCGACGCAGGCAGCGGCACAGGAATCCTTCGCGGTCGGTGCTGAGCGGATCGCTGCCCGTCTCCTCGTCGATCATCTCGGACTGGAGCGTCGCCACCTCGTCGAGTTCGCAGGCGGTCGCGAGGCGCAAGCCCTCGATCTCCTCGCAGCCGCCGAAGGGGCGACGCTGTTGTAACAAGAAGACTTCGCGGAGTCGGCGCGGGGCGTCGCCTGCGGGGGCGTAGTAGTGCCAGAAGCGATTCACCTGTTCGCTCTCGCCCATCAACAGGCGCGACTCCGGCGAACGCCTCGTGAGCCGCGCGAAAGACTTCGTGGCGACTTCGGAGCGCGCGTCGAACAGTATCCCGTGCCCGATGAGGGCGACGCCTTCGAGCGCGCCCGCAGCGTCGCGGTGGCCGTAGAAGCGACCGCGGTGCTGCGCGCTGATGACGCCGTTGTCGCGTATGAAGCCCGCCATGATCACGTTGTCCAGCGGCCGCTTCGAGAGAAAAGCGAGCGCCTCCGCGCCGTGGCTTTCCGCCAACGGGCTGACGTTCAACTGCTCTGGCTGCGGTTGCTGCACGGCGTTTGACCTTGACTGGAAAGTTGGCTTCGGGGAGAGAACCGGGACGGAAATTGTTCGGGCGGCGCGCACACGTTCGGGCACGCGCCTGCGAATTACTTCGCAAGCGGAGTGCCACTGCGGCCGCGCGCCACGACTCGCCGTTTTTGTTGAGTTTTTGCAATATCCGGCGTCCGGCGTTTGAGCGCGGCGGCACGTTCCGGCAGGTCAGAATGAATTTTTTTCATCATTCTGACGAGCGCGGTCATAAATGACCATGGCGAGAGTTGCGGAGCGGCGACAGGTTAAGAGCCGTTTTAGCGACGGCGGAAGATAAGAGTCACGCAACTGCGACAGGGAGCGCCGCGCGAAGTGGCGACAAATAAAACTTGCGCGAGCGACAGTAGACAGAGCCGCGAAGCGACAGTAGACAGAGCCGCGAATGTGCAGTTAGTCGCCCCGTCCGTGTGGGCGGGAGTTGCGTGTTCGGGGAGTCTATTCGGGCGTCGTCAACCGGCTTGGGCGCGTCGTCCCTCGGCTTGGAGTTTGCGGCTGCCGACGATGAGGAGCAGCGCGCTCGCGAGGCAGGCGGCCGGGGCGAGCATGAGCGCGTAACGCATCCGCTGCGGGTCGGCCGCGACGCCCGCCAGATCGTTGACCTTGCCGAAGATGGGCGGGGCGATGCCGTAGCCGATGACGTTGACGGTGAAGAAGTAGACGCCGATGCCGAGTCCGCGCAGTTTCGGCCCCACGATGTCGTGCACGTCGGCGGCGGCCGGGCCGAGCCACATCAGCGCGACGCCGTACATGATGAAGGCAGCGACGATGAGCAAGGCCGGGGTGTTGCTGAACAACAGGATGAACCAGAGCGGGATGGCGGCGAGCGCGCCGCAGGCCGTGAACAGCATGCGCCCGCCGCGCCCGTGCCGTCGCAGTCGATCCGCGAAGTGGCCGCCGAGGATCGTGCCGAGCACGCCGCCGAAGAGCGCCAGCGTCCCGGCCGCGCGGCCGAACGTGGCGATGTCCGTCCCGTGGACGCGCGTGAAGAAGGACGGCCCCCACATCGTCAGACTGTTGGCCGCCGCCGCAAACATCGCGTAGCCGAGACAGTGGTAACGCAGCGGCACGGACTTGAAGAGGATGCGCCAGTCGCGCCCGCCCTTGTTCGTCTCGACAGACGATGACGCCGCCGCGGCGTCGCCCGTCGCGACTGCGGGCAACACGTCAGGCTTGAGTTCCGTCCGCCCGCGTTGGACTTCGCGCAGGCCGAGGACGAGAGCGCACAGCACGAGGCCGGGAAAGCCGAGCAGGTAGAACGCCCAGCGCCAGCCGAGCGCGCCGCCGATCCAGCCGCCGAGGAAGAAGGCGATGCCGCCGCCCGCCGCGATGCCGCTCGAATAGATCGCGCCGACCGTCGCGCGCAGGCGCACCGGGAAGTAGTCGCTGAGCAGCGAGAGCGCGGCGGGGCCGAGCGTCGCCTCGCCGACGCCGACCATCACGCGGCAAAAAAAGATTTGCCAGAAGCCGTCTGCGAAACCCGTCAGCCCGGAGAAGAGACTCCAGACGGCAAGCCCGGCGGCGATCATCCGCTTGCGGTTGACGCGGTCGGCGAGACGACCGAAGGGGATGCCGAGCAGCGTGTAGAAGATGACGAAGGAGGTCGAGCCTAAGAGCGCTAGTTGCAGATCGGTCAAGGCCATCTCGCGCTTGATCGGCGTGAAGAGAATGTAGATGAGCGAGCGGTCGAGAAAGTTCAGGACGTAGACGAGCGTCAGCACGCCGAGCGCGTACCACGAATAAAGCGGGACGCGTTCGATGTCTTCCCCGGACACCAGCGGCTTGCGCGTTGTTTCGGCGTGCATAAATTTACTCTGTGAGTTGACCGGCGACTCGGATGTTTATTTGCGACTCGGAAGTTGACCGGCGACTCCAAAGTTTCCCTGTGACTCGGAAGGTTGCTTGCGACTCGGAAGCCTAACGCCGACTCCGGCGCGGCGTGCGCGCGGGCGACGACTTGGCGGGCGTCGCTGTTGTTGTCGTCGGACGGAAGAAACGCCAGATTTCCTCGCTCGCGTTGACGCCCTGCGGGTCTGTGTAGGAACCGGCCGCCGCGCCGCCCGACCACGCGTGCTTCATGTCGCGGATGAGCCACTTCTCCAGCAGAGTCTTGCCCGCCGCGTCGTGGTAGACGTAGCGCGTGAACTTGTGACCGTTCGGCACTTCCCCGTCAGACGTGTTGTCGGGCTTGTCGTCCACGCTGTTGTTGTCGCGCGCGTCGTCGAGCAGATCGTTCGTCTGCGCCCACTGCGTAATGACCTGATCGCCGTTGACGGGGCGCACCACCGTATCGAGCGTGCCGTGAAAGACGATGACGCGCATCGGCCGCGCGCGTGTCGCCGTCGCGGCGCGTCGTCTTGGCGGCGTCGCGAGCGGCGTCGCGGCGACGATTGTCTGATAGGCGAGAGTCCCCTGCCCGTTCGGCTCAGCCCCCCCGGACTGCTGCGCCGCGAGCGCGGCCGCCACGCTCGTCGCCGCCTTGTACTCCACCCCGGCGCAGACGCCGAGACCGGCGAAAAGGTCGGGGTAGGCCGCGCCCATGACGGACGCCATCGCGCCGCCCGCCGAGACGCCGACCGCGTAGACGTGCTGCGCGTCAACCTTGTGCTTCGCTCGCACGTCCGCCATGACAGCGGCGAGCAGCGACGGCTCGCCCGCGCCGCGCGCTTGATGCGCCGGGTCGAACCAGTTCCAGCACTTGTAAGGGTTGGCCGTCGCGGGCTGCTCCGCGTAGACGACGAGGAACGTGTAGCGGTCTGCGACTTCGTTCATGCGTGCCCCGGCGGCGAAGTCGTCGGGCGTCTGCAAGCAGCCGTGGAGCATCAGGACGAGCGGCGCGGCCTTGCGCGCGTCGTACCCTGCAGGCATCCACAGTTTGTAGTTACGCGTGCCCGCCGCATTCGCGACCGTGCCCTCAGTCCAACTCCCTGCGGCGTGCGCCGACGTGGCGGCAACGCTCGTCAGTATGAACAGCCACGCGGCGAGCGCGACGACAGGCGTGAGCCGACTCTTCATCCGACGCATCATCTTTAACACGAGCCGACGTTTCATCTTTAGTTGATACTCCATCGTGATCTAAGTTGACGCGGGCAGTAGATTTTTCTCGAACTGCTCTTTGAGCGTTCGCTTGAGCACCTTGCCCGAAGCGGAGAGCGGCAGTTCCGAGACGAAGAAAATTTGTTTCGGGAGTTTATAGCGCGCGAGTCTGGTCGCGCAAAATTCGATGATCTCGGCGGGCGTCACGTCACAGCGTTTGACCACGGCCGCGACCGGCACTTCGCCCCACTTCGCGTCGGGCAGGCCAAACAGCGCGGCGGCGGCGACGGCCGGATGCGCGTGCAGCACGGCCTCCACCTCCGCCGGGTAGATGTTTTCGCCGCCCGAAATGATCATGTCCTTGACGCGCCCGGCGATGTAGTAATAGCCCTCTTCGTCTTGGCGCGCGAGGTCGCCCGTATGAAACCAACCGCCTTGCAGGGCGGCGGCGGTCGCCTCTTCGTTCAGCCAGTAGCCGGAGCAGACGTGGCCGCCGCTGAGCCACAACTCGCCGACCTCGCCAGGCGACACGTCCGCGCCCTCGCGGTCAACGATGCGCGCCGCGCTGTGGAACGTCGGGAAGCCGATTGATCCGGCTTTACGCACGGCGTCTTCAAGACCGAGTTTGAAACAGTTGGGGCCGACTTCCGTGAGGCCGTAGCCTTGCAGGAAGGAGACGCCGCGCCGCTGGTAGGCTTCGATGAGCGGCACGGGGCACGGCGCGCCGCCGGAGATGAAGTAGCGTATGGAACTGAAATCGGTCGTCTCGAAGCGCGGCTCGTCGAGCATCAACTGGAACATCGTCGGGACGCCGAAGAAGACCGTGCAGCGATGTCGCTCGATGACTTCGAGCACGCGCGCGGCGTCGAAGCACGGCATGATGACGACGGACGCGCCGATGTGCAGGAGCGGCAGCGTGAGCACGTTGAAGCCGCCCGTGTGAAAGAGCGGCGCGTGGACGGTCGTCACGTCCGTCGAGACGATGTCCCACGCGAGGTTCGTGTTGATGGAGTTCCACGCGAGCATCCGGTGCGAGAGCACAGCCCCCTTCGGATGCCCCGTCGTGCCCGACGTGTAGATGATGAGCGCGGGCATTTCGGGGTCGAAACTCTCGACCTCGACCGCCCGCGCGCTCGACGACGCGAGCAACGCTTCGTACCTTTCGCCGTTGACGGAAGACGACGGCGCAGCATCCTCAGTCATGCCGCTTCCCGCCGCGTCGTCGCCGTCTTCCGTCCCGCCGTCGAACACGATTGCTTGACTGACGAGGCCGCGCGCGCGCAGTTCCGCGACCACGGGCGCGAACTCCGTCTCGTAGAACAACACCTGCGGGCGACAGTCCGAGAGGATGTAGCCGAGTTCGCTCGCCGTCAAACGGTAGTTCAGAGGGACGAGCACGGCGGTCAACTTCGCGGCGGCGAAGAAGGCTTCGAGGATGGCGGCGCGGTTCGTCGAGAGCACGGCCACGCGGTCGCCCGCGCCCACGCCCGCCGTCTCGCGCAGGCCGTTGGCGAGGCGCGTCGCGCGCTCGTCGAGTTGGCGATAGCTGAGTTTCGCGCCGGTCGCTAAATCCGTGATCGCCAACTTGTCCCGCGAGAGCACGGCGCGGCGCGCAAGCCAATCTCTGACGAACATCCCTGCCTCCATTGCGGAATTCGGATTGCGGATTGCGGATTGAAAAACAAAGCTGATTGAAAGACAGGCTCTGGTTTTCTAATCCGCAATCCGAATTCCGCAATCCGCAATCTAAAAGTTGAGCTTCAGCGCGAACTGGATCAGGCGC
>JAUZFQ010000066.1 GCA_030838445.1 Pyrinomonadaceae bacterium | reverse complement strand
GCGTGCTCGAACCCGTCGGCGCAACGCCCGTCTGTATCGAAGACGACGTGCTCGTCGGCGGCGGCTGCGGCATCTACGAGGGCACGATTGTGCGCGAGCGCGCCGTGCTCGCGGCGGGCACGATCCTCACCGGCTCGACGCCCGTCTACGATCTCGTGCGCGAACAAATCTACCGCCGCACAGACGACGCGCCGCTCGAAATACCTGCGGGCGCGGTGGTCGTCCCCGGCTCGCGCGCCGTCACGGGCGAACGCGGGCGCGAGTGGGGGCTGTCGCTCTATGCGCCCGTCATCGTCAAGTACCGCGACGAGAAGACCGACCGCGCCGTCCAGTTGGAGGACTACCTGCGTTGAGTTCCGAACGTGACAACGACGCAGCGGCGGCGCGCGACTTCCAACCGGCGGCGCGCCTGCGCGGCATCGAGAAGAGCATGATCCGTCAACTCTTCGACCGCGCGCTTCCGGGCAGCATCAATCTGGGCTTGGGCGAACCCGATCTCCCGACGCCCGACGTGATCCGCCGCGCCGCCGTGCGCGTCATTCAGGAAGAGCAGAACGGCTACACCACGCACGCCGGTCTGCCCGCGCTGCGCGCGCTCGTCTCGGCCGACTACCCGCAACTCCATGCGACGACCGACGACGTGATCATCACCGCCGGTTCGCAGGAGGCGCTCTACCTAGCCCTGTTGACGCTGGTTGACGAAGGCGACGAGGTGCTGCTGCCCGACCCCGGTTTCGTCGCCTACCCGACCATCGTGCGGATGGCGGGCGGGCGTCCGGTCTTTTACCGACTGCCCGCGCGCGATGCGTTCGCGTTCGACGCAGAAGACTTCCGCCGTCGTCTCACGCCGCGCACGAAGGCCGTCGTCGTGATCAGCCCGTCGAACCCGACGGGGCGCGCTCTCTCTCGACGCGACCTCGCGGCGATGGCCGACGCGCTCGGCGACAGCGCGGCCTACGTCATCAGCGACGAGATTTACCGCGAGATTTATTTCGGAGACGAACGCCCGCCGTCCGTCTCCGAAACGCACGCCGCGCGCTCAATCGTCATCGGCGGCCTTTCCAAGTCAATGAGCATGACGGGCTGGCGCGTCGGTTGGATGTGCGGCGCGCAGGAAGTGATAAAGAGCGCGCTCGTGCTGCACGGCTACGTGACGACGTGCGCCTCGACCGTCTCGCAAAAGGCCGCGCTCGCCGCGTGGACGGACGAGGCCGCAGCCGCGCGCGCCGAGACGCGCCGCATCTTTCGCGCGCGCCGCGATCAACTCCTGTCGCTCATCGAGCACGAACTGAAGTTACCGGCCATCGCCCCCGAAGGCGCGTTCTACCTGATGCTGGACGTCAGCGCGCACGGCAGTTCGTTGGAGGTGGCCGAACGCCTGCTCGCGCACCGCGTCATCACCGTGCCCGGCTCGGCCTTCGGCAAGGAGGGCGAAGGCTACCTCCGCCTCTCCTTCTGCGCCGACGCGCCCACGCTCGCCGAAGGCGTCAAAAGAATCAAGTCGGCGTTAGAATAGAATCGAGAGGTTAGGGATCAGAGATCGGTGAAAGACGAAAGCTGTTTTTACTAACCTCTGCTCTCTTGTTCAGGAGTCGTTATGAGCAAAAAATTTCGCGTCGGCATACTGGGCGCGACGGGCACGGTCGGGCAGCGTTTCGTCGAACTGCTGGAAGGACACCCGCAGTTTGAAGTGACCGCGCTTGCGGCCTCGGATCGCTCGCAGGGGAAGCCTTACCGCGAGGCGTGCGTGTGGCGTCTGCCGGATGACATGCCCGCGCGCGTCGCCTCGCTCCACGTGTCCGCGCCGCAACCGCCGCTCGATTGCGACCTTATTTTTTCCAGCCTCCCCGGCGAGATGGCGAGCGTGTCGGAAGACGCCTTCGCCCGTGCGGGCTACCCCGTCATCAGCAACTCGTCGGCCTTTCGCATGGACGAGGACGTGCCGCTTCTCATCCCTGAGATCAACCACGAACACCTCGCGCTCCTCGAAACTCAACGCCGTGCGCGCGGCTACGAACGCGGCTACATCGTCACCAACCCGAACTGCTCGACCATTATGATCGCGCTCGCGCTCGCGCCGCTCCACGCGCGCTTCGGCGTCGAGGCGTGTGTCGCGACGACGATGCAGGCGCTCTCCGGCGCGGGCTATCCCGGCGTCGCGTCGTTAGACGTAGCAGACAATTTGCTCCCCCACATCGGCGGCGAAGAGGAAAAGATCGAGAGCGAGACGTTGAAGATTCTGGGGCGGATGTCGGGCGCGCGCATCGAAGCGGCCGATATGCGCGTGAGCGCGCAGTGTCATCGCGTCAACGTTTCGGACGGCCACTTCGGGGCGTTGCGCGTCAAACTCGCGCGCGCCGCCGACGTTGAAGAATTCACGGACGCGCTCGCTTCGTTCACCGCGCTGCCACAGGAACTCCGTCTCCACTCCGCGCCCGCGCGCCCCGTCATCGTGCGCGCCGAAGCGGACAGACCGCAGCCGCGTCTCGACCGCGACGCCGGGCGCGGCATGAGCGTCAGCGTCGGGCGCATCCGTCCTGACGCAGTAATGGACTACCGCTTCGTCGCGCTCAGCCACAACACCGTGCGCGGCGCGGCGGGCGCGGCTATCCTCAACGCCGAACTGCTCGCCGCGCGCGGATACCTCAAACACTGAGCGCGCGTTTGGCTTGTCAACACGAAGGGGCGCAGATACGAAATCAAACTTTACGGGTTGACTTCGTATCTGCGCCCCTTCGTTCTAAAGACGCCGTGACCGCCTTTACTTCGTTCCGGCTCTCATCACTTCGTCCCGACCTTCTTCATAAACTCCGACACTTCGCGCGCGAACCGCTCCGGCATCTCTTCCTGCGGGAGATGCCCGCAGTTGTCGTAGACGACGAGTTGCGATCCGGCGATCCGCGAGTTTAATCGCCGCCCGTCTTCCAACAGGTTCAGACGATCCTGCGCGCCCCAGATGAGGAGCGTCGGCTGGCGGATTCGGTCGAGCGAATTTTCGATGCGCGTGTAGTCGCGCTGGTCGCGCACGAGCCGCGCCGCGCGCTGCCCGCCACGCGTGCCGAGCGGGCGGTAGTAGGCCGCGACGCGTTCCTCCGTCACCTTTGACCCGTCATAGAAACTCTTGCGCAAGCCTTCGCGCACGAGCGCGTCGGACGTGAGCGCGAGCGCGGTGACAGCCCCGCCGACGTAAGGCCAACGCACGTAGGCGGGCGCGAGCGACCCGCCGCGCGTCTCTTGAAAGGCGGACGAGCCGACGAGGATGAGCGCGTCCACGCGTTGCGGGTAATCGAGCGCGGCGGCGAGCGCGACGCCGCCGCCCATCGAACTGCCGCATAGGGTCGCGCGCTCGATCCCCAGCTTGTCCATCAGGCGCACGACGAGCGCGGCCTGCGTCTCGACGCGGTAGTCGCCCGCAGGCTTCGCCGTGAAGCCGAAGCCTTTCAGGTCGAGCGCGACTACGTGGAACTCCTGCGCGAGTTGGTCGAAGACATCTTTCCAGGAATAAGCGGAGGAGTTATTGCCGTGAATCAACACGAGCGGGCGACCCGTGCCCTTCTCCTGATAGTGGACGCGCCCGACGCCCTCAACGTCTGCGAAGCGACTCGCGGCGGCGTGCGGCACGGCGGCGCGAAACTCCTCGAAGTCGAGATCGGCGGGGCGCGAGTACCAGAAGACGGCGAAGGCTATCGCCGCCGCGACGAAGAGGAGGAGCAGGACGCGCAGTAGTTTTTTCATGGGGGCGACTCTTGACGCGCGCGTATGCGTCGGTCAGTGAAGGTGCGGGTCAATCAACGCTTTGACGACGCGGCCGGAGGCGACATCGGCGAGCGCGTCGTTAGCTTGGGCGAGGCCGTAGCGTTCGAGTTTCAAGAGCGACCATGGGCGCGAGCGCGCCGCGTCGGCCATCAGTTGCGTGCCGCGGTAGAAGTGCGAGAAGTCCGATCCCCAACAGCCGCGCACGTCGAGGTGTTTCCGGTTGAGATCGAGGTGCGGGTTGAACGAGACCTCGCCGTGATCCGTGTACTGCCCGACGACGCAGACACGTCCCGCGTCGCGCGTGTAACGCATCGCCTGCGCGACCGCCGCGGGCGCACCCGTCGCTTCGATGGTCACGTCCGCGCCGCGCCCGCCGGTCTGTTCCAGCACCCAGTTGATGCGTTCCTCTTCGTCGTGCGTCTCGATGTCGAGCGTGGCTGTCGCGCCGACCGCGCGCGCCGTCTCAAGCCGCGCGGCGGGCGCACCGATGCAGAGCACGCGGAGCGCGCCGCGCATCTGTGCGAGGATGACGGCGGAGAGTCCGACCGGGCCGCTGCCGAGGACGAGCACCGTGTCGCCGATCTCCACGCCCACGCGTTCCAACGCGTGCAGCGCGGTCGGCAGCGCGCAGCCGCCCGCCATGAACGTCTCCGCGTCCGCGCCGTCGAGCCTGAGCACGCGCGTGCCGGGCTTGAGATAAATCTTCTCAGCCCAGCCGCCTGAGAGTCCGTCGGCGAGACCGTAGGTGATGCCGTAAATTTTGCGCGCGGGGCAGCGCGTCGAGGACTTGGCGACGAGACACTGCCAGCAGGCGTGGCAGGTTTTGTGCACGTCGAGAAAGGTCACGCGGTCGCCTTCGACAAAAGGTTTCCCGTCAACGTCCGACAGCCGCCCGCGAATCTTGCCGAGCCGCCCCGCCGAGACGTGGCCGGGGACGAGCGGGTAAGGCACGCCCGCCAGCCGCCCCTGCTGCAAATGCACGTCCGTCCCGCACACCTCCGAGAGTTCCACCTCAAGCAGCGCGGAGTCACGTTCCAACTCCGGCTCCGCCACCTCGCGCACCTCCACGGGCGCGTGCGGTTCGGGGATCAACGCGACGAGCACTTTGCTCATTGAATTTCGACTCCGGTGGTTAACGCTTCACGAGACGGCGAACTAAAACACAGACGCCGACGAGATCATTCGCGCGCACTTCGCGTCGCCGTGATTCCGGCGGCGCGGCGAAATATTAGCATCACCTCGTCGCGTCAGGGCGAACGAAGGGCGGCGACACTTCTTCGGCCGTGAGCAGCCCGTAGAGACGCGGCCTGCGATAAGCATTGCCCCACGCCTCGCGCGTACGGTAAGCGCGCAGAGCGTCCAGATCGAACGAGGCGACGTACACATCCTCGCGTTCGCCCGCCTCGATGATGAGCGTGTCGCGCGGCTCTTCATTCTCATGGAAAGCCGCCGCGTCGTAAGCGACCGAGTGGCCGTTGAGTTGCGGCGCGGCGTAATTAGTCATCGCGACGCCGCACATGTTCTCGTAGGCGCGCGTCCTGAACTGCGTCAGGCGGTGAGATTCCAGCGGACACGCGTTGGGCGTCAGGATAAGTTCCGCACCGCCGAGCATCAACATCCTCGCGCTCTCCGGGAACTCGCGGTCGTAACAGATCATGAACCCGATCTTCACGTCGCCCTGTTCCGTCGCAAGCGTACACACCGGAAATTCGTCGCCGGGCGTCAGCGCACGCTCCACGTCGAACTCGCAGGTGTGAACCTTCGCGTAGGTCAACACTATCTCGCCGTGACGGTCAATCAACGACACGGAGTTGCGCGGTGCGCCCGGCCAACGCTCAAGGTAAGTCAGCGCAATCGCCATGTTCAGTTCGGCGGCGAGACGACGGAAGTGTGTGACGAACGGGTCGTCACGGCCGATGGCCTCCCCGGTCTGCCAACGCTCGCGGTCGCCCTCGCGTTGCGCGTCGAAGAAAGTCATCCCCGTGCTCCACATTTCCGGGAACAGCGCGATGTCGGCTCCGAGCGCGCGGGCGCGGCGACAAAAAGTTTCGCCTTTGGCGAGGCTCGCCGCCCGCTCAAGGCCGCAACCCGTCATCTGCAACAAGGCGACCCGGATTATTTTCATAGAGAATCCCGCGGCGCGAGACGCGACGCCTTCATGCGACCCGGCCAGGTTTCAACTCAAGGCGACCCGGTTAATCTTCGATCTCCAGATAGCCCTCGCCCATGAAGCGGCACTCGCCGCCGACGCGCACGTCCGTGATCTCGCCGCCTGCGTCGCGCGCGATCTTGATCTTGATGAAACTCGCTCGCCCCATCTCGACGCCCTGCTCGCTCGTGATGTCCGCCCAACCGTCGCACGCGACGACGCCGTAGCGGACGAGGTAACAGCCGAGCGGCCCGCTCGCGCCGCCCGTCGCCGGGTCTTCCCAAATGCCCATGCCGGGCGCGAACATGCGGCTGTGAACGGTCGAGCCTGCAAACTCCACCTCGCGCGTGAAGACGAACACCTCCGGCGGGACGACGTGTTTCAGCTTGCTCTCCCACACGTCAACGCGGAACTTGATGTTCTGCACCGCGCGCAAACTCCGCACCGGCACGTAGAGGAACGGCACGCCGCACGAGACGACTTCCACAGGCAGGTTCGTCCCCTCGATCTCGTCTAACTCGATTGACAACATCTCCGCCACCGCGCGCAAGTCTTCGACGCGCGGCCCGAAGGTCGGCAACGGCTGCCGCATCTCGATGAAGCGCGCCGCGCCCTCGCGCCACTCGATGCGGACGGGGATCGTGCCGACGCCCTCTTCGAGTTTGATCTCCGTCTCCGCGCCGTCTTCCCCGCGCTCGATCATGTGTTCGCGCGCGAGCACGTAGGTCGTCCCGACCGTGGGGTGTCCGGCCATCGGCAGTTCCTTCCCCGGCGTGAAGATGCGCACGCGGTAGTCGTTCGCGGCCGTATCCGGCGGCAGCACGTAGGTCGTCTCCGACAAGTTCAACTCTTTGGCAATCGCCTGCATCGTCTCCACGCGGATGCCGCGCCCGTTCGTAAAGACCGCGAGCGGGTTGCCGCCGAACTGCCGGTCGGTGAAGACGTCAACCAAATGATAGCGTAATTTTCTCAAGCCTTTTCTCCATCAAGAAGCAGCAAATTTTCAAACTATAGCGGATGGCAACTGCATGTCAGTCAAGTTAACTCTCAGCCAATTCGAGCGCGCCATGATTTTCAAACTACTCTATTTTCAAACTACTCTTGGAGTCCGTCCAGAGCCTGCGCGAAATCTTTGAGCAGATCAACTTCGTCTTCCAGCCCGGCCGAGACGCGCACGAGGTTGTCGCCGATGCCCATCGCGGCGCGCTGCGCGGCCGTCAGTTGCAGCCCCCACATCGCCGCCGGATGCACGACGAGCGTGTCGTGGCCGCCGAGGCTCGCCGCGTTCACACCCAACTTGAGCGCGCCGATAAACCTTTCCGCCGCGCGGAAGCTGCCGCGCAACTCAACCGCCAGCATGCCGGTGAAGCCGCCCATCTGCGCGCGTGCGAGTGCGTGTTGCGGGTGCGATTCGAGGCCGGGGTAATGGACGCGCTCCACGCGCGGGTGCGTTTCCAGAAAGCGCGCCAGCGCGAGTGCGTTCCGGTTGTGCCGCTCGACCCTCAAGCCCAGCGTGCGCAGGCCGCGCAGCATCAGCCACGCGTCGAACGGCCCCAGCACCGCCCCCGCCACCAGCCCGAACTTCCAAGCGCGCTCGACGAACTCCCGCGCGCCGACGACGACGCCCGCCGTGATGTCGCTGTGGCCGCCGAGATATTTCGTCGCGCTGTGGACGCACACGTCTATGCCGAGTTCCAGCGGGCGTTGATTGATGGGCGTGGCGAAGGTGTTGTCAACCATCGTCATGATGCGCCGCTCGCGGCCGAGCGCGGCGACGGCGCGCAGGTCGGTGATGTGCATGAGCGGGTTGCTCGGCGTCTCGACGTAGATGAGTTTCGTCTGCGGACGCACGGCCGCCTCGAACTCGGCCGCGTCCGTCTGCGAGACGAACGTGTACTCGATGCCCCAGCGCGGCAGCAACTCTTCGACGAGTGTCGTCGTGCCCGCGTAGAGGTTGCGCTGCACGACGACGTGATCGCCCGCACGCAAAGAACAGAGCATCGCCGTGAAGATCGCGCCCATGCCCGACGAGGCTAAGAGCGCGGCCTCGCCGCCTTCGAGCGCGGCGACGGCGGCCTCGGCCTGCCGGTGCGTCGGGTTGCCGTAGCGCGTGTAAAACTCAGAGGGGCGCGTGGCCGTCGCGATCTCTGCGAAGTGCTCCGACGAGTCGGCGCTGAAAGATGAAGTCTGCCAGATCGGCGAACTGACGGCGTGCGTCGCGTTGTGCTCGCGCGAGGCATGGATAGCCTTCGTCTGCATGCCCTCCCACTCGTCCTGTCGGTCGTCGTCTTCGCGTGTCATCGTTCCCTCCCTGTTTGAATCAATTCGTCTCACACTCTTTGACCGTCGCCGTCGCCGAGACAGGGGCGACGGGGACAGTTGCCGCCACCGCCTCCAACTCTTTCTTCTTGCGCGTGACGATCAACGCGATCCCGGACATGATGCCGAGCGCACCGCCCGCCGTGCGCCACGTCAGACCTTCGCCGAGGACGAGCCAGCCGAGGAACACCGCGATGGGCGGCGTGACGAGCGGGATGAGCATCGTCTTCGTCACGTCCATGTTGCGCACGAGCCAGTAGAACAACAGGAAGGCGATGGCCGAGCCGACGAGCGCGAGGTACAAGAGCGAGAGCACGGCGAGCGGCGTCCAGCGGAACGCGAACGGGTTGCCTTCGAGCGCGACGCCGACAAGGAGCAGCGGTATGAGTCCGCAGATCATCTGCCCCGCCGCCAGCGCGGCCGGTTCGATGTGGCGCGCGCGCGCCTTCACCATTACGTTCGAGTAGGCCATGCTGAACGCGCCGACAATGATGGCCGCGCTGCCCATGAGTGCAGATCTCCCGTCTTCCACCTTCGCCTGATCCGAAAAGATCAACGCCACGCCCGCGATCCCGAGCGCAACGCCGCACACTTTCCAGAGCGTGATGCGTTCGTCCGGCAGGTGGTAGTGTGCGATGACGAGGCCGAAGGCCGGGATGATGGTTTGCAGGATGGCAGCCAGCCCCGAAGAGATGCGCTGCTCCGCCCAGAACACCAGACCGTAGTTGACCGAGAAGGACATTACGCCCGTCAGCGCGATGAGCAGCCAGTCGCGCGGCGCGCGCGGCAGCGGCACGCGCCGCACGGCGATCACGATGCCGAGGATGCACACGGCTACGACGAACCGCACGCCCGCAAACGTGAAGGGCGGCAAATCCTGTAGGCCGAGTTTGATGAACAGCCACGTCGAACCCCAGATCAAACTCAGCAACAGCCAGACGGCAACGGGTTTCTTCATCGAATATCCTGCTCGCTCGAAACTACCACTAAGCGGCGGCGAGACAAAGAAGTGAGAGCCATCTTCGCCTCGTCGCGTTGACGACTACTGCGCGCACGCGTTTGCTCGCCGTCAAACGTCTCACCCGCCCGGCTCCGTCGCCCAGTAATCCGGCCGCTCCACGGTCGCCGGGTCGCGCCGCTCCATCCAGCGTTCGGGGCGTTGCAACTCGTGAAAGCCCATGCGCCGGTAAAGTTCGTGCGCGTCCTTCGTCGCCAGCACCCAGCGGCGGAAGCCCTGCAACTCCGGGTGCGCGATCATCACCTCGCCGAGCCACTTGCCCAACCCCTGACCGCGAAACTCGTCAACAATAAACACGTCCGCGATCCACGCGAACGTCGCATAGTCCGTGATGACACGCGCGAACCCCACCTGTCGCTCGCCACGGTAGACGCCGAACGCCAGCGAGTGCTCGATGGAGCGTTCGACCACTTCGCGCGGGCGACCCGTCGCCCAGTAAGACGACTCGCTCAGGAACTCGTGAATCAAACGCACGTTCAGCCGCGCGCGCTCCGTGCTGATCAGATACTCGCCTCGCCGCCACTCCTGATTCATCCCGCCCCTCCATTCGATAAACAGATCGCCGCCTTCACCTACGCGCGCCCCGCGTGTAGTTCGACACGTGCGGCGGCGGCTCGATCTCTTCCGGCAGGCGCGGATCATTAATCGGCTCGCCCGCCGCCAGTCGCAAGGGCACGACGCCCGCCCACACCGGCAACTCGTAATCCTCCTCGTCGTCCACCGGCGGCCCCGTGCGCACTTTGGCCGACGCTTCCGTGAGCGCGAGCGCGAGCACCAGCGTCGCGCGCATCTCGCCCTCGGTCGGCTGCCGCACTTCCGCCCAACGCCCCGGCGCGAGGTGTTCCGTCAGCGCGCGCAACGCTTCCCACTTCGCCGCCGCTTCTTCCACGACGGCGGCGCGACCGAAGACCACCACCGACCTGTAGTTCATCGAGTGATGAAAGGCCGAGCGCGCCATCACCATCCCGTCAACGAGCGTCACCGTCACGCAGACCTCCACGCCGTCGCGCAGCGTGCGCAGCATGCGGCTCGCCTGCGCGCCGTGAATGTAGAGCGTGTCGCCTGCGCGCGCGTAGCCGGTCGGGATGACGAACGGTTGACCCTCGACGACGAAACCGACGTGGCACACCAGCCCCTCGTCCAAAATTTGATAGACGCCCTCGCGCCTGTACTCGCCCCGCTTCGGCAGACGTTTGACCGTGCTTCGCCCTGTCGGCGTAAAACTATCCATCGCTTCTCACCTCTCCACGTCAATCGGATGGGACAACATCGCCGCGCTCATCTTCAACGCACACATCATCCGCCGTTTTCACTAAACGGCAAACCTTCCGCCGTTCCCGACTCTCGCGCCCGCATCCCTGTTGACCAAATTGGCCTCTGCTTCGCCCCGATTGGCCTTTTCAGCTTTTTCGCTAAATTCCTAACATTTGTGCTATCATATGCCCCGCTTTGCGAATAACCTATAGCCAATTTGCGATTGGCCTTTAGTCGTTCCAAGATTGATGAACTACGCCAAGTTGAAATTCAAGCGCGGCGAAACGCGCTCGCTCTACGTCCAACTGGTCGAGGCTCTGGAATCCGCCATCGAGCGCGAAGACCTGACGGCGGGCGAGCGACTCCCCTCCGAGCGCGCGTTGGCCGCTCAACTCAAACTCAGCCGCACCACCGTCGCGGGCGCGTATCGCGAACTCGAAGCGCGCGGACTGCTGCGCAGCCACGTCGGGCGCGGCACGTTCGTCTGCGCGCGCCCCGAACCCGCCGACGCGCCGTTCGCGTGGCGCGGCAAAGTCTCCGCCTTCGCACAGCAGAGCGCCGACCCCGCCCTGCGCAATCTGCATCTCGACGCGATGAACTCACGCCTCATCTCTTTCGCCGCGGGCATCCCCGCCATCGAATGTTTCCCGCTCGCCGACTATCGGCGACTCCTCGAACAGGTGTTGAAGGAGAGCAGCGACGCGGTGCTCGGCCTGGGGCCGACCGAGGGGCAAGCGCCTTTGCGCAAGGCCATCGCCGCGCGGGCGGGGACGCGCCCCGAACGCGTGCTCATTCTCTCCGGCTCGCAGCAGGGACTCGATCTCATCGCGCGTTGTTTGATTGACATGGGCGATACGGTCGTGCTGGATCGCCCCGGCTACGTCGGCGCGATCCAGACCTTCCGCGCAGCGGGCGCGAAACTCGTCGGGTGGGACACCGTGCGCGGCGACCTCGAAGAACTCGAAGATTTGTTCCTGCGCTACCGCCCGAAGTTGCTCTACACCAACCCGACTTTCCAAAACCCGACGGGCAAAGTCTTCTCCTTGCGCGAGCGGCGCGACCTGCTGCGCCTCGCCGTGCGCTACCGCATCCCCGTCGTCGAAGACGACCCTTACCGCGACACTTATCTCGACGCCGCGCCCCCGCCGCCCACGCTCTACGAACTCGACGAGCACAACATCGTCATCCACCACAGCACCTTTTCCAAGGTGCTCGCGCCAGGACTGCGGCTCGGCTGGCTCGCCGCCTCGGAGTACGTCGTGGATCAACTCGCGCTCATCAAGCAGCGCGAGAATTTGTTCACGGAAGGCTTGAGTCAACTCGTCGTCGCGGAGTTTATGCGAAGCGGTTTGTTCGACGAACACCTCGCCCGCCTGCGACGCGAACACGCGCTGCGGCGCGACCGGATGAGCGCCGCGCTGGCGCGACACCTGCCCGCGAAGTTCCTCACCTACGTGCGGCCGAAAGGCGGCCTGTACTTCTGGTGTCGGCTCGGACACGGGTTGCGCGGACGGCAACTGTTGGAGCAAGCGATTCGTGCGGGCGTCGTCTTCGCCAACGGCGAGATTTTCTATGCGGACGAGGCGGGGGCGCACGAACTGCGCCTCTGCTTCGCGAGCCAGACCGCGGACAAGATCGAGGAAGGGATCAAACGGCTGGCCGCGAGTCTCAAGTCCCGGCACGAACGCGACGCACCGCGCGAGGAGAGTCTGATGCCGATGGTCTAGGCGATGCACATCGGCCGAGAGCCGTCGCTCTTGAGACTCTACGCAGAGATGAAACGATGAAGTAAGAACGATGAACTGAAAGCAAGTCGCCTTCTCTTCATCGTTTCCCTCCGCGCCTTCTTGGTAAGTTTTATTTCCCTTCCGGCGGCAGCGGGTGGGTCGTGTCGAGCACGATCTTCCAGCGGCCTCCGGCGCGTTCGCGCTTCCAGACGCGCACGTAATAGCCCTTCTCTGTCGCCGTCGCCGCCGCTTGTGCGCCGACCGCGCCGACTTCCTTCAACTCGTAACGACCGTAGGTGTAGCCGAGATCGTTCGACTGCGCCACGTCTGACTTCAACGGTTCGCCCGAAAGCACAGACTGTTTCCGCGCGAGGTATGCGCGGATGGCGTCTCGCGTCGTCAGCGGGAAGATGCCGTCGCGATGCAGGCGCGCGTCCGCGTCGAGGTGCGCCTGAAACGCTTTGAGCGTGCCGTGCGCGGACGCCGCGCCGATGAAGTCGCGATCCGTTTGCAACAGGGCGGCGCGCTCGCGTTCGAGATCGAAGTTCGCGCCTGTCGTCTTCTTGGCGGGGGGCGGTTGCGGCGCGGCCTGAAAGCGGATGCGGCGCTCGGCTTCGTCGGGCGCGGGCGTCTGGATGCCGACATCGACGGCCACCTTCCACGCGCCGTCGGCCTGTCGCTTCCAGATCGAAAAGTAGTAGCCGTGCTGCGTCGGCCTGCGCTCCGCGCTCTGGTCGCTCAGGCGGAAGGGGCCGGTCGTGTAGCCGAGTTCGCCCGCGCGCGACACGTCCGCGAAGACCGGCTCCCAGTAGAGCGTGACGGGCGGGCGCGTGGCGGGCGCGGGACGTTTGAGGAAGGCTTCTCTGGTGTTCGTGGGGTGCGGCTGAAAGTTGATGCCGTCATCGGCGAAGAAGGCGAGGAACGATTCGCGCACGCCGCGCTCGACGCTCGTGCGCGAGAACGCGCGCTCGGCCTCGACGAGCGAGACGAGCGCGGGCGTGTAGCCGAGTTGTTGCGCGGAGGCGGCGGCAACGACGACGAGGGCGCACGCCGGGAGCAGAAGCGCGAGGACGATACAGGGAGTCCGGTTCATGCGAAAGTTCCTTTGCCGCACGGGCGCGGGAGACTCACGCGCCCGCCGACAGTTG
Organism: Pyrinomonadaceae bacterium; assembly: GCA_030838445.1. GTDB lineage: Bacteria > Acidobacteriota > Blastocatellia > Pyrinomonadales > Pyrinomonadaceae > JAIVJZ01. Next base: position 21,905 of record JAUZFQ010000066.1, on the reverse strand, counting down.
TTCGCGCGCGAACGTTTGCCGTCGTCCGTTCAGCGCACGGTGTTCCAGACGAAAGTGAAGGCGGGTTCGCTGCGGTCGGAGAGAAACGACCAGCCGTGCGCGCCGGGCGCGAGCGTGTACTCGTGCGCCACGCCGCCCTCCTTGAGCACGGCGGAGAGTTGCGCGTTGCCGCGCTCGAAGCCGTAGCGGTCGCTCTCGCCGATGTCGAAATAAATTTTCAGACGCTTGATGGCCGGGGCGTTCGTGCGCGCGAGGTGGAGCGGGTTGTTGGCCTGAAAGAACGCGGGGTCGGGCGGCGTGCCGAAGAGTTTCGTGGCGAGATCGTAACGATACTTCCCACCGCGATCTTCAGGCGACTTTGGCGGTTGCGGCAGTTCGTCAAAGAGCGCGGCGCTGTGCGCGGCGACGCCCGCGAAGAGTTCGGGGTGCTTGAAGGCGATCAGGAGCGCGCCGTAGCCGCCCATCGAGATGCCTTCGATGAGACGCGAGCGCGGTGCGGCGAGCGTGCGGTAGGTCTTATCCACGAAGGGCAGAAAATCTTTGACGATGGCGTCTTCGTAGCGCGTGCCGTCGCGCGCGTTGAGGTAAAAACTGTTCGCGCCGTAGGGGATGGCGACGATGAACTCGCCCACCTTCGACGAGGCACGCAGGGCTTCGAGTTTCGTCTCGATGCAGCGCGATTCCCAGTCGCGCTCGTCGTTGTTGAGGCCGTGCAGGAAGATCACGAGCGGGTAACGCTGCGAACTTTTTTTGTCGTACGAGGGCGGCAGCGAGACGGCGTAGCGCACGTTTCGTCCGAGACTCGCCGACGTGAACTCCGCGTATTCGATGCGCCCGGCGAACGCGTTCGTCGTGCGTTGCTTCTCGGCGGGCGCACCCGCCGTCGTTGCTGCGGGTGCTTTCGCGTCCTGCGCGAGACACGCGGGCGACGCCGACAACAGCAACGCGCACGCGACGAGCAACAACGAACCGCACACGCCGCCGCGCGTCGCGCGTGACACGCGCGGCAACCGACGCAGAGACGATTGACGCGGCACGGACGGCGATGCGTCCCCGCCCGTGTTCACCCGGCGATGTTCCATGCTTCTCAACCCGTCGCTCATTGCTAACATTGCTAATCCTCCGCTGTCAGCCCTTCTCGCCGGGCTTCGACGGAAAATGGTTCAGGCCGAGGCGTGCGGCCGTGCGGTCGCTCAGGTCAATCATCGCGGCGGCGTTGATGGCGGCGGCGATGCAGATCGTCTCGCTGATCTCTTCCTTCGTCACGCCGAGGGCGAGCGCCTTTTTCATGTGGCCGTCAATGCAGCCGTCGCACTTCGCCACGAGCGAGGCGGCGATTGAGATCAACTCCTGCACCTTCGGGTCGAGGATGCGTCGCTCCGGCGTGTAGTACAACTCTTTGTAGTACGCGCCGTAAACCTTCTTCATGCGCGGTTCGAGCATGGAGTAGGAGTTGGTCGCCTCGTCCTGCGCCACCGGGATCAACTGCTCTTTGTCGAGCGTGACGCCTTCGGCGTCGGCCGCCGCGTCGTGTAGTTCGGCGACGGGCGCGGCGGCGTTGTTCGCGCCGTTCGCGCCCGTCGCCGCCGCCGTCGTGGCGGAGGCGACGCCGGTGCTGCTACTGCTACTACTGATGCTCGCCTCCGCCGGGTTCTTTTCACTCATGTTGATTCTCCTGTCGGCAACTCGCGCGTAAGCGATCTACTGGAGCGTGAGTTTCTCTGTCAGCGTGCGGTCGCCGTAGTGGATTTTGATCGAGACGGTCTTGCCTTCCTTGCCCGTCCAGATTGACAGTTGATCGACGAGCGGTGCGCCCTCTGCGAAGGCGATCTCTTTTTCCGCGACGACCGCAGCGTCCTTCGGCGTCTCGACGAAGACGTTGCCGGGGACGAGGAACGTGCCGTTCGCCTCGGCGGGTTTGAAGGAGGCGAACGAGAGTTTCATGCCCGCTTTGGTCTCCGGGTTCTTCGGCGTGATGATCATCGCGTAGTCGCCGGGGGCGAGCGTCTTGCCCTGATACTTGGCGGGCGCGGCGAGCCGCAGGTGCGCAATCGGCCACGTCCGTTTCGCGTAATACTGTCCGTTGCGCGGGTCAACGCCGGTCTCGATGTAGCCGAAGGTCGCCTTGCCCCACGGCAGATCGAGATAGCGCACCTCGACGGCGTGCTTCGTTTTGCCCACGTCAACACTCGCCGTCTGGATCGTCGTCAACTTGCGCTTGTCAACTTTCTTCTCCTGCGCCATGGCCTCCTGCGCGAAGGCGTCTTGACCGGCGAAGAGCACGAACGCGCCGCCCGCGAGCAGTCCGGCGGCGAACGCGAAGGCCGCGGCGCGTGCGAGCGTGCGGCGGGTTTGAAGCATGTTCATTTTTTTGTATTTCCTTTTCGTCAAAGTGTGAATGGTTTCCGCTTGGATAAGGTTGATACGTGCGCGCCGCCCGCGCGGTTTCAGGGCGTGGCGCGCACGTTTATTCGATTGACCCGACAAACTCATTCACGGCTTTGACGTAACTTTCCGGCGACTCGTCGTAGGCGTGACCGTGCGTCGCACCCTCGACGATGAACTTGCGTTTGCCCGCGCTCTGCGCCGCCGCGTAGAGCGGTTCGAGCACGGTGGCCGTCGGCATGCGCACATCCTTCGTGCCGCCGATGAAGAGGATGGGGCACGAGATTCTGCCCACCGCCCGCAGCAGATCGTAGTCGTCCGCCGCGAAGTTCAAACGCCACGAGGTGAACTTTATCAAGAGCGTCGCGAAAGGAAAAGTGGGGAGGCCGATCAGGCGTACGTGGTGGCGCACCGTGTCGGAGAACGACAGGAAGCTCGACTCTGCGACGACGCCGAGCAGTTGCCCGTCACTAATCTCTGAGGCCGCCAAGAGCGTCGCCGCCGCGCCCATCGAGACGCCCATCAACACGACGCGGTTCTGTGGTTCGCGCGCGCGCACGAACGCGAAGGCGGCGGCCACGTCGTGCCGCTCGTCGTAGCCGATGGTGGAAAACTCCGCCGCGCTCGCGCCGTGCCGCCGTAGATCGTAGAGCAGGACGCCGTAGCCTTCGCGCCAGAGTGCGAGGCCGCGTTCGAGCATCTCGTAGCGCGAGCGGAACAGCCCGTGTGTCAGGACGAACGTCACGCGTCGCTGCTGCGCGTCGCCGCCGCCAGAGCGCGCGGGGAGATACCAACCGGAGAGAGTGTTGCCGTCAGTCGAAGCGAAAGAAACCGCTTCAAAGGTCGCGCCGTGGTCTGCGGGCGTGTCGGTGCGCCTGCGCTCGTCGGGGCGCGTCCCGGCCTTCGTGATCGCGAAACTCAAGAGCCACGGAAAGCCGACTGTGACGAGCAGGACGAGCGCGACGACGACGGCGGCGAGTTTGCGCGCGATGCCCCGGCCGCTGAAACGACGACGCGCGCGTGCGCCTTTCTCATCAACCACGGCGGCTGTGCTCGCGTCTTTTTCATCAACCGTGGCGGGTGTGCATCCGTCTTGTTCATCAACTGCGGCAGTTGTGCTCGCGTCTTTTTCATCAACAATGGTTGCGGGGTCGTCGCCTGTGCGTGCTTGCCTGGCGTCGTCGTGCGGGTCTGCGAGTTTGCGCATGCTGAGCGTCGCGCCGAGCGTGAGGGCGGCGCACATCGCGCCGACGCCCGCCAGCCCGTAGCGCGGGTAGAGGCGCGCGCCCGCCGCGACCGCGAGCGCGATGCCGAGTTGCGACGCGCCGTTGCGCAGGGCGACGTAGGTGGCGCGCTCAGAGGCGGCGACGAGTTCGGTGACGAGCGCTTGCAGCGGCGCGACGCGCAAGGCGGCGAGAAAGGCCGTCGCGCAGATGATCGCCCAGAGCCGCGCGCCCCAACTGAACGTCGGCAGCACGAGCACCAGAAAGATCATCAACGCGCTGCTGACGATTGCGACGCGCCGCTTGCCGTAGCGGTCTGCGAGCACTCCGCCGAGCGCGCCGCCCGCGACCGCGCCCGCCCCGGCCAGCGCGTAGATCAAACCGACCTCGCGCGCGCCCGCGCGGAACGCGTCCGAGAGCCAAGTGCCGAGGTAAGTCGTCAGCCCGACCAAGCCCCCGGAGATGAAGAACGCGCTGACGATGCCGCGCCGCGTCGAACGCGAACGCATCGCCAGTTGCCACAAGGACGCACGCCCCGTCGCCGCTTCGTCGCCCGTCGTTTCGTTCGCGCGCGGCAGGGGAAACTGTCGCACGAGCAGACCGGCGACGGCGACGAGCACGGCCGACGCGGCGAAGACCACGCGCCAGCCGAAACGCCCCGCGAGCCACGCGCCCACGGGCACGCCGAGCACGGGCGCGAGAAAATAGGCGACGGCCACGCCGCTCATCTGCCTGCCGCGCCGCGCGTAACTCGAAGCGTCTGCGAGCGCGGCGATGACGAGCGCGCTCACCAGTCCGCCCGCGAGTCCGGCGAGCGCGCGCGCCGTCCAGAAGAGCGCGACGTGTGGCGCGAAGGCCGCGAGCGCGTTCGCCGCGACGAAGATTCCGGCGGCCGCAGGCAGCCAGCGCACCGGGTTCACGCGCCCCGCGCGGCGGCCGAGTATGAGCGCAACGGCCGCCGCTGCCAAAGCGTAGACCATCACGCTCGCCGCCACGCTCGTCTTCGCGCTGCCGAGTCCCGCGGCGATCTGCGGCGTGATGGCGGCGACGACTTGCGAGTCAACCAGCGCGACGAGCATCAACAGGCACGCGCACGTCGCGGCGAGGCGCGCGGAAGGTTGCGCGGCAGTGTCGTCTTCGTAAACAGTCGTTGACATAAAGAGGACGAATTATAGCGGATATATTTTCGGGTAAAACTCTCCGCGCCCGCGCTGCGACAACTCTCTGCGCCTCTGCGGCGATGAATGCTCGATCAACTAACACTCACCGCAGAGATGCAGAGCGACGCAACGCGGGCGCGGAGAAAACTTAAACTCGATCCGATTCTTAATCTCAATCAAGTTTGTGGACGGCGACGGGCGCAGTTCACTTCACCTGATTCGATGGGACTGGGTACGGGTTGCCCTTTCTCGGCAGCCGCGCGGCCATCGCCCTGCCCTCGGCGGAAGCCCACGGCTGGCCGTAGAACAAACCCTTCGCCGCCGCTTCGGGGACGAGTCGCTTGTCGAGCGGACTGCCGCCCGCGGGAATCTCCATGTCCACGATGAACGAGTTGAAGTAGAGGTTGACGTTGCCTTTTTGTTCGGGGTGCATTTCGGGCGTCCCGCCCGCGCCGATCCGCCAACGCCACGTCCGCCACACTTCGCCGTTGTTCATCAAGCTGCACTCCCAGTTGCCCGGATAATCTTCGAGCGCGAGCCGGTTCGTGTCGCGCACCGCGCCCCACGTCAGCGGCGCTTTCAGTTTCACCATGCGGAAGCCGATCTCGTCGCGATACTCCGTCCCGCGCTTGTACTGCGGGGCGAGGCGGTCTGTGTGGATGACCTGAAAATTGCGCTCGTACTTGCTGATCGCCTGATCAGCATACGGCATCGGGCCGGGCATCGAAAGCCGCTTCCCGTCAACCGAACAACGCATGTAGCCGTGCGGCAAATCTTTGCCGATGTCGCTCGGCGAGAGACTGAAATGTAGTTCGACGAGGTTCGCGCCGGAACGCTCCGGGCGGCTGCCCCACTCGAAGTAGGAGGTGTAGCCGGTCGGGCGCAGGAAGATGAAACTGACGGGCGCTTCGGCGTGGCGCGGGATGTAATAGTGCGGCGGGGCTTCGCCGGGTTGCTGGCCTGCGGGCACGCGACTCGCCGCGCGCACTTCGATCTTGTAGGTGCGTGCGAGCTTTTCCTCATCCGTGTCGCCGTTCACGGTGAAGACCTGCACGTCGAAGTTGCCGGTCTCCTTAGTCGCCGTGTCCTTGCGCCAGCACTCGTTCGTCCACATGTAACTTTCGTCAACCGCGTTGCCCTCCTTGCGATACACGTCAACTTCGCAACGCGTCGTCGCCACGGCTTTCCCGGCGCGCGCGACGACGAGTTTGATCGCGCTCCGGTTCGGGTAGTCGCCCAAAACTCGCACGTGTGATTTCAAGACCCAGCCCGTGCTGTATGGGATGTTGTTCTGGCCGAGCGCCTCTGTGCTGACCGCCTCGAACCACGTAAAGCCGTCGTCAACCACGCCCGCGCGCGACGCGCCCGCCCGCGGATTATTCACCGCCCGATCATTCGCGGCCGGATTACTCTCAGCCGGATTAGTTGTCGGCGGATTAGTCGTCGGCGGATTAGGTGTGACCGGCTGACCCCGCTGCCCCCTCCTCCTCGGAAACTGGATGCTCGCTCTGTCCTGCGTCTCTGAAAAGACGGGCGTGATTATTTGACCGGCGGCGTCGAAGAAGCTTGCCAGCACGAGCAGGCAACAAAGGAATAGCGGCTTTCTCATCATCCTTCTCCTCATCTGTGTCAGAGTTAGCGTTGCGGGGCGTTCGTGTTTGAGCGACTGGTTATGCCGAACCGGAGAAACCGGACGAGGGCGCGACTGAAGCTGTAGACCGGCGAGGTGTCCGGCATCTTCGCTTGCGCCACCCTTCTTGTCAACATTTACCTTCGTGCGCGAACGTGTGTCCTCATCCTGCGTGACGCGCGCACTCTCACGCGTCGCCGCGCAACGGACGCGCCCGCCCCTCGCATGTGCGCCGGGAGCAGTTATAATCACCCGCCTTGAGTTCGTAGCCGACACTTCGGAAGCGAGACCCTGCCCGACGATGCGTAGAAACTGATGCGTAGAAACTTTCGCTGGCATCCCGGCGTGCTGGCCGCCGTCGCCATGACGCTGCTCGCCCTGCTCCCGCAAGCGCACCTGTGGTACACGCGCGGCGGCGACTGGCAGGGCGCATATGCCTCTTTCGACGGCGACGAGACGGCCTATGCCGCCTATCTCGCCGCGCTCATCGCGGGACGCCCGCGCCTGAACGACCCCTACGCCGGACTCGATCACACGGCCGACGCGCCGCTCTCCGAGTCGCTCTTCTCGATCCAGTTCGTCCCCGCTTACGCGCTCGCGCTGCCCGCACGCGCTCTCTCGCTCGACGCTTCCAACGTCTTCATCGCACTCACTCCGCTCGTCGCCTTCGCCGCCACGCTCGCGCTCTTCTGGTTGCTCGCGCTCTTGCTCGCCGACGCGCGACTCGCGGCGTGCGGCGCGATCATCATCCTGTGCCTCGGCGCGCTCGCATCGGGCGGTGCGAGTCTCGCGCCGCTCCTCGGCTTGCGCGCCTCTCACGCTTACCTGCCGTTCCTGCGCCGCTACGTGCCCGCCCTGCCCTTCCCCTTACTCTTTGTCTTCTGCGCGCTCGTCTGGCGCGCTCTCGCTGCTCAAGCGTCGCGGCGCGCGGCCTTGTCCTACGCCGTCGCCGCGGGCGCGACGTTTGCCCTGCTCGTCTACTCCTACTTTTACCTCTGGACAACCGCCGCCGCATGGCTCGCCTGCCTCGCCCTGCTCCGGCTCATCGCGCGTCGTGGGAACGACGACCAAACTCACGACGATGCAATGCACGACGACTCAACGCGCGACAACGCAACGCACGCCAACGAGACGCGCGGCAACTCATCGCACGACGAAGCAGCGCACGGCAACCCAACGCACGCCGCGAAAGTTTTTCTCACCACGGCCGCGCTCGCCTGCGCGTCGCTCGTGCCCTACGCCGTGTTGCTCGCGCGCCGCGCCGCGACGATGGACAAGGTGCAGGCGTTGAAGTTCACGCATGCGCCCGATCTCTCGCGCGTGCCGGAACTCGTCGTGCTCGTCGCGCTCGCCGTGCTCGCCTACGGCCTGTGGCGCAGGCGGCTCGACGCGCGCGCCGCGCCGTTTATCTTCGCCGCGTCGTTCGCCATCACGCCGTTCGTCGTCTTCAACCAACAGATCGTCACCGGGCGGTCGCTCCAACCCGTCCACTACGCGGATTACGTCTTGAACTATCTCGCGCTCCTCGCGCTAACGCTCGCCGTCGCGCTCTCCATCCGACGGCGAGACGAAAGCGACGGGCGCGAGCGAGATGATAACGAACAGACGACGCGCCGCCGTCCTGCGTCGCTGTCACAGCGCACTGCCGCGCGCGCGTTCCTCTGCGTCGCGCTCGCGGCTTACGTCTGGGCGGCGTTCGAGTTGGTTGCCACGACGCGCCGCTTCGCGCCCGTCAACCGCGCGCGCGACGAACAGGCGCGCGTCTCCAAGCGTCTGGCCGAGATGATGCGCGCGGGCGAACCAACTGAGACAAGCGCGGGCAAACCAGCCGAGGCAAGTGCGGACGAGTCGCGTGGGTCGGGCGCGGGCGAAACGTTGAACGCCCGCCCCGTCGTCCTCGCGACGAGTTTCATGCTGGCCGACAATCTGCCCGCCGTCGCGCCGCACACGGCCGTCCTCTGGTCGCCGCACATGCACGTCAACTCCGGACTCGATGCCGACGCGCACCGGGAACGCCTGTTTCAATTTCTGTATTACACGGGCGTCGCGCCGGAAAACTTTCGCGCCTACCTCGACTCGAATCCGAACCTCGCATACATGCTCTTCGGCGCGGAGCGCGTGCTGCCGCGACTGACGACCGAGCACGCGCCTCTGACCGACGCAGAGTTCGACGCGCAGGCGCGCGCTTACGCCGCTTACGTCGCCGCGTTCACGCGCGCAGAGGCCGCGCGCCCCTTGCTCTCCTACGTCGTCGCATCGCCGGAACGCCCGCACGATCTCACGCAACTCGAACGCTGGTACGAGCGCGACGCGGGCGTGCGCGTCGGCCTCTACACGATCTATCGCGTGCGCCTGCGCCCTTGAAGGCTTGCCGGATGCGATCTCGAAAACTTAGTATCAGGCGTTCTTCCGACTCGTTCGCCGCCGCCGTTACAGACAACTGTTCGCCGTCCGTTATGACCAATCCGCTCGAACGCGAAACGCCCCTTCGCTGGCGTTGGGGCTTGCTCGCCGCGCTCGCCCTCGTGCTGCTCTCGCTCTTCCCGCAGGCGCACCTCTGCTACAAACGCGGGGGCGACTGGCAAGGCTCGTTCGCGCATTTCTACAGCGACGAACCGGCCTACGCCGCCTACGTCAACGCGCTCGTTGACGGCCGCCCGCGCCTGAACGATCCTTACACCGGACTCGACGAACGCGCAGGGGTACGACCGCCCGAATCGCTCTTTTCGATCCAGTTCGTGCCCGCCTACATGCTCTCGCTCCCGGCGCGCGCGCTCGGCCTCACCACCTCGACGATGTTCATCCTGCTCATGCCGCTCGTCGCCGCATCGAGCGCGCTCGCGATCTTCTGGCTGCTCTCGATGCTGACGCGCGACGAACGCATCGCCGCCGCCGGAGTGCCCGTCGTGCTCTGCCTCGGCATCCTCGTCGCCGGTCAGGGATTAGTTTTGAACTTGTTCGGGTATCAGACGGCTTACGTCTTTCTCCCCTTCCTGCGACGCTACGTGCCGGGCGTGCCCTTCGCCTTCTTCTTCTTCTTCTGCGGCTTCATCTGGCGCGCGCTTAACGCGAACGCGCGCCGCACGCGTCTCATCTCCGCCGTGAGCGCGGGCGTGCTGTTCGCGCTCATGGTCTATTCGTACTTTTATCACTGGACGACCGCCGCCGCGCTCGTCGGCTGTCTCGCCCTCGTCTGGCTCGTCGCGCGCCCCGACGGTTGGCGACGCGCCATCGCGCCACTCGCCATCACGTCGCTCTGCGCCGTTGTCTCGCTCGTCCCTTACTTCATCCTGCTCTCGCGCCGCGCGCCGACGATGGACACGGTGCAGGCGTTGACTTACTCGCGCGCGCCCGACCTCTGGCGCGGCGTGATCCTCGTCGCCGCGCTCGCGCTCGTCGCGCTCGCCTTCGGCGTGTGGCGGCGTTGGCTCGACGCACGCGCGCCCGCCGTCCTCTTTAACGCCGCGCTCGCCCTGTCGGTGCTCGCCGTCTTCAATCAACAGATCATCACGGGGCGTTCGCTCCAGCCGATGCACTACGAGCAATACATCGGCAACTACGTCGCGCTCTTGGCCGCCGCACTCGCCGCGGGCTTGCTCTGGCAGGGATGGAAAACTTTTAAAGTCGCTGACAGCGAAAGCGCGAGAGCCACAGGCATGGAGAGTGCCGGAGTCGCGCACGTTGAAAGTTCAGAAGTCACGGACGAACAAGTCGTGAGGGTTACGGACAATCAAGTCGTTAACTCCACGCCCGCGCGACGTTTGATTCCGCATCGCGTGTGGCTGCCCGTCGCGCTCGCCGCGCTCGCATGGGGCGCGGGCGAGACTTTGATCATTACGCGGCGCGGCTCGGTCGGCAACCAGTTGAAAGATGAGTGGGCGCAGGTCGCGCTGCGACTCAAGGAGCGCGCGCGCGTCGAGCAGGCCGACCCGCACCCGGTCGTCTTCAATCCGAGCGTCTACCGCATTGACAATCTCCCGACCTACGCGCCGCTCGCGACCGTCTGGGCACCGCACATGTTCGTCTTCTCCGGCGTCTCCGTGGCGGAAAATAAGGAACGCTTTTTCAAGTACCTCTATTATTCGGGCGTCGCGGCCAACGACTTCGAGACCATCTACCGCACGCAAGGCTTCATCTATTTCGCCATCTTCGGCTGGGAGCGCGCCAACCCGCGCCTGACCGTCAACTATCGCCCCATCACGCAGGCCGAAATTGACGCCGAGAAACAGAACTACGCAGACTTTCACGCCGGGTTCGACCGCGCCCGCGCCGCCGCGCCCACACTCGCCTACGTCGTCGCACAGGTAGATCAACCGTTCAACCTCGCGCCCCTCGACCGCTGGTACGAACGCGACGCGGGCGAGCGCGTCAACCGCCACATCATCTACCGCGTGAGACTGCGGAATTGACGCCTAAACAGCCTGATTTTCATCATCTTCGACGCGTGGAAAGTATGCAGAGTTTTGACAAATGACCGACAAAAGTTGGGTGTAGTGTCTGCAACAGAAGGAGAAATTTTATGTCAACCAAACCGAGAGTCGAAGCGCAACCGATGGCGATCAATATCGGCATCGAAGAACCCGACCGGCGCGAGATCGCCGAAGGTCTGTCGCGCCTGCTCGCAGACACTTTCACGCTCTACTTAAAGACGCACAACTTTCACTGGAACGTCACGGGGCCGATGTTCCAAACGCTCCACCTGATGTTCGAGGAGCAATACAACGAACTCTGGACGGCCAACGACCTCATAGCCGAACGCATCCGCGCGCTCGGCGTCTTCGCACCCGCCACCTACAAGGAGTTCGCGCGCCTCACCTCCGTCGCGGAGGAGGACGGCGTGCCCGCCGCGACGCAGATGGTGCGCCAACTCGTCGAAGGCCACGAGACCGCCGCACGCACCGCGCGCTCCGTCATCAACACCGCCGAAAAGGCCGGCGACGCGCCGACCGCAGACCTCCTGACCGAGCGTCTGCAAGTCCACGAGAAGACCGCGTGGATGCTCCGCAGCCTGCTCGCCGAAGAGAGGCCGACGAACGTCGCCGCCACCGCGCAGGGCGTATAAGGACGCGAGAGACAAACCGTGTCTCCACACAATCGAGGCCGTGTCGCTGAACGTTACACTCAGCGACACGGCCTCGTCTCATTCTTTGCCAAACGCGAAAAAGTTTGTCGTGCCGTGAACGTCTGCGCCTCTCATTCATCGCGGGTGTAGGTTTTTAATCCGAACTGTAGTGAAGCGATGCTGCGACTGCTTCAACTGTCAGTTGCCGACTTGGCTACCGCCATCACATTTTCAGCCCTTTGCCGCCCGTCATTCACCCTGCAACGCTCTGGCACACTGTTCGCCATGCCTGTGCGTCACGCGTTATCCCTCACTCGTTTCAGTTCGTTCTCCCTAACTTACATACTTCACCAATGGAGGACACCTCGTGTTGCATAAAAATTCTCACCACCGCCGCAGCGGGCGCGCCGCGTCGCGTTCACACGTCGCTTTACTCGGACTGCTCTTACTTTCTCTGACCGTGCAGCCCGCTTACGCCACGGGCGGCACTTTCTTCGACGGCCTCGACACGTTCAATACTGCGCGCTGGCACAAGGCCGACGGTTGGACTAACGGTAATCCTTTCAACGTCGGCTGGCGCGCAGATCACGTCACCTTCTCAGGCGGCTTCATGAGCCAGCGGCTCGACACCACGCCGTGCCCTTCGGGGTGCAGCGGTAAGCCGTACGCCGCGGGCGAGTATCGCACCAACGATTACTACGGCTACGGCAAATACGAGACCCGCTTCAAAGCCGCGAAGGGGAGCGGACTCGTCACAGGGTTCTTCACCTACACCGGCCCGTCCGACGGCACGCAACATCACGAGATTGACATCGAAATTCTCGGCAAAGACACGACCAAGATGCAGACCAACTATTTCGTCAACGGCGTGGGCGGGCATGAGACGTTGGTCAACCTGTGGTTCGACGCGGCCGAGGGTTATCACAATTACGCGTTCGTCTGGAAGGCGGACAAGATCGAATGGATCGTTGACGACATCATCGTCCACACGGAGTACGCCTCGACCGGCAACCCGCTGCCGAGTCTGCCGGGCAAGATCATGGCGAACATGTGGGCGGGAACGGGCGTGGATAGCTGGCTGGGGCCGTTCACGTATCCGGGCACGCCGATCTACGCGAAGTATGACTGGATTCAGTATTTCGTGCTGTGACGATTAACGTGTTGAGGTAGCGCAGAGAGGAAACGATGTAGTAGGAACGATGAAGTGAAAGATTGATCTTTGTCCGTGGTCAGTTGTCAGTTGCCTGTGGCTCTCACACGAATCGCTAAAGACTGTCTTGAACAACTGACCACGGACTACTGACAACTGACGGCTTTAAGTTCATCGTTCCGCGTTCATCGTTATTTCAATTTATAATTTCCTCCGCGTCGCCCTCGCTCACCAGTTTGCTCACGGTCTCCAAGGTATCAATCTCGTCCACGCTCTTGTCGTCGCGCAGGCGCAGGATGCGCGGGAAGCGCAGCGCGTAGCCGCTCTTGTGCCGCTTCGAGATTTGCACGCGGTCGAAGGTGACTTCAAGAATAATTTTAGGTTCGACCGTGCGCACGCGCCCGTGCGCGAACTCCTGTATGGTGTGCGCGCGAAACCACTCGGTCAGTTCCGCCAGTTCCACGTCCGTCAGACCGGAATAGGCTTTGCCGACGTTTAAGAGTTCGGCGTCGTCGGCCGAACGCCGGACGGCGAACGTGTAATCCGACAGCAGCTTGCGCCGCTTGCCGTGGCCGACTTCGACCGCCGTCACGACGACATCGAGCGTGGCGAGCGCGCGCTTCAACTTCAACCACTCGCGCCCGCGCTTGCCCGGTTTGTAGGACGAGCGCGGGTCTTTGATCATCAAGCCCTCGTTGCCGCGAGCGCGCGCCGCGTCGAACTCGGCGTCGAGCGTGGCGGCGTCCGTCACGCGCTTCGCCTCCGAGAGCCTGAGCGTCGCCGCCGTCGTCAAGTCGTCGCTCGCATCGTTATTCGTCACCAAACTTTCGAGCGCGCGGCGACGCTCCGCGAGCGGCTCGTCGAACATGACGCGCCCGTGCGCGTAGAGCAGATCGTAGGCGATGAAGACGACGGGCGTTGAAGCGAGCAGTTCGTCGCCGACGGTCTTGCGCCCCAGACGCTTCTGCAACTCGGCGAAGGGAAGAATCTGCGCGCCGCGCGCGGGCACGATCTCGCCGTCCATGATCGCGTCGGTGTCGAGCGCGGCGAGCGGCGCGACGAGTTCGGGGAAGCGGTGCGTCACCTCGTCGAGCGTGCGTGTGTAGAGCGCGACGCGCCCCGCCTCGACGTGCGCCTGCGCGCGGATGCCGTCGAATTTGTCTTCGACGTAAAACTCCGCGGGCATCGTGCGCGCGATGTCGGCGAGGTCTTCGCCCGCCGTGGCCAGCATGAACTTGATCGGGTGGAAGAGGCGCATCGAGACGCCCGCCAGTTCGTCGCGGCGCGCGCGCACGGCCGTCTCGCCGATGTCGCCCGTCAGCATGTTGACGCGCGCCACGTCCGCCAGCGTGCGCTCGAACGCACGCGCCAGCGCGTCTTCCACCAAGCCCTCTTTCAAACCGATGCGCAGATCGCCGACGAGCAGCTTGACGAGATACTTCGCTTCGAGCGCGGTCGCGCGCGAGAAATTGTCGGCGAGCAGCGCCCGCTTGTTCTTCGTGCCGCGCGTGTCGCTCAAGAGCGCGATGAGACTCTCGACCGCGGCGAGCGTAAAGGCCGGACGGTTCACCTCGTCGCGCCCGGCTTCGCGGAACGCTTCGTAGGCGACTTCGCCGGAGTCGCCGAGGCGCACGTAGCGCGGGCGCAAGTTCTCCGTGTCGAGGCCGGTCACGTCAGAGATCACGTCGCGCAAAAGATTCGTGCCGACGTTCGTCGTGCGCGCGTCGTTTAAGGCGAACTGGTGTCCGGCGAAGTAGCGCGCGGCGCGCACGAGGTCTGCGTCGTCGAGCGTGTGGAAGTACGCGCCGAGCACTGCGGCCTTCTCAAGTTTCTTCGTCGTCGCGGCCACGGCCTCGGCCGTCCGCGCGAAACTCGCGAGCACGCCCTCGCCGCCAAGCGAACTCGCGAGCGCACCGTCGTTGCTGTCGCCGCTCTCGCCGTCGTCGCCGTTGGTTAAACTTGCGCGGGCGACGGGCGGTTGTTCCGTGTTCTGCTTCTTCGTGCGTGGCATGTCTCTAAGTTCTCATCGCTTCACTATGCTCTCATCGCTTCACTATGCTCTCATCGCTTCGCTAGGTTCTCATCAACTCGGCGGGCACGCGCACCGCTTCGTGCTCTTCGGGCGCGCCGAACAGTTCGGGGTGAATGATGCGCGCGAGAATCTCCGCGCCGCGCACGACGCGCGGGCCGGGGCGACTGAAATATGCCGTCGCGTCAACCGCCCACACTTCGCCGCGCACGACCGCCGGGAGTTCGTGCCAGCCCGCAGGGAAACGCGCGGCCGCCAGCGCGCCGAGCGTGTCTTCCTTGTAATAGCCGCAGGGCGCGAGCACGACGACTTCGGGCGCGTAGTCGCGGATGGCCTCGGCGGTCGTCGTGGTCGAAGGCTGACCGGCGTGGCCGAAGGCGTGGTCGCCGCCCGCGAGCGCGATTTGTTCGGGAACCCAGTGGCCGGGGGCGAACGCGGGTTCGAGCCATTCGAGCACGAAGGTGCGCGGGCGCGTCTCGACTTGAGAGAGGGCGAGCGCGAGCGCGTCGAGACGCGTGGCGAGTTCGCCGACGACTTGTTCGGCCTCGGCTTCTCTCCCCGTCAACGCGCCGACGGTGCGGATGTTGGCGAAGATGTCGGCGATGGTGTTCGGTTCGAGCGAGACGACGCGCGCGTCCCGGTCGAGAAGGCGCGCGGCCTGTTCGACCCGTTTGTAACTGACGGCGCACACGTCGCAGAGTTCCTGCGTGATCACGAGGTCGGGGCGGAGCGCACGCAAGGCCACTTCGTCGAGGTCGTAGATCGAGCCGTGGCCGTCGAGTTGGGAGCGGACGGCGTGATCGATCTCCGCGCTCGTCATGGTCAGGTGCGAGATGCGGCTGGCGGTGAGTTGCGGCTTGCCGACGACCGCCGCCGGATAGTCGCATTCGTGCGTAACGCCGACGAGCGCGTCTTCGAGTCCGAGCGCGCAGACGATCTCGGTGGCCGAAGGCAGCAGCGAGACGATGCGCGGCGTGTGCGTAGTGCTCATCAAAAATTATCTTCCCTGTTTACCTGTCGCGTCGGAGTTATCTTCGCCTGAGAGGGTCGCGCGCGGAGGTCGCCGCTGTCAAGAATCTTTCACGCCCCGCCGCCTTAATCGTTCACGCCCCGCCGCCTTTTCCCTTTGCCCGCCACTCGCGCTACAATCGCGCCGTTAACGACATTTACCGAACGCGACCAGAGGGGACACACTCCGATGCAAGACCAACCGACCAACCTGCCACAGACGCAGCCCGGCGGCGAGCCGTTGAAACCTTTCACGCAGGCGGTCGTCGAACGCCGCGCCACCACCAGTTTTTTGCCGGACGAAGTGCCGGAGGAGGCGTTGAATGCGATCCTGCGCCTCGGCCTGCAAGCCCCTTCGGGCTACAACCTCCAGCCGTGGCGATTCATCGTCGTGCGCGACGAGGAGAATCGAAAGCGCCTGCAAGCGGTCGCCTACAACCAGCCGAAGGTCGGGCAAGCGCCGGTCGTCGTCATCGCCGTCGGGATGAAAGAGGAGTGGAAGGAGACGGCGGATGAGGTCTTTCGCGACGGCGCGGAGCGCGGCGCGGGCGACGTGAACAAGTATCAGGAGTACATGCAGGGCGCGGTTCAATTCGTGTCGAGCATGCCGCCCGCCGTGTGGGTAAACCGCCACACGATGATCGCCTTCACCACTTTGATGTACGCGGCGGAGGTCTACGGCTTCGACACCGCGCCGATGGAAGGCTTCGACGCGGCGGGCGTCAAACGCGAGTTCGGCCTGCCGGAAGAGGCCGAGGTGGTCGCGCTCTTAGCCATCGGCCGCGCCGCGCCGCCCGACAAAGTTTACCCCGGCCGCTTCCCCCTCGAACGCGTCGTCTACAGCGAGCGTTACGGCGAGGCGTGGGGAGGGAAATAAAGCTGTCAGTTGTCAGTTGTCAGTTGTCAGTTGCGTGTGGTTATCAACCGAGTCACTAAAGATGGTCTTGAACAACTGACCACGGACAACTGACAAAGAACAGTTTTTGTTTTCGGAGTTGAGTTATGAGCGAGCAACAGCCCGAAGAGGCGCGTTTCGGCGGGGTGGTGGATCACATCGCGGTGCGTTGCGAGGATTTGGGGCGGGACGTGCGCGAGTATGAGCGGATCGGGTTTCGCGTGGAGACGATGTACGAGGACTGGGCGATGATGCGCGACGGGCGCGGCTTCGGCGTCGCGCTACTGCCGCCCGACTCGAAGCACCCGCCGCATCTGGGCTTGCGCGTCGAGACGCGCGAAGAACTCGAACAGGCGGCCGCACGCGAAGGCCGCCCGCTCAAGGAACACCGCGACCGCACCGTCTCCTTCTACACTAAAGGCGTGGGCGGGCAGGTCATCGAAGTCATCTACTACCCGCCGGATTACAAAGGCTAGTTTCAAGTTTCAGGTTTCAGGTTTCAAGTTAAGAAACTAAAGAACCTCATTCCTGAAACTTGAAACTTGAAACCTGAAACTATGTTTTTCCTATTTCTCGAATCGCTCGGCACGACGGAGTTGCTCGTCATTCTGGTGGTCGCGCTCGTCCTGTTCGGGCCGCGCAAGCTGCCGGAGTTGAGCCGCTCGCTCGGCAAGAGTCTGAACGAGTTCAAGCGCGCGGGCGACGAGTTCAAGCGGACGTGGGAGCGCGAGGTGGCGTTGGAGAGCGTGGAGCGCGAGGCCGCCGTTGATCGCGCGATGGTCGCCGACACGCCCGACGCGGCGCAAGTCACGTCCGGCGTAAACGACGCCGCGAACGCGCAACCGCACGACATCACCGAGGCCGCGTTCGCTCCGGTGCAGGGCGCGAACGTCGCGCGCGGCGCACGCGTGGAAACTGCCGCGGCCGCGACGTTCGATGATGACAACGCCGCCCCTCAAACGGAAGCGACAGGCATGACGGAAGCGACGGAAGTAGCGACGGCGGAGCAGCAGCAGCAGTCGCAGCCCTCGCGCAAGACCGACTGGCTGTAGAGCCGCGCGTTACAGTCAGCCCGCCCGAACTGCGATGGCATCCACACTCTTAGACTCCGGCGATACGGACGGCGACGAGCAAGATTCACGGCTCGGCGGCCAGATGTCTTTCCTCGACCACCTCGACGAACTGCGCCGCCGCCTCGTCCGCTCGGTCATCTTCGTCTTCGTCGTCTTCATGGCCTGCTGGTTCGTCTCCGATTACATCTACAACTTTCTCGCGCTGCCCGTGCGCGCCGCGCTCGCCGACGCGCAGCGGCGTCAACTCCCTTTGGGCGGCATCACCGGCAACGAGGCCGCGCTGCCGCTCAGTTCCGCCGCCGAGGGCGACACCGGCCGCTACGTCTTCGCTGACACGACGAAACTCGGCGCGAGCGTGATCCCCGTCGGCGCAAGCGTCACGGCGCGCGTTGCACGTGATGCGCAAGGCCAACTCGGCCTCTTCACGGACGAGCCGCTCTACGCCGGGGGCACGATCATCCCCAAAGGCGTGCGCCTGCCCTTCGACCTGAACGCGCAGCCCGGAGCGTTGCCCGGCATAGACGACCGCCTCGTCGTCAACACCGCGCTCGAACCCTTCTCGCTCTACGTCAAAGTTTCGCTCTACGCGGCGGTCTGCCTGTCCGTGCCGTTCCTGCTCTGGCAAATCTGGGCGTTCGTCGCGCCCGGCCTCTACCCGCACGAACGCGGCTACGCCCTGCCCTTCGTCATCCTCGCGTCGCTCTTTTTCGTGATGGGCGCGGCCTTCGCCTACTACGTCATCTTCCCCCCGGCCGCCGCCTACCTGCTCGGACTCGGACAGGACTTTCGACTGCTCTTGAAGGCCGACGACTATTTCGACTTCATCATCTTCGTCATGCTCGGCATGGGACTCGTCTTCCAGATGCCCGCCATCACCTACATCCTCGCGCGCATCGGACTCGTGACGGCCGGGCTGCTGCTGCGCATCTGGAAGACCTCGCTCGTCGTCATCCTCGTCGCCGCCGCCATCATCTCGCCCACCAGCGACGTGCCCAACATGATGCTTTTCGCCGCACCCATGATCGTCCTCTACGTCATCTCCATCTTCGTCGCGTGGATTTTCGGCCGCCCCCGCACCAAATTCCAGCCATGAAAAAGCAGCTTGAACAAATTCTCAGCACTTCATCCCTCCCGTTGAGTAAGGGCGTGCGGAAGCGCGTTCTTACAAGGAAAGATAACCGACGGGAACTAGCTGTTATTATTAGCGAAGACACGTCTGCTGAAGACTTGAGAAAAGCATGGGCAGCAATAGATCGCGCCAGAACCCAATTGCGCAGACAACAGGGTTCAAACATGAATGAACTACACAATGCTTTGTTGTATGGCTACTCTGAAATGAAAGTCAACGGATGGAGTTATAACGCTATAGCGATGGATATCAACTATGATTGCATCGTGAATTTATGCCGCGCGGCTAATGAAATTCCTGATCCGGATGCGCCTCGAATTGAATCAGAATGGTTATCTAACACAGTTCATATGCTTAAAGCTTTAAGGATGAAGGACAAAGAGATTTTGAGTTGGTTGATTCCGGGATTGAAGGAAATCAAAGCAGGAAGTGCGCCTTGGGCACTCGATAGCGGGCCAGTAGAAGGACTGAGAGTACGAGATGCCCTTCGACAATGGCGTCAGGAGCAGACAGCGGAAAGGGTGGTTGTCAAAGCTTCTCCCAAAAGTCGACTAATGCCGCTAAAAGAGTTAGAGGAGAAAAACAAGGAAGTCTGGCAAATGGCGAATAACTTGCTTAACCAATCATTTCCCGAATCGCTCGCCAAACTTGATAACCTCGCTGAAAAATATCTTAAACGGAAGATGGAAAAATCCGGCTGAGATTTTCCATACTCAAGTCATTTCAAGAATCATATATTTTCCAAGCGAGGGATTTCAATTCCGCTTGGAGATTAAAATGATCGAACATGTAATTACATCCTTAGTCTTGATAACAACAATAGTTAAGTTATTGGAAGCACTTATTAAGTTGCTTCAATCAACAAAGAAGGATAAGAAATCACAGAACAAATCCAAAGGGCGGTGACTCAAAGTTAGCTTCGTAGATCTCTTTTTAGGCAACTTTTCGCCCCGTTTGGCGCATCTTGACCTACTCCGGCCGAGGCTCTACAATCACGCCCAGAAAGTTTGGCGATGCTCAGCGGTCAAGCCCCGGTCGGGAAGGCGGTGTTGACCTTTCGGCGTCGCCCTTTTCGTGACTTCCGGTCGAAACTATCAAAGGGTTTATCTTTCAAACTCGCACGCGCCCGACAGCCGGACGCGGAAACGCGAAACAATTTTTTTTCGTCAGCATCAGCAACAGGAGTAGTAAAACGATGGCTCGTACCATTAGTCTACGAAACGCGCTCATCCTCGCCCTCTTCGTCTCCGCGCTCGCCGCATCGCCCGTCGCCTTCGCGCAAAAGGATAAGAAGAAGAACACCGACACGCAGGACGTGTTGGAACGCCCGCGCAAGCAGAAGGAAGAGGTCAAGAAGATTTACCGCGAGTGGCCGGACAAGGACGTGGCTTACATCATCACGGACGCCGAACGCTCCGCCTTCAAGCGGCTCGCCACCGACGAGGAGCGCGAGCAGTTCATCGAGGGCTTCTGGCAGCGGCGCGACCCAGACCCCGACACGGACGAGAACGAGTACAAGGAACAGTATTACGAGCGCATCGCCTACGCCAACGAGCACTACGCCTCCGGCATCCCCGGCTGGAAGACGGATCGCGGCCGCATCTATATCACCTTCGGCAAGCCCGACTCCGTCGAGTCGCACCCGTCGGGCGGAGCCTACGACCGTCCGAGCTATCAGGGCGGCGGCGAGACGACGACCTACCCGTTCGAGACGTGGTTTTATCGCTACCTCGAAGGCGTCGGCTCCGGCATCGAGATCGAGTTCGTTGACCCGACCGGCACGGGTGAATATCGCATCGCGCGCTCGCCCGACGAGAAGGACGCGCTCGCGATGGTTCCCGGCGCGGGACTCACGCTCAGCGAACAACTCGGTCGCACCAGCAAGGCCGACCGCGGCTACGGCAACGATTACCAGCGGCAGCAGGACAGCCCCTTCGCGCGCCTCCAGTTGATCGCAGACCTCTCGCGCCCGCCCGTCATTAAGAACCCCGAACTCGCTTCGCTCCTGACCGGATCGGGCACGATTGAAGACAACCCGCTCAACTTCGACATGCGGATTGACTTCTACCGCCAGTCGGACGAGCGCGTCGTGACGGCCTTCACCATCCAGACCGACAACAAGGAACTGACCTTCTCGGACGTGGGCGGCGTGCAGACGGCGCGCATGAACATCTTCGGCCGCATCACCTCGGTCGCCGGCCGCCGCGTCGGCGTCTTCGAGGACGCCGTGACGGCCACCGCCAGCGCCTCCGATCTGCTCGACTTGAAGAACCGCAAGTCGGCCTACGGCAAGACCGTCCCGCTCGCGCCCGGCACTTACCGCGTGGACGTCATCGTCCGCGACACCAACTCAGGCGCGACGCAGGTCAAACACCTCGGCTTCACCGTGCCGCGCTACGACGCCAAGCAACTCTCGACCTCGACGCTCGTGCTCGCGGCCAAGTTGCAGAGCATGTCGGACGCGCCCGCCGTCGGCCAGTTCACCATCGGCCAGTTCAAGGTGATCCCGAACGTCGCGCGCACGTACCGCAAGGGCGAACCCGTCGGCATCTACCTGCAAGTTTATAACGCGGGCATTGACCAGACGACGCTGCGCCCCTCGGTGGACGTGGACTACGTGCTCTTGAAGGACGGCAAGGAACTCGGCAAGATGCCCGAAGACTGGCGCGGCATGAGCGACGCCGGTCAACGCCTGACGCTCGCCCGCATGATCACCAGCGACCAACTCGCCCCCGGCGAATACGAACTCATGGTGCGGATCAAAGATCGCGTCAACGGCCAATCGCTCTCGCCCTCGGAGAAGTTCACCATCGTCCAGTAGCAACGGCGCGACACGAACATAAAAGGCGGCGGCAAGTTTGAAACTTGCCGCCGCCTTTTGGTGTTCCGTCCGGCAGCCAATCGAACGTCGCTCTAGTTCCGAATCAGCAGAGTCGTCACTCCCGTGACGTTCGGAACTTGCGCGAACTTGAGCAGGGCTTTGCCGAGATCGGCGTTGGAGTTCGCGGCGACGTGCACGATCCAGCCCATCGCGGGCGCTCTCCCGATCACCACTTGCAGCGCGTTCGTTAGAGAGATGTTCAGACTCGCTTTGGTCACGCTGCTGCCTTCGATCAGAATCAAGCTTTTGACAGTCATGTAGGTTTCCTCCTAAAGGGTTG